>WNDX01000040.1 GCA_009914615.1 Herbaspirillum frisingense
GGCTGCACTCGTTTCGGCGCCTGAAGATTCGTTACGAACGCTATGCTCATATCCACGAAGCCTTCCTGTCATTGGCTTGCGCCTTGATTTGCTGGACCCGGTTAAAACAACTTTTAAAATAATTTCGCAACAGCCTCTTAGGCTGCCACTTCTTTCACCGCCGTCGTCCTGACGAAAGTCAGGATCCAGCGTCGTTTTGCGGCCACGAGGCCGCTGCCGCCGTCTGCGCACCAGCCAGCGATGGAAGCGACGCAAACAGCCGCATGTTGTCTGCCACCCTTACTTACTCAGCGATCAAACAAGGCATCCACGTTATCCCCATTGCTGAATGCGCTCACCCCCCAGCCGCCGGGCGCCTTGTAAAAGATGAACATCCACGGAATCGCCTGCTTCTCGGTCTTCTCGATGTAGGTCAGTTTGATCAGCGATTCGCCAACCTTCTCCGAGCGGATGAATTCATAGCCCACCGAACCGCCCACCTGTGCCTCGATCGCCATGCGCGAATTGCGGGCGTTGCCGCGCGCGATTTCCAGCGTGCGGATGTCGATCAGGGAGTAGGGCGACAACAGGCCGTAGGCGTCGTCGGTGCGGCCGGCGCCGGCCTGGGCCATGACCTTGTCGGCCAGGGCGCGCACTTCGCTTTCGGACTTGAGCGTGTCGGCCTGCGCCGCGTGGATGGCGCCGCCCAGCGCGAGGGCGGCCAGCAGGGTGCGGGGGAAGTAGCGTTGCATCTGGATCTCCTTAGGGAACAAGCAAGTGCGCCTATTGTGCCAGCATGACGCGGAGCGCCGCTTTTACGCGGTGTAAAGCGGCGCGGCGCACAGCGTAAATCAGGGTAAAACAAGACTTGCGCAGGAACCCTCGCGGCTATGATGGGCAGCCTGGAATCCATGCCTGCACAACGCGGGTTCCGCTCGGGGGAGAGGCATCATGCGTACCATCATCACCGCTACATTGTTGGTCTCGTCGCTGTCGGGCTGCGTCGTGGCTTCCACCAACGCCCTGGTCGATGCGGCCAGCCTGGTCGGCTACGCGGCTTCCGGCGTGAAGTCGATGACGCCCAACCCGCCGCAAAATCCCATCGTCTATAACAAGGATCCGATCCGCGAGATCTGCATCGAGTGGAACGGTTCGGTCGCACTGAGCGATTTCGTGCCGGGCTTGCAGAACGAGTTGCAAAAGCACGGCGTGCAAAGCCGCGTCTATGATGCCGGCACCCAAGCCCTGGCGTGCCCGGTGACGCTGACTTACGTCGGTTACGTCAAGTGGGATACCAAGGTCTTCACCGACGCCTATACGCCCTATCTGACCTATGCCGCGCTGACCCTGCGCCGCGACGGCCGCGTGATGGGCACGGCGCAATACCGCCTCGGTTCCTTCGCGCAGGACAAGTGGGCCACGGTCGGCGAGAAGCTGGCGCCGCTGGTCGATGCGCTGTTGCCGGGCAATCCTTCCATCATCGCGGACAACTCGCCTGACAACCGGGCGGGCAGCACCGGATACTGATCCGGGCGCGTAGCCCGGCAATGAGAAACGGCAACCGAGGTTGCCGTTTTTTTTTCGTCCGCCGGCATGTGCGCCGGCTGCATCGGCCGCGTGCGCGGCCGATGTCAGGCTTCGTGGATCACCAGATGGTCAGCAGGCGGCGGAAGAAATTGCTGTCGGTGCTGGCGTCGGCGATCGAGCCGCCGCCGACCTGCTCCAGGCGCGCATCGGCCACGTTGGAGGAGGACACGATGCCGCCGCGGATGTCGCGCGTGCGCACCACGCCGGAAAAGCGCAGCGTATTCATGTTGCCGTTGACGCCGATGCGCTTCTCGCCCGCCACCACCAGGTTGCGGTTGGGCAGCACCTCGACGATGGAGACCATCAGCGTGCTGGTCATGGTGTTGGTGCTGCTGCTGTCGCCCGAGCCCTTGAACGTGTTGCTGCCCGAGGCCGAGTAGTTGGCGTCGTACAGTTGCGTGAACAGGCCGCCCAGCGGTGCGCCGGAACCCGGGCCCTTTTGCGTCAGGCTGCTGTCGCGGCTGTTGTTGGTGGTGGCCTTGTTGCTGCTGCTGATGGATTCGGAGATGTCGATCTTGATGATGTCGCCGACGTTATACGTGGTCGGTTCCTCGAACAGCTGGGCGCTGGAGACGCGGAAGATGGCGCCGTTGTTTTCGACGTTGGCCACCGGATACGACGGCCGCACGCTGGTCGGCCCGGTCACCATGGGCGCCGGGCTGTTGCAGGCGGAAAGCAGGACGGCCAGCGCGCACGCCCCGGCCAGACGGTATTGGAACTTCATGGCGACACCCCGGAATTTGACGGCCGGACTGGATGTCCGGCGCTGCCGAGCGCCGGAAGGTGCATCTGCAGATCAGGCATGCAATACGCGGCGGCTCGTGTGCGGATGATGTTCGTGAACGGTGTAAGCGGCGGTTAGCGCCGTGTAAATGCCGGCAAACAAAAATCAACCCCAGTTAAGCCGGCGCGCTGCCCCGGCATTCAAGCCGCGCCTGCCGACTTATATAGAGAGGAGGGCGGGCCGCCAGGCTTGTGCGGTGGGAATTCCGCGCGCTTGCCCATGCCCCTGTATCGCCCGTGCCACACGCGTTCGACAACGTGCATTGCTTGCACCGGCCAGGGTCGCGCCGCGTCCATTTGGTGAGCCGAGCGTCGAAATATGCGGCGAAATCGCCCTTTGCGGCCTGGCACGCAGTTTGCGTAAACCCGGGAAAACGGTTTTTATATAAACCATCAGTTTATATATGGAACAAAATAAGTCATTTTGTCCAGGAATATCTGCTATATTCAAGGCACATATCTCTCATATATAAATTGTCGTTTCATATATGGAACGTTTCGGTGCCCGGCTGGAGACACCCGCCCAGAAGAGGCGGAAGGCCGGGAAAAATAGCTGGGGCGCCACGGGGCGCCAAGCCAATCAGCAGAGGCAACATGATCGAAATCGAATTCCGCAAGGTCGGCAAGAGCTTCGTGGACCGCCAGACGGCGCAACCGCGCGCCGCCGTCACCAACGTCAATCTGTCCATCAAGAGCGGCGAGGTGGTCTCCATCATCGGCCCCTCGGGCTGCGGCAAGAGTACCTTGCTCAACATGGGGGCCGGCCTTTACCTGCCCACCGAAGGCGAGGTCTTCGTCGGCGGCGAGAAGGTGACCAAGCCCGTGCGCAAGGTCGCCTTCATGCTGCAAAAGGACTTGCTCATGCCCTGGCGCAATATCCGCGCCAACGTCACCCTGGGTCTGGAGATCGACGGCATGGCCCAGGCCGAGCGCCGCCGCATCGCCGACGAGCTGCTGGCCAAGTGCCATCTCAAGGGCTTCGAAGAGCACTATCCGTACCAACTCTCCGGCGGCATGCGCCAGCGCGCCGCCCTGGCCCGCACCCTGGCGGTCGATCCGCAGGTGCTGCTGCTGGATGAACCGTTCTCGGCCCTGGACGCGCAAACCAAGATGGTGCTGCAGCAGGACCTGGCCAAGATGCTCTACGAGAAAAAGAAGACCGCGCTCTTCATTACCCACGATCTGGTGGAGGCCATCGCGCTGTCCGACCGCCTGCTGGTCATGAGCGAACGTCCCGGCACCATCGTCGAGGAAATCACCGTCGATCTGCCGTTCCGCGACAACCCCCTGGAGCGCCGCAAGCTGCCCGAGATCGGCCCGCTGCAAGGTCGTCTGATGGAATTGCTGAAGGTGGGCAAAGAGACCGCCGAGCTGCATTGAGCTGCACCGATTCACGCCACAACCCACGTCAACGAAGACCCCAAGGGAGAGCCAGAAACATGAAGAAATTGTTTGCATCCGCCTGTAGCGTGCTGGCCCTGAGCGCCGCCGTCGTGCCCGTCACCGCCCACGCCGCACCGGAAGAAGTCACCTATCTGCTGCCGGCGCCGCCGAACTCGCCGGCCTTCGCGCCGTGGGTGCTGGCCCAGCACAAGGGCTACTACGCCGATGAAAACCTCAAGGTCAGCTTCATCGTCGCCAAGGGCGGCGTCGATGTCGCCAAGCAGATCGGCGCCGGCAACGCCGTGATCGGCGGCGCCATCGGCGATACCCCGATCGTGGTCCGCGCCAACGGCATTCCGGTCAAGGCCATTGCCGTGCTGGGCGCAGGGTCGGTGACCATGGTCGCGGCCAATCCGGCCGAGGGCATCAAGGGCCTGAAGGATCTGAAGGGCAAGACCGTCACCGTGATGTCCTACACCGACACCACCTATTACGCGTTCCTCGGCAGCCTCAAGACCGCCGGCCTGACCAAGACCGACGTGCAGATCCAGGCCGCCGGCCCGGCCGGCGTGTGGCAACTGTTCACCACCGGCAAGTCGCAGGCCTTCGCCGGCGTCCCAGACTGGGTGGTCAATTCCACCGATGCCGGCGCCAAGGTCGAGCTGCTCGACAACGGCGGCTTCAAGAGCATGGCCCAGGCCATCCTGGCCTCCGACGACACCATCAAGAAAAACCCCGAGCTGCTCAAGAAGCTGGTGCGCGCCACCCTGCGCGGCATGCAGGACATCATGAAGGATCCGAAGGCCGCCGCCGATGACTACGTCGCCGCGTTGCCGACCTACAAGGGCAAGGAAGCCAGCATCCAGGCCACCTTCGAGATGTACAACAAATACGTGTACGCCAACCAGAAGACCCTGGGCCAGATCGATGCCGGCCGCATGGAAGCGGTGCAGAAGTTCTACGTCAGCGAAGGCATCGTGACCAAGGCGACCCCGGTCAACGAGCTGTTCACCAACCAGTTTGTCGGAGTGGCGAAGTAATCATGAATACCACGACAGCGAAAGACCTGACCATGCCCACTCCCGAGCCGTCCGCGCCGGCGCGCCGACCGGTGCTGAGCGAAAAAGCCCGCACCGTGTGCGGCAGCCTGGCGCTGCTGGTGCTGTTCATCGCCGCCTGGCAATGGGGCCCGGGCATGCTGGGCATGCCTGAATACATCCTGCCCAACTTCATGCAGGTGGTGCGCGAATCGGTGGTGATGTGGAACAACGCGCAACTGCGGCAGCACTTTGGCATCACCGCCATGGAAGTGGTGTTCGGCTTCCTGTTCGGCGCCCTGCTGGGGCTGGCCGTGGGTGTGGCGCTGGGTTTGTCGCCGCGCGCCGAGGCCATGCTCTCGCCCTACATCCTGGCGCTGCAGATCGCGCCCAAGGTGGCCTTTGCGCCGCTGTTCGTGATGTGGCTGGGCTACACCATCTATCCCAAGATCATCGTCGCGGTGCTGATCGTGTTCTTCCCGATCATGATCAACGTGTTGTCGGCCATCCGCACGGTCGATCCCGACATGGTCAACCTGGTGCGCACCCTGAACGCCGGCCGCTGGCAGATCTTCCACCTGGTCGAGTTCCGCTCGGCGCTGCCAGCGCTGTTCTCGGGCCTGCGCATCGCCTCCACGCTGTCGGTGATCGGCGTGACCGTGGGCGAACTGGTGGGTGGCAACCAGGGCCTGGGCTACCTGCTGGTGGATGGCGAAGGGCAGGGCAATACCGCCGCCGTGTTCGTCTCCATCGTCGCGCTGACCCTCATCGGCGTGGTGACCTACGGTGTCGTCGTGTGGGCCGAACGCAAGGTTCTGCACTACCTCCCCAAGGCCAACACCAGCACCGTCTGAACGGCGCGCAACCGGAGTCAAAAACATGTCAGCAGCAAGCACGGCAACTCTTCTGGCGGGACGGCGCATCCTGGTCACCGGCGCGGCACGCGGCCTCGGCCTGGCGTTCGTCACCGCCATTGCCGAAGCCGGCGCCGCGGTGGCCATGGCCGACATCCTGCAAGAGCAGCTTGCCAAGTCGGTCGCGACCCTGAAGGAGCGCGGACTGAAGGTGGAAGGTTTCGTGGTCGATCTGGCCGATCCGGAATCGGTCAAGACCTGTTCGGCCGCCGCCATCGGCTGGCTGGGCGGCCTCGACGGCCTGGTCAACAACGCCGCCGTCACCAACTCCGGCGGCAAGTCCAGCGAACAGTTGGACGTGGAGATGTGGGACCGGGTGATGGACGTCAACGTGCGTGGCACCTGGCTGATGACCAACGCCTGCCTGCCGGCGCTGCGCGCCTCGGGCCGCGGCGCGGTGGTCAACCTGTCGTCCGACACGCCGCTCTGGGGCGCGCCCAACCTGCTGGCCTATGTGGCCAGCAAGAGCGCAGTGATCGGCATGACCCGCTCGCTGGCGCGCGAGCTGGGCGGCGACAACATCACCGTCAACGCGGTAGCGCCCGGCCTGACCCTGGTGGAGGCCACCGAGTACGTGCCGAAGGCGCGCCACCAGACCTATTTCGACCGCCGCGCGATCCAGCGCGACCAACTGCCGGAGGACGTGTGCGGCGCCGTCGTGTTCGCCCTGTCGGACATGTCGCGCTTCTTCACCGGCCAGGTGATGGCCGTCAACGGCGGTTTCGTCCTGAACTGAAACACTATCCAACGCAAGGAGAACAGCATGACCGACATGTCCGAACAAGAGAACATCACACGCAGCTGGGATCGTCCGGCCGGCGCCAGCTTCGCCGACTGGATGGAATCGCGCGTCGCACGCCTGTCCACCCGCAAGTACGACTGGAACGCACTGAAGTTCCAGGCCGACTACGATCCCAAGTTCCGCCGCGCGCAGATGCGCTACATCGGCACCGGCGGCACTGGCGTGTCGCATGACGTCAATGTCATTCCGTCCGAGCACTTCACCTTCTCCACGATGATCATCCCGGCCGGCCATGAAGGCCCGCCGCATCTGCACATCGACGTCGAGGAAGTGTTCTTCGTCATGCGCGGCAAGCTCAAGCTGGTGCTGGAGAAAGACGGCGAGCGCTTCGAAACCATCCTGACCGACCGCGACGTGGTGTCGGTGCCGCCGGGCGTGTACCGCGAAGAGATCAACATCGGCGACGAAGATGCGCTGATGTGCGTGATGCTGGGCGCCAAGAAGCCCATCACGCCGACCTATCCGCCGGAACACCCGCTGGCGTCGATCAAGCGCTGAGCGCAGGGAAGACAGCCGCCATGAACGCACCCGCCACCGCCGCCCGCGCCAGTGACCTGACGGATCAGCTCGCGCTGCTGGAGGGCCGTTTTGCCGAACGCAGCGTCGGGGTCGCAGGCGGCGTGGTCTCTTACCGGACCTGCGGCGCCGGTCCGGCGACGGTGGTGCTGCTGCACGGGATCAGCTCGGGGGCCGCGTCCTGGCTGCAGTGCGCGCTGGCGCTGGAAGACGGCATGCGTGTGGTGGCGTGGAACGCACCCGGTTACGGCAGTTCGACGCCATTGCCGATGGCGCGCCCCAAGGCCACCGACTACGCCACGCGCCTGCAGCAGATGCTGTGCGCGCTGGAGATCACTGACTGCGTGCTGGTCGGCCATTCGCTGGGCGCCTTGATGGCCGCCGCTTACATCGCTGGGGGCGATGGACGCGCGCGCCGCACCTTGCTGGCCGATCCGGCCCAGGGCTACGGCGCACCGGCAAAGCGCGAACGCGCGCGCGCAGTGGAAGAGGAGCGCCTGGGCGCGCTGCGTACGCTGGGCATCGCCGGCATGGCGGCCAAGCGTTCGCGCCTGTTGTCGGCGCATGCCGCCGACGCCCACCACGACTGGGTGCGCTGGAACATGCAGCGGCTCGATGCGGGCGGCTATACCCAGGCAGTGCACCTGCTGTGCGGCGATGATATCGCCGGCTACCTCGGGGCGGCATCCAGGCAAGGGGTATCGGTTGCCTGCGGCGCGCTCGACGTGGTCACCACACCCGAGGCCAGCGAGGGGCTGGCCAGGCAGTTTGATTTGCCCTTCACCACGGTGGATGCCGCCGGCCATGCCTGCTACATCGAACAACCGGCGGTCTTCGCGGCGCTGATCCGCGAGCAATTCACCCAACTTAACCAGAACTGAATCACAACCATGAACAAACCAGTGCTGCCCGAAGAAGAATCGCAAGACAAGTACTCCGTCCCCGGACTGGAACGCGGCCTGCGCCTGCTGTGCGAATTCAGCCGCCAGGACAAGACCCTGGGCGCGCCCGAACTTGCGCGCCGCCTGGATATACCGCGCTCGACCGTGTTCCGCCTACTGGCGACGCTGGAGCGCATGGGCTTCGTCGAACGCGCCGACGGCGGCCGCGACTACCGCCTGGGCATGTCGGTGCTGCGCCTGGGCTTCGAATACCTGGCCTCGCTGGAACTGACCGAGATCGGCCGTCCGCTGCTGGATCGCCTGCGCAACGAGATCGGCTACTCCTGCAATCTGGTGGTGCGTGACGGCCGCTCCATCGTCTATGTCGCCAAGTCGGTCACCCAGACCGCCTTCACCAGCCACGTCAATGTCGGCACCCGCCTGCCGGCGCACGCCACCGTGCTGGGCCGCGTGCTGCTGGAGGATCTGACCCTGCCGCAACTGCGCGAGCTGTATCCGGAAGAACACCTGGAGGTCTTCTCCAGCAACACGCCCAAGACCGTGGTCGAGCTGTTCGACATGGTGCAGGCCGACAAGGAGCGCGGCTTCGTGCTGCAGGAAGGCTTCTTCGAGACCAGCATTTCCACCGTGGCCGCGCCAGTGCGCGACCACTCCGGCCTGGTGGTGGCCGCCATGGGCGCCACCATTCCGTCGCCGCATATCGAGGCCAGCCAGCTCGACGGCATCGTGGCGCGGGTGCGCGACACCGCGGCCGAGCTGTCGCGCCTGCTCGACCATTCGCCCGAGAAGTCGGACGGCAAGGTCATCAACATGTGGCGGAGCTGAGATGGCAATGGCATCCCTTCAAGGCAAGGTCGCGGTGGTCACCGGCGGCTCGTCGGGGATCGGCCTGGCCACTGTCGAACTGCTGCTGGAGGCCGGCGCCGCCGTCGCCTTCTGCGGCCGCGACGCCGCCCGTCTGCAGCAGGCGCACGCCGCGCTGCGCGAGCGTTTCCCGCAGGCCCGCCTGTACACCGCGACCTGCGACGTGCTGTCGCAAGAGCAGGTGCAGGCCTTCTCCGCCGCCGTCGAGCGCGAACTCGGCGCGGTCTCCATGCTGGTCAACAACGCCGGCCAGGGCCGCGTCTCGACCTTCGCCGACACCGCCGACGAGGCCTGGGCCGAAGAGCTGCGCCTGAAGTTCTTCTCGGTGATCTACCCGACCCGCGCCTTCCTGCCGCAATTGCGCAAGACCGGCGCCGAACACGGCGACGCTGCCATCGTCTGCGTCAACTCGCTGCTGGCGACCCAGCCCGAGCCGCACATGGTGGCCACGTCCGCCGCCCGCGCGGGCGTGCACAACCTGGTGCGCTCGCTGGCCACCGAATTCGCCGGTGGCGACGCACCGCGGGTGCGCGTCAACGGCATCCTGATCGGGCTGGTCGAATCCGGCCAGTGGCGCCGCCGCTACGAGGCGCGTCCGCCCGAACAGCAAGACCAGAGCTGGCGGCAATGGACCGCGGCGCTGGCGCAAAAGAAGAATATCCAACTCGGCCGTCTCGGCCTCCCCCAGGAAGCCGCACGCGCGATCATGTTCCTCGCCACGCCGCTTTCCTCGTACACAACAGGCAGCCATATCGATGTTTCAGGAGGACTTTCCCGCCATGCCTAATACCACCAAGCAAGTAACCGTCGGCTGCGCCATCGCGGCTTTCCTCGAACAGTGCGGCGTCAAGGCGGCGTTCGGCGTGATCTCGATCCACAACATGCCCATCCTCGACGCCTTCGGCGAGCGCGGCAAGATCCGCTTCATCCCCGCGCGCGGCGAGGCCGGCGGCGCCAACATGGCCGACGCCTATGCCCGCACCACCGGCGGCCTGGGCGTGTGCCTGACCTCGACCGGCACTGCCGCCGGCAACGCCGCCGGCGCCATGGTCGAAGCCTTGACCGCCGGCACGCCGCTGCTGCACCTGACCGGCCAGATCGAAACGCCTTATCTCGACCAGAGCCTGGCTTACATCCATGAGGCGCCGGATCAGTTGACCATGCTCAAGGCGATCTCCAAGGCCGCCTTCCGCATCCGTAGCGTCGAGACCGCGCTGAGCACCATCAAGCTGGCCGTGCAGACCGCGTTGACGCCGCCGATGGGGCCGGTGTCGGTGGAGATTCCCATCGATATCCAGGCCGCGCTGATTCCCGAGCCGACCGACCTGCAGCCGCTGGCGATCCCGCGGAACGTGCCGTCCGAGCGCGCGCTCGATGAGCTGGCCGAGCGGCTGCTCAAAGCCAAGCGTCCGCTGCTGTGGCTGGGCGGCGGCGCGCGCCATGCCGGCCGCCAGGTCGAGCGCCTGCTGCAACTGGGCTTCGGTGTGGTCACCAGCACCCAGGGCCGCGGCATCGTGGCCGAAGACGATCCGCGTTCGCTGGGCGCCTTCAATCTGCACAAGCCGGTCGAGAATTTCTATCAGAGCTGCGACGCCATGCTGGTGGTCGGTTCGCGCCTGCGCGGCAACGAAACCCTGAAGTACGAACTGAAACTGCCGCGCCCGCTGTATCGCGTTGATGCCGATCCGGCCGCCGAAGGCCGCTGCTACACCAGCGACTACTTCGTCTGCGGCGATTCCGCGCTGGTGCTGGACGGCCTGGCCGACCGCCTGGCCGCGCTCAAGGTCGATCCGGCCTTCATGGGCGACCTGAAGAAGGCGCGCGACACCGCCGTCGGCGGCCTGGTCGATGGCCTGGGTCCCTACAGCGCGCTGGTCGAGCAATTGCAGAAGGCGGCCGGCCGCGAATTCAACTGGGTACGCGACGTCACCGTCTCCAACAGCACCTGGGGCAACCGTTACCTGCGTATCTTCGATCCGCGCGCTGGCGTGCATGCGCTGGGCGGCGGCATCGGCCAGGGCCTGGCGATGGGCATCGGCGCGGCCATCGGAGCGGCCGTCACCCGTTCCGGCAAGAAGACCTTCACCCTGGCCGGCGACGGCGGCTTCATCCTGAATCTGGGCGAACTGGCCACCGCGGTGCAGGAGCAGGCCGACATGGTCATCGTGCTGATGAACGACAAGGGCTATGGCGTCATCAAGAACATCCAGGATGCGCAATACGGCGGACGCCGCCATTACGTCGATCTGCATACGCCCGACTACGCCGAGCTGTCCTCGGCGCTCAAGCTGCGCCACCAGCGCGTCTCCAGCCTCGCCGACGTCGCCGCCGGGCTGGACGAGGCGCTGTCGCAGCCGGGGCCGTTCCTGCTGGAGATCGACATGCTGTCCATCGGCAGCTTCAAGACCGCCTTCGCCGGTCCGCCGGTGAACGAGAAAGAGAAGGCCGCCGCCGCCGCGGCAGCCGCGGTCGAGGCCGCCACCGCCGCCGCCACGGCAGCCTGAGGAGCCGGCCATGTTGCACGTATCGATGATCGGTTGCGGCGCCATTGGCGTGGGCGTGATGGAGATCCTCAAGAGCGATCCCGAAGTCGCCTTTGACATGGTGGTGGTGCCCGAAGCGCACATGGATAACGCCCGCGGCGTGGTGTCGTCGCTGGCGCCGGCGGCCAGGGTCGTTTCGCGCCTGGGCGACGAGCGTCCTGACCTGCTGATCGAATGCGCCGGCCATCAGGCGATCGGCGAGCACATCATTCCGGCGCTGGAGCGCGGCATCGCCTGCATGGTGGTGTCCATCGGCGCGTTGTCCGAGCCGGGCCTGGTGGAAAAGCTGGAAGCCGCCGCGCGCAAGGGCAAGACCCAGGTGCAACTGCTCTCGGGCGCGATCGGCGCCATCGATGCGCTGTCCGCGGCCCGCGTGGGCGGCCTGGAGTCGGTGGTGTACACCGGCCGCAAGCCACCGCAGGCCTGGAAGGACACGCCGGCCGACGGCGCCTTTGACCTGGCCGGTCTGCGGGAGGCCACCGTGATCTTCGAGGGCAGCGCCCGCGAAGCCGCGCGCCTGTATCCCAAGAACGCCAACGTCGCCGCCACGTTGTCGCTGGCCGGCCTGGGCCTGGATGAAACCCGGGTGCGTCTTTACGCCGACCCGGGCGTGAGCGAAAACGTGCATCACGTGGAAGCGCGCGGCGCCTTCGGCGGTTTCGAGCTGACCATGCGCGGCAAGCCGCTGGCGGCCAATCCCAAGACTTCCGCGCTGACCGTGTACAGCGTGGTGCGCGCCCTGGGCAACCGTGCCCATGCGCTGTCGATCTGACTGAATTGACCCGGACATGATGAACCTGAACGAAACCCTGCCCATCTGCGTCGCCGGCCAATGGCGGCGCGGCGGCGGCGACCGCTACGCCACGCTGTATCCGGCCACCGGTGAAGCGGTGGCGCATCTGAATGCCGCCAGCGTGGCCGACGTCGAGGAAGCCATCGTCGGCGCCGACCTTGCCTTCCGCACCAGCGGCTGGGCGCAGAAGAAGCCCCACGAGCGCGCCGCCGTGCTGTACCGCGTGGCCCAGTTGATCCGCGAACGCAGCGAAGAACTGGCCCAGTTGCAACGCCTGGATAACGGCAAGCCGATCACCGAGACGCGCAACCTGGTGGCCAGCGCCGCCGGCACTTTCCAGTTCTTTGCCGCCGCTTGCGAGACCCTGGAAGAAACGATTACGCCGATGCGCGGCGACAATCTCACCATGAGCGTCTACGAGCCCATGGGCGTGGTCGCCGCGATCACCCCGTGGAATTCGCCCATCGCCAGCGAAGCACAGAAGATGGCGCCGGCGCTGGCCGCCGGCAACGCGGTGGTGGTCAAGCCGGCCGAGGTCACGCCGCTGGCCGCGCTGGAACTGGCCAGGATCTGCATCGAAGCCGGCGTGCCGGCCGGTCTGATCAGCGTGCTGCCCGGCAAGGGCTCGGTGATCGGTGACGCCATCACCCTGCATCCATTGGTCAAGCGCGTGTCCTTCACCGGCGGCACCACCACCGGCAAGCACATCGCCCACATCGCCGCCGACAAGATGATGCCGGTCTCGCTGGAGCTGGGCGGCAAGTCGCCCACCATGGTGTTCGACGATGCGGACATCGATCACGCGGTAGCCGGCGTGCTGTACGGCATCTTCAGCAGCTCGGGCGAATCCTGCATCGCCGGTTCGCGCCTGTTCGTGGCGCGCGCCGTCTATGACGGCTTCATGGAACGCCTGGCCGTGGGCGCCGCCGCGCTGCGCGTGGGCGATCCGGCCGACGAGCGCACCCAGATGGGGCCGCTGATCACGGCCCGCCACCGCGAGGGCATCGAGCGCTACGTCGATATCGGCATCACCGACGGCGGCCGCATCCGTACCGGCGGCACGCGTCCGCAAGGCGCGGCCTTCGAGCGCGGCTACTACTACACCCCCACCATCATCGAAGGCGTCAGCAACGACCAGCGCATCTGCCAGGAAGAGATCTTCGGCCCGGTGCTGGTGGCCATGCCCTTCGACGATGAAGCGGATCTGATCGCGCAAGCCAACGACAGCGTGTACGCGCTGGCCGCCGGCATCTGGACGCGCGACTACAAGAAAGCCTGGCGTTTCGGCCGCGCGGTGCAGGCCGGCAACGTCTGGATCAACACCTACAAGCAGTTTTCCATCTCCACGCCGTTCGGCGGCTGGCGCGACAGCGGCCTGGGCCGCGAGAAAGGCCGGCTGGGCATCCTGCAGTACATGGAGCAGAAGAGCATGTACTGGGGCCTGAACGAGCAGCCCTTGCCGTGGGCCGGTTGACGCGGATGGACATGGACAAGGATCAGGAGAAGCACATGGACGTATTGGGAATCGACGAAATCATCTACGGCGCGGACGACCTGCCCAAGTGCCGCCAGTTCTTCCTCGACTGGGGCATGGCATTGGCGCAGGAGAGCGCCGCCGAACTGGTGTTCGAATCGCAGAACGGCTGCCGCGTGATCGTGCGCGACAGCGCCGACCCCAGCCTGCCGCCGGCCATCGAAGCCGGGCCGACCCTGCGCGAAGTGGTGTGGGGCGTGTCGTCGTCGGCGGTGCTGGACAAGTTCGCGGGCCGCATCAATCCGTTGCCGGGCTATGTGAACGACGGCAAGCGCGTCGGCTGCACCGACCCCAATGGCCTGGCGGTGCGTTTCCAGGTATCGGTCAAGCGCGACGTCGAGGTCGAATGCGCGCGCATGAATACCTGGAACGAAAAGAACCGCATCAACCAACGCAGCCCGGTCTACGAGCGCGCGGCGCCGATCGAGGTCGGTCACGTGGTGTTCTTCGTCAAGGACGTGAAGGCTTGCGAGAAGTTCTATTGCGAGAACTTCGGCTTCGTGCCGTCCGACCGCTATCCGGAGCGCGGCGCCTTCCTGCGCTGCGCCGATGTCGGCGGCCACCACGACATCTTCCTGCTGCAGCCGCCGGAAGCGCGTTCGGGCCTCAATCACGTGGCCTTCACCGTGCGCGACATCCACGAGGTCTTCGGCGGCGGCATGCACATGTCGCGCAGCGGCTGGGATACCCAGCTCGGCCCCGGCCGCCATCCGATCTCCTCGGCCTATTTCTGGTACTTCAAGAATCCGGCCGGCGGCCTGATCGAGTATTACGCCGACGAGGATCAGCTCGATGAGCACTGGGAGCCGCGCGAGTTCGAACCGGGTCCGACGGTATTCGCCGAATGGGCCATCGACGGCGGCATCGATGGCAATACGCGGCGCCAGAAGAACGCGCAAGGCCCCAGCGGCAAGTTCCTGACCGACCGCGCGCCGGCCGGCAAGTAAGCTCACAGCAACGAGGAAAGCACATGTCCTTCAAGATCGGAATCCTGGGCGCGGGCATCGGCGGCTTGACCGCCGCCATCGCCCTGCAACGCGCCGGCCACGAGGTGGTCGTGTATGAACAGTCCAAGCAGTTCCTGCGCGTGGGCGCGGACATCAACCTGACGCCCAACGCCGTGCGCGCCCTCGACGGCCTGGGCATCGGCGACGCGGTGCGCAAGACCGCCGCGCGCCCGACCCATCGCATCAGCCGCACCTGGAATACTGGCGAGGAAACTTCGCGCCTGGCCATGGGCGACAACGCCGAGCAGAAGTACGGCGCGCCGCAACTGACGATTCACCGCGCCGACCTGCTGGCGGCGCTGGCCGAAGTGTTCCCGCTGGAACAGGTGCGCTTCGCCAGGCGCGCGGAGAAGATCGACGAGCAGGCCGATGGCATCACCGTGCAGTTCACCGATGGCAGCAGCGACCGCGTCGACGTGCTGATCGGCGGCGATGGCATCCACTCCGCGGTGCGCACCGCGATGTTCGGCGCCGAGCGCCCGCGCTTCACGGGCGTGGTGGCGTTCCGCGCCGTGGTGCCTGCCGGAAAAGTGGCCGGCGTGCCCAACCTGCAGGCCTTCACCAAGTGGTGGGGGCCCAATCCGGAAAGCCAGATCGTCACCTTCCCGCTCAACCGCGGCGAGGACATTTTCATCTTCGCCACCACCGCCCAGGAGAGCTGGCATCTGGAATCGTGGACCACGCCGGGCAGCGTCCAGGAATTGCGCGACAGCTACGCCGGCTTCCATCCCGACGCGACCGCCTTGCTGGACGCCTGCGACGACGTGCTCAAGACCGCCTTGTACGAGCGCGATCCGCTGCCGGCCTGGGCGCGCGGCAACATGGCCCTGCTGGGCGATGCCTGCCATCCGATGATGCCGTTCATGGCGCAGGGCGCCGGCATGGCCATCGAGGATGCGGTGGTGCTGGCGCGCTGCCTGGCCACGGTGTCGAAGCTGGAGGACGTGGCAGGGTCCTTGCATGTGTATCAGCAGCTACGCATGGCGCGCGCCTCGAAGATACAGATCGGCTCGCGCGGCAATAACTGGCTGCGGGAAGGCGGCAACGCCGACTGGGTGTACGGCTACGACGCCTGGAAGGTGCCGCTGCAGCCGGAACCCGAAGCCGTCAGCGCCTGAAGACCGGAGCCGGAATGAGCCAAGAGAAACAAGCGGACACCATGCTGCTCACCATCGTGTTGAAGCATGACCAGTCCAAGAACCTGGAAGACATCCAGTCGCACATGAAGAAGGTGAACTGGTGGGAGCGTTTCCCCGTCGAAGGCACCCGCGTGGTGTCCTGGACCGTGGCCATGGGCCTGGGCCAGATCGTCACGCTGGAATTGCCGCCGGCGCTGCTGCCGCTGGTCAACGTCGAGCTCGAACGCTCGGCCTGGGGCGTGTTCCGCACCGAGTGCTACCCCACCTACGATTTTGTTCCCGTGCGCGAGCGTATCCGCGAGCGCGTCAGAAATGGAGGCCAATGATGGTTGCAACAGTCACAGACGTTTATCTCAATCCGCACCAGGCGCGCCGTCGCCCGCCGACGCAGTACGAAGACCTGCTGGGCGATTCCATCGAGCGCGCCTATGCCGCCGGCGTGCACGAACTGGGCGCCCTGGTGGCGCACCTGAACCGCACCGGCCCGAGCTGCCCGTATAACGCCGGCGTGTGGACCGAACAGAACTACCAGGAAGAAATCGCCCGCCTGGCCGCTTGAGCGATCGCCGCCAGCGCCAGCCAACAGGAGAGACCAGAAATGAGAACGACAGCCAATGATCCCATCGACGCCGTGCTCGCCGTCGGTTTGAAAGACTTGTGGTACCCCATCTGCCCATCCGGCTTCGTGGCCGAGAAGCCCGTCTCGCTGCGCCGCCTGGGCAAGAAGTTCGTGCTGTGGCGCGAACCGTCCGGCACGCTGCACGCGCTGGAAGACCATTGCCCGCATCGCGGCGCGCCGCTGTCCATGGGCATTCCCATGGGCGATCGCATCGCCTGCGGCTACCACGGCGTGCAGGTGCGCTTCGATGGCGTGGTCACCAGCGTGCCCGGCAGCCCGGGCTGTAAGCTGGAAGGCGCCAAGGCCACGCGCCGCTTCCACGTCACCGAGGCGGCCGGCGCCATCTTCCTCTACAACAGCCTGGAAGACGTCGAGACGCCGCCGCCGCTGCGCTTGCCGGAAGAACTGACCAGCCCCGAGTATTCCAACTTCCTGTGCTACACCGAATGGAAGGGCGACTACCGCTACGTGCTGGACAACGTGATGGATCCGATGCACGGCACCTTCCTGCACAAGCAGTCGCACTCGATGGCCGAGGGCGACAACAAGGCCAGCTTCGGCATCCGCGAGACCGAGATCGGTTTCGTGTTCGAGAAGGAAGGCCAGCGCGACGTCAACTTCGACTGGACCGAATGGGGCGACACCGACCTGCACTGGATGCGCCTGGCGATTCCCTATCCCAAGACCGGCGGCCCCGGCGGCAGCTTCGTCATCATCGGCAGCTACACGCCCATCGTGGACAACATCGCCGCGGTATTCCACTGGCGCTGCCGCAAGCTGACCGGCTGGCAGAAGGACACCTGGCGCTTCCTTTACCGCAACCGCCTCGAAGCGCGCCACTGGAACGTGCTGGAGCAGGATCGCGTGGTGCTGGAGCTGATGGAGCCGGACGCCAACCAACGGGAGATGCTGTATCAGCACGACATGGGCATCGTGCGCCTGCGCCGCCATCTGCGCGGCCTGGCCAAGCAGCAGATCGCGCGCGAAGAAGAACTGGCCGCAGCCAAGGCGCCGGTCAAGGCGGCATGAGCGGATCCGTGCAGCCGGTCGCCGTGCGCCACGTGAAGACCGCCAAGGTGGCCGAGCTGGCCACGGCCACCTGGTCGAACTGCCTGGTGGTCGGCGACGAGATCGTCATGTCCGGCATGACCGCGCATCCGGCCTCGCGCGAACAGCGCCTGGGAACCTACGAGCAGACGCTGGTGGTGCTGGGCAAGATCCGCGATCTGGTGGAGGCCGCCGGCGGCACCGTCGGCAGCATCTACAAGCTGGTGATCTACGTGAAGGACATCGCCGACAAGGACGAGGTCGGGCGCGCGCGCCGCGACTTCTTCCGGGCGCCGTATCCGTGCTCGACGCTGGTCGGGGTGAGCGGCCTGGTGTTTCCCGAGCTGACGGTCGAGGTCGATGCCTTCGCGCGGCTGGGCGTGGATGTGCAGCAGTCGGTACCGGAAGTGGTTTCCTGAAGTTCTTTATCTGCTTTATCTGGAAGTGGCATTCATGAGCAGTCCAACAATTTCAGTCCGGATCCAGGCCATGCGCTTCGAGGCGCAGGGTGTGGTCAGCGTCGAGCTGCGCTTGCCCGAAGGCGGCGACTTGCCGCCGTTCGAGGCCGGCGCGCACGTCGATCTGCATCTGCCCAACGGCATCGTGCGCAGTTACTCGCTGTCGAATCCGCCCACCGATCGCCATCGCTACGTGGTCGGCGTGCTCAACGACCGCAACAGCCGCGGCGGGTCGCGCTACGTGCATGAGCAGCTACGCGTGGGATCCACCATCGCCATCTCGGCGCCGCGCAACAATTTCCCGCTCGACGAGTCGGCCTCGCATTCGGTGCTGATCGCCGGGGGCATCGGCATCACGCCGATCTCCGGCATGTACGGGCGCCTGGGCGGACAAGGCAAGTCGGTCGAATTGTTCTACTGCGCGCGCTCGCGCAAGGAAGCGGCCTTCACCGCCGAGCTGCTGGGGCAGCCGGGCGTGTCCAGCCACTTCGACGATGAGGCCGGCGCGCCGCCCGACCTGCGCGGCTTCCTCGCCGCCAAGCCAAGGGATGCGCATTTCTATTGCTGTGGCCCGACGCCGATGTTGAATGCTTTCGAGTCCCTCTGCGAGGAGTTGGGCCTGCCCAACGTGCATATCGAACGCTTCGCCGCGGAGAAAGTGGCGTCGGTGCAGAGCGGCAGCTATGTCGCCGAACTGGCGCGCAGCAAGACCAGCGTTACCGTCCCGGCCGGCAAGTCGCTGCTGGACGCATTGCTGGACGCCGGCATCAGCGTTGACCACAGTTGCCGCGAAGGGGTGTGCGGCGCCTGCGAGACCAAGGTGATCGAAGGGGAGCTGGAGCATCGCGACGGCGTGCTCAGCAAATCCGAGCGCGCCGCCGGCAAGACCATGATGGTGTGCGTATCCGGCTGCAAGGGACAGCGTCTGGTGCTCGACATCTGAACAGGCGCGCTCGACGCCGATTCCCGTGCGTTTGCACCGGGCATTTTTTTGAGCCCGATGAATTTCGTGGAACGTTGATCCATAGGTGGAACAAATATCGCCGGATTACGGGCCACCCGGCAAGCCTGCGCCAGCCGACCATGCGGCAGCGGGGGCCCCGACCAAGTCACCTTCCATCCGCACGGGGCGGCAGGGAGCAGTGAGTGAATGCGGCGATGGCCGCGATGTTGGTACTTATTCGTTGAAGGGGAGTTTAATGAAGAAGTTAATGATTGCCGCAGCGGCATCCTGTCTATCGGCAGGCGCCTTTGCGCAGAGCAGCGTCACCATCTACGGCAGCCTCGACGCGGGCGTGGCCTACATCAACAATCTCGGCGGCGGATCGGTGTCGCGCCTGGACCAGGGCACCATGCAGCCGGACCGCATCGGCTTTCGCGGCAGCGAAGACCTGGGTGGCAATCTGAAGGCCAACTTCCAGTTGGAAGCGGGCTTCTACACCGACTCCGGCGGCGTGCCCAACTCGTCCAAGCTGTTCAACCGCTACAGCACCATCGGCCTGTCCGGCGACTTCGGCGCGGTGACCCTGGGCCACATGCCGGACGTGGTGTTCGACTACGTGGGCAAGTTGTCCAACGGCTTCCAGTTGACCAACTGGTACCTGTTCCACCCGGGTAACCTGGACAGCCTGGCCAACACCTACCAGTTCGATAACGCGGTCCGCTATACCTCGCCCACCCTCGGCGGCTTCCAGGGCAGCCTGATGTATGGTTTCGGTGAAGTGGCCGGCGACAATTCCGCGGGTCGTAATGTCAGCGCCGGCGCCACCTATGGCAACGGTCCGCTGCGCGCAGCCTTCGCCTATTCCAAGCTGAACAATCGCGCCGCCGGTTACGCAGGCGCCTTCCTGGGCAGCGTCGGCCTGGGCAGCGCTGCTACCGTGTTCAACAGCCTGACCACCTATGCCGGCGGCGTGGGCTATACCATCGGCAGCGTGCGCCTGAACGGCGCGTACACCCAGGTCAAGCTGGATCTGCCGACCGGCGCATCGCCCAAGCAGAAGAACCTGGATCTGGGTGCGGCATGGCGCTACGCCACGCTGGACACCATCAACTTCGGTTATGGCCTGTCCAAGCTGGAAGGCGCGCGCTGGAATACCTTCAGCCTGTCGCACGTGCATGATTTCTCCAAGCGCACCCAGTGGTATGTGCAGGCTTCCTATCAGCGCGCCGGCGGCGACGCCCGCTTCGCGGTCATGAACGGCACCGGCGCGTCCGGCTCCACCGGCGTGTCCGGCGGCCAGGGCCAATTGGTCACCACCATCGGCATGCACCACTCGTTCTGATGGCGTGCATCACCTTCTGTGAATAGTCTTGTTTTGCCTGCGTCGTCCCTGGAGCGGGGCGGCGCTGCGTAGTGCCTTGGGCGGAGGAAGAGAGCTCTTTCTCCGCCGTTTTTTTCCTACGCTTTTCTCCAGAATTCATTTTTGCGGCCGGCGCACATGCGGGCCGCGTTCCGCATGCGGAGGACGACATGATCGCAAACCTCAAACTGGGCGCCCGGCTGGGCCTGGGCTTCGGCCTGGTGCTGGCGCTGCTGGCCGGCATCACCGCGCTGGGCATCGAAAGCCTCAACACCTTGCACCAGGGGACGCAGCGCATCGTCAAGGATCGCTATCCGCAGGTGCTGCTGGCCAACGACGTGCTGCTCAAGATCAGCGAGAACGCCAGCTCGATGCGCAACCTGCTGCTTATCGACGACCACGCCAGGCTGCTGGATGAGATCCGCCTGATCGGCGAGGGCGAGAAGATCATCAGCGACGACCTTGGCAAGCTGCAGGAGCGGCTCTCCAGCGACCAGGGTCGCAAGTCCTTCGCCGAGATCACCGCGCTGCGCGCCAAATACCAGGAGGGCCAGCAGCAATACCTGAAGCTGGCCTCCACCGGCGCCACCATGGATGCGTCGCAACTGCTGTTGACCACGCTGCGCGAGGATCAGGAAAAATACATCGGCCGCGTCAAGAGTTATATCGCGGTCGGTTCGATGATGATGGATCGCAGCAGCCAGGAGGCGGCCGATCAGTACCGCGGAAAGACCATCATCATGTTGTCCATCGCGGCCCTGGCGGTGCTGCTGGGCGGCGGTTTCGCGATCTGGACCACGCGTTCCATCACGCGCCCGGTACGTCATGCGGTGGAGGTGGCGCAGCAGGTCGCCGACGGCAACCTGTGCAGCCGCATCGACACCGGTTCCCGCGATGAGATCGGCCAGTTGCTGGAAGCGCTGCGCCAGATGAACGGCAGCCTGACGCGCATCGTCGCCGAAGTGCGCGGCGGCGCCGAAACCATCGCCACGGCGTCGGCCGAGATCGCCGGCGGCAATCTCGACCTATCTTCGCGCACCGAGCAGCAGGCCGGCTCGCTGGAGGAGACCGCGGCGGCCATGGAGGAACTGACCTCGACCGTGCGCCAGAACGCCGAGAATGCGCAGCAGGCCAACCAGCTTGCGGCCAGCGCTTCGGATGTCGCCGCGCATAGCGGCGAGGTGGTGCAGCAGGTGGTGTCCACCATGAACGGCATCAGCGAAGCGTCACGGCGCATTGTCGATATCATCGGCGTGATCGACGGCATTGCCTTCCAGACCAATATCCTGGCGCTCAATGCGGCGGTGGAAGCGGCGCGCGCCGGCGAGCAGGGCAGGGGCTTCGCGGTCGTCGCTTCCGAGGTGCGCTCGCTGGCGCAGCGCTCGGCCACTGCGGCCAAGGAGATCAAGGCGCTGATCGACGATTCCGCCACCAAGGTGGATGCCGGCGGCCGCCTGGTGCTGCGGGCCGGTTCGACCATGGATGAGGTGGTGGCCAGCGTCAGGCGCGTGTCCGACATCGTCGGCGAGATCAGCGCCGCGACCCAGGAGCAGCGCGCCGGCATCGAACAGGTCAATCAGGCCATCGCGCACATGGACGAGGCGACCCAGCAGAATGCCGCGCTGGTCGAACAGGCCGCGGCGGCTGCGCAATCGCTGCAGGATCAGTCGCAGAACCTGCGCCAACTGGTGGGCGTGTTCAGGCTGGATGCCGAAGCGCCGCCGGTTGTTGCAAGCGGCGGCCGCTCCTGCGCAATCTCCGTCGCCGGCGGCAGCGCTGCCGCCGGCGGCGCCGGCTTTCCCCCGCGCCGCGGAAGACGATTGGCAAACCTTCTGAATGGCGGCATCCGGCGTGGTCCGGCATGCTGTCGCGCCTGATGCGATGCGCCTTTTCGGGGCATAATGGCGGCAATTCCACCGACAGCGGCGGGCCGGCACCGCGGACCCGCCCCCCATCATGGCAATAGAAAAAGATCAGGCCGGCTCGGCCAGCGTACATGAGCAGCTCGTTTCGGCGCGTATCCGCGCCCGCATCAAGGCCGCCGGCGTGCGCTTCCATGCCAACGACAACATCGCCGCCTTCATCGAGGAAGGCGAACTGGCGCAATTGCAGGCCGAAGTGCAGGGCAAGCTGGCCGCCGTGCTGGAAAGCCTGGTGATCGACGTCGAGAGCGATCACAATACCCAGGACACCGCCAAGCGCGTGGCCAAGATGTATCTCAATGAAGTGTTCCGCGGCCGCTATCAGGCGCCGCCGCCGGTGACCGAATTCCCCAATATCGAACGCCTCAACGAGCTGATGATCGTCGGCCCGATCACCGTGCGCAGCGCCTGCTCGCACCACTTGTGCCCGATCATGGGCAAGGTCTGGGTGGGCGTGATGCCGAACGAACATTCCAACCTGATCGGCCTGTCCAAGTACGCGCGCCTGCTGGAATGGGTGATGAGCCGCCCGCAGATCCAGGAAGAGGCGGTGTCGCAGGCGGCCGACCTGCTGATGCAAAAGCTGCAGCCGGACGGCCTGGCCATCGTCATGGAAGCCGACCACTTCTGCATGCATTGGCGCGGCGTGAAGGACATCGAATCGAAGATGATCAACAGCGTCATGCGCGGCTCCTTCCTGCGTGACGCCAACCTGCGGCGCGAATTCCTGGCGCTGATTTCCCAACGTCAACGAGGTTAATCATGCTCGTCCGTCTGATCTATGCAAGCCGCGCGCGCGTGCCGATTTCCAGCGAAGTGATCGACAGCATCCTGGCCAGCGCGCGCAAGAACAATCCGCCGCAGGGCATCACCGGCGTGTTGTGCTACAGCGATTCGATCTTCGTGCAGGTGCTGGAAGGAGGGCGGGATCAGGTGAACCGCATCTACGGTAACCTGCAGCACGACGGTCGTCACCATGATCTGGTGCTGCTGGCGTATGAAGCCATCGACGAGCGCCAGTATTCGTCGTGGACCATGGGCAAGATCCGGCTGGACAAGATCAACCGCTCGCTGCTGCTGAAGTATTCGGTATGCGGCGAACTCAATCCTTATGAGGTCTCCAACTGCGCCACCGTGGCGCTGTTGAACGAGCTGGCCTCGACCGCTGCCTTCGCGCAGCGCGACTGACAGGAAAACGGCGCCCTGCCGGCGCCGTTCTTTCATTCTCCGTTGCGTGTTGCGCCGCGCTCAGAGATCGAGCGAGGGCAGGCTGCGGATGCCCCATTTGGTGTGATCCGCGTAGGCGACGATCTTGTCGCTGGCGTGCGCCAGATCGACGATCTCCGTCTTGAGCGGCATGCGGCTGACGGTCGAATAAAACACCTTCACGCGCGGCGTCAGCAAATGGTCGGGACGCTGATCCACCACCACCGCCAGGCGGCCCGATTGCATGACCACGCATGAGCCGGTCGGATAGATGCCGATCGCCTTGACAAAGGCTTCCATGGTGCTCGGATCGAAATGCCCGGCGCTGCTGGCCATGTGCCGGATCGAGCGGGCTGGATCCCAGCCGGCCTTGTACGGGCGGTTGGACGTGATGGCGTCGTATACGTCGCATACCGCGCCCATCTTGGCCATGATCGAGATCTGGTCGGCCTTCAGGTTGTAGGGATAGCCGGTGCCGTCCACCTTTTCATGGTGATGCAGCGAGACGTCCAGCGCGGCTTCGCCGATGCCGTCGATCTGCTGCAGGATGGAATGTCCTGCCACGGTGTGCGAGCGGATCGAGGCGAATTCTTCTTCGGTCAGCTTGGCCGGCTTGTTCAGGATGTCCAGCGGCACCGCCATCTTGCCGACGTCGTGCAAGAGCCCGGCCATGCCCGCCTGCTTGGTGTCTTCGTGCGACATGCCGAGCTGGTTGGCCAGCGAGATCATCATCGCGCACACCGCCACGGAGTGCATGTAGGTGTAGTCGTCGGTGGTCTTCAGGCGCGCCAGGCTGATCAGCGCATCGGCGTTGCGCGAGACGGACGAGGTGATTTCCGATACCAGTTCAGCGGCATCCTTGACGTCCACTGCCTTGCCCATGCGCGCTTCCGAGAACATGTTGAGCACGGTGGACTTGGAGGAGGAGATGATGCGCGCCGCGCGCTCCCGCTCAGTCGTCGTTTCGGTGCGCGCGGCCTGCTTGCGCGGGGTTAGCGTATGCGCGGCGGGAGCGTCGGCCTGCGATGCGTCTTCCTCGTCGTCCTGATCTTCCGGCGCGACGTCGCGGCCCTTGGTCGTGTCGATCAGGATCTCGCGAATGGGGCTCGCGCGCAACGCTTGCAGATCTTCGAAGCTGTCGAGCTTGAAGGACTTGCGCCAGAAGGGATGGTTGATCCAGGCTCCGGGTATGGAGTGGACGTACATGCCCAGGCGCAATTGTTCGGTGGCGATGGATTTCAACATATCGAATTCCAGGTCTTTGCCTGGTGCTGGTTGCTTTCCGAAAAGCGGTTCGATTTCCCCGATGAAATGACGCCTGCTTGATGCAATGACAGGTTCTTGCAGCCGGCTCCGTTTAGTCGACGGTTGTGCGGCATGGTTTTCATCGTAGCAGAATGTTTTTTGCTTGAGAGAGCCGGAACGTCTCAACCGTCATGAAATTTACTGACGCAACCTGTAAAACTTTATCCCCGGAAAATTTCTGATGTTTTCTTGCACGTCGCCTGGACAAACGACGCGCGCGGGAATCATCGCCTGAGAATCTGCTCGTGGTTGTGCTCAGCGTTTTGTCAGCCGCGCAAAGAAAGAAGCAAAAAAAAGCGACCATCGACGGTCGCTTTTTGTAGGGGTGATGCATGGGTGGCGTTTGCGCCGCGATCATTTTTTCAACGGCGGCGCGTAAGGATTCTTGGTCAGCAGGCGCAGGAAGCTGGCAATGCAGGCAACGCCGGCGAATACCGCACCGAAGCCCAGCGCGAAGCGCGAACCGTGACTTTCCGAGAGATTGAAGCACAGCGCCACCAGCGCGGCGCCGATGCTCTGGCCCAGCAGGCGCGCGGTGGCCACGATGCCGGAAGCGCCGCCACTGCGGTGCGGCGGGGCGCTGGTCATCAGTGCCTTCAGGTTGGGCGACTGGAAGAAGCCGAAGCCCATGCCGCGCAGAGCAGCATGCGCCAACTGATCTCCCACACGCTGGGCGCGGCCGGCATGAAGGTCATCGTCAGCAGGCCGGTGCATAGCAGCGCCAGGCCGACGCCGCCCAAGATGCCGACCGGATAGTGATCCGACATGCGGCCGGCGATCGGCGCCATGATGGCGACCGCCACCGGCCACGGCGTCATCAGCAAGCCGATCTCGACCTGGCTGCGGCCGAGGTCGTGATGGAAGAAGAAGGGCAGCGAGACGAAGGCCAGGCCTTGCGCGGCGAACGAGCACACTGCCGTGATCGCCGACAGCGAGAACATGGGGTGGCGGAACAGATCCACCGGCAGCATCGGCGCCGGATGCGCCAGTTCGCGCTTGAGCAGGAACAGCCCGCAGACGATGGCGCCGGCCAGCTCCAGTCCGACCACGCTGGCTTCGGCCTGGTGCGCGCCTTCGCCGATGGCCAGAATCAGCAGGCCGAAGGCCGCCGCGTTAAGTACCGCGCTGCGCATATCGAAGACGTGCTTGGCCAGCATGGTATGCGGCAGTGAAGGCAGCGCCAGTGCAATGGCGATCACGCCCAGCGGTACGTTCACCGCGAACAGCCAAGGCCAGGGTGCGATGGCCAGGATGGCCGAGGCGACGCTGGGGCCGACCGTGAAGGAGATCGCCACGATCAGCGTATTGAGCCCGACGCCGCGGCCCAGCGAGCGGGTCGGGTAGATGAAGCGGATCAGCGCGGTATTGACGCTCATGATCCCGGCGCCGCCCAGTCCCTGCAGGAAGCGGGCGACCACCAGCGTCGGCAGCGACCAGGCCACCGCGCACAGCAGCGAGGCGGCGGTGAACAGCACCAGGCCCCAGATATAAATGCGGCGATAGCCGACGATCTCGCCCAGCGCGGCCAGCGGCAGCAGCGACACCATCATGGCAAGTTGATAAGCCGTGACGATCCACACCGAGGCCGCCGGCGTGGTCTGCAGATCCAGCGCCATGGCCGGCAGGGCGGTATTGGCGATGGCGGTGTCCAGCGTGGCCAGGCCCACCGCGATCAGCAGGGTGAGGATGGCGCGGCCGCGTTGTTCGGGCGGGAGGCCTTCGCCGGCGATGGCGATGTGATGGGCAGGTTCGGCGGCGCCGGCGGACGATGGCAGCGATGACATGTGTGTTTTCAGCGAGGTGGCGCGGGCTGGTACGCCTGCCGGATGATGCGGGCAAGGTCCGCCGCTTATCTATATATAAGGGCCGCCCGCAGGAGGCGGCCGGGCGATCAATGATAGCGGGGAAACGTCGCCTCTGCTGGCGCCGATCCGGCCAGGCGCGCGGTGCGCTATGATGGCGGTTTGCGCCGGCGCTGCCGGCGCGTCTTGATGACGGAGTCGCGAGCATGTCCAAAGAGCAGTTGTCGGAGCGCCTGTGCGCATGGATCGATCAGCATTTCGATGAGGAAGTCGGCGTATTGCAGCAGCTGATCCGCATTCCCACCGACACGCCTCCGGGCAACAATGCGCCGCACGCCGATGCGGTGGCCGAACTGGTCAAGGGCTGGGGCTGGAACGCCGAGAAGCACGCGGTGCCGCAACAGCAGGTGGCCGACTACGGTATGCAAAGCGTTACCAATCTGATCGTGCGCCGTCCTTACGCGGCCGGCGGTCCGACCGTGGCGCTCAACGCCCACGGCGATGTGGTGCCGCCGGGCGAAGGCTGGCGCCATGACCCCTACGGCGGCGAGGTGGCCGATGGCCGCATCTACGGTCGGGCGGCGGCGGTGTCCAAGAGCGACTTCGCCAGCTATATCTTCGCCGCGCGCGCACTGGAAGCACTGGGCGCGGATCTGCGCGGCGCGCTGGAACTGCACTTCACCTACGACGAGGAGTTCGGCGGCCTGCTCGGTCCGGGATGGTTGCTGGAGCAGAAATTGACCAAGCCGGATTACGTCCTGGCGGCCGGTTTCAGCTACAACGTCGTCACCGCGCACAACGCCTGCCTGCAATTCGAAGTCACCGTGCATGGCCGCGCCACCCACGGTTCGATGCCGGAGACCGGCCATGACGCGCTGCAGGCGGCGACCGCCATCCTCAATGCGATCTATGGTGCGGTGCCGGGCTTGAAGGAGATCCGTTCCGCCATCCCGGGCATCAGCCATCCGACCATGATCGTCGGCCGCATCGACGGCGGCACCAATACCAATGTGGTGCCGGGCAAGGTGGTGCTGAAGATGGACCGCCGCATGATTCCCGAAGAAGATCCGGCGCAGGTCGAGGCCGGCGTGCGCCAGTTGATCGAGGATGCGGTGGCCGGCCTGCCCGGGATCCGTGTCGAGATTCGCCGCCTGCTGCTGGCGCGCGCGTTGCGTCCGCTGCCGGGCCATGAAAAGCTGGTCGAGAGCCTGCTGCGCAATGCGCAAGGCGTGATGGGCGAAACCCTGAGCACCAACGGCTCGGCGCTGTACACCGACGCCCGCCTGTACGGCGAGCACGGCATTCCGGTGGTGCTGTTCGGCGCCGGTCCGCGCACGCTGATGGAATCCAACGCCAAGCAGGCCGATGAAAACCTGGCGCTGGACGATCTGAAGAAAGCCACCAAGGTCGTGGCCTTGATGTTGCTGGATTTCCTCGGCCCGCAGGCCTGAGCCAGCCGCCTTGCTGCCGCGGCGCCGTCTTCGGATGGCCTTGCCGCCGTGGTGGCGGCGTCCTATATTGCTACGGGGAAAGCGGCATGGATGTTCCGCCAAGCTCATCTTGATTACAATGTCAGCCCGCGCGCCACGTTTCAACCCATTTCCCCATGGCATCCATCCGGGGCCGACAAGAACAATGCAAAAGCGGAATTTCCCGGAGACAACGCGGCGCTGCCGGATTACGAATGAAGGGCACGCAAGGGATGGCCGCCCGGAGTTAGAAGCAAGTCTTGAGGGACCGAGATCAATCGCATGCTGAACGCCATCGAGCACACCCACAATCTGACCGGACAGCCCGCCGCCAAGCCGGGTTACCTGGGATTGTCCTTTCGCCAGCTGTTGCTGGCCGCGTTCCTGCTGATTGCCGCACTGCTGAGCGGCACCTCCATCCACGCCCTGTTCACGTTGGATCGCATGGCCAAGAACAGCCGCGAGACCGCGCGGCAGGCGGTGCAGTTGACCGAATCGGCGCAGCGCCTGGCCGAGCGCACCGTCGCCATGGAGCGCAGCGCACGCCAATACCTCGTGCTGGACGACCCGGCTTTCCATGATCGCTTCGTCGAGGCGCGCGACCAGGCCCGGCAGGCGCTGGGGGAATTATCCGAGTCGCTGCCGATGGCGCCGCGCGATATCTTCAGCCAGTGGAGCGTTTATACGGATGAAGCCGCCGCCGTGCTGGAATCGGAATCGCGCAAGGACAAGGCCGAGCAACTGAAAGTGTTCCAGGACTTCGCCCGCCTGCCGCCGCTCAACGAACGCATGGCGCAGGAGAGCCGGCAAGAAGTCGATCGACGCAACAATGCGCTGTCCGACGCGCTGGAGCAGCAGCGCCAGATGCTGACCCTGCAGGTGATCGGCGCCATCCTGCTGGCCGTGCTGCTGGCATTTTGCTTCGGGCTGTGGCTGTCGCGTCCGCTGGCGCGCCTGGAGCATGCCATCGGTCGCCTGGGCGACAACCGCTTCGACCAGCACATCGATGTGCGCGGCCCGGCCGACATCCGCCGCCTGGGCCAGCAGTTGGATTGGCTGCGCCAGCGCCTGGCCGACCTGGAGGCCGAGAAGTCGCGCTTCCTGCGCCATGTCTCGCATGAATTGAAGACGCCGCTGTCCGCCCTCTGCGAAGGCGCGGCGCTGCTGGATGACGGCGTGGCTGGCCAGCTGTCGGAGAACCAGCGCGAGATCGCCCGCATCCTGCGCCTGAATACCCAGGCTTTGCAGACCCAGATCGAAGACCTGTTGCGCTATAACGAAGTCTCCTTCGACGCCCAGCGCATCCATTCGGTGCCGGTGGATCTGCGCGCGCTGCTGCACAAGGTGATCGACGACCAGCGCCTGCAATGGCTGGCGCGCGAGCTGCGGGTGGAAATCGAAGGCGCGGCGCGTACCGTGGTGGTGGATCCCGAGAAGATGGCGATCGTGCTGGACAACCTGTTGTCCAACGCCGTGCGCTTCAGTCCGCAGGGCGGTTTTGTCCGTTTCCTGCTGTCCGACGCTCCGGGCATGGTGCGCGTGGAGTGCGTGGACCAGGGGCCGGGCGTGGCGCCGACCGACGCCGCGCGCATCTTCGAGCCGTTCTACCAGGGCCTGCACCAGCCGCCGGGCGCGCGCCGCGGCAACGGCATCGGACTGTCGGTGGTGCGCGAGTACGTGCAGGCGCATAGCGGCAAGGTTTATCTGGTCCCGCATGAAGGCGGGGCGCATTTCCGTATCGAGTTGCCTGATGAAAAATAAAATCCTGTCCCTGGCATCCTGCCTGCTGCTGGCCGCCTGCGTGGCGCAGCCGCCCCAAGCGCCGACTTCCAGCATCAAGCTGATCCATGCCACCAGCAATATCGATGAATTGCTGGCCTACGCCGCCCAGCTGCGCAAGATGCCGGCGGGGGAACTGGCGCGCGAACTGCAGCGTATCAATACCTATCCGGCCAGCCCGTCCAACAACGTGCGGCGCGCCATGGCGCTGTCGCTGACGCGCGATCCCATCGATCTTGCCAAAGCCGAAGCACAACTGTGGAACGTCATGGGCGACAACAGCGTCGAAGCGGAGAAGCTCAAGCCGCTGGTGCAACTTCTGGTCGGCCATTATTCCGACCTGCGCCGCGTCGCCGACAGCGCCGAGAAGTCCTCGGTCCAGCTCAAGGACGCGCAGCGTAAGGTGGATCAGCTCAACGACAAGCTTGAAGCGCTCAAGAACATAGAACGGAGCCTGCCGGCCGGCGGTAAGTAACGCCATCCTGCCGGGCCCGTTCCTTTCACGGAACTGGAGTCCCGATGGGAAAGACTGCCCCCCTGCTGCTGGTCGATGACGATCCCGACCTGCTGCGCCTGCTGACCTTGCGCCTGAATGCCAGCGGCTACCGCATCCTGGCGGTGGAAAGCGCCGAATCGGCGCTGGCCCAGCTGGCCATTTCGCTGCCGGCGCTGGTCATCACCGATGTGCGCCTACCTGGGATGGACGGTTTGGCGTTGTTCAGCGAGATCCGTCACCGCCATCCGACGTTGCCCGTCATCCTGTTGACCGCGCACGGCACCATTCCCGATGCGGTCGATGCCACCACCCGCGGCGCCTTTGCCTATCTGACCAAGCCCTTCGACGGCGCCCTGCTGCTGGATAAGGTCGCCCAAGCCCTGAGCCTGTCTGCACCGGCGCTCGATAGCGAAGACCAGGCCTGGCGGGCCGACCTGATCAGCCGCAGCCAGCGGGTGGCCGAACTGCTGGCCGAGGCGCGTCTGGTGGCGGCTTCCGACGCCAGCATCCTGATCCGCGGCGACAGCGGCACCGGCAAGGAGCTGCTGGCGCGCGCCATCCACCGCGCCAGCCCGCGCGCGGCCAAGCCTTTCATTGCCGTCAACTGTGGCGCCATTCCCGAGCAATTGCTGGAGTCCGAACTGTTCGGCCACGTCAAGGGCGCCTTCACCGGCGCCGTGGACAACCGCGAGGGTTTGTTCCAGGCGGCCGACGGCGGCACGCTGTTCCTGGACGAGATCGGCGATATGCCGATGCCGCTGCAGGTCAAGCTGCTGCGCGTGCTGCAGGAAAAGACCGTGCGCCAGGTCGGCGCCAACCAGGCCTGCGAGGTGGATGTGCGCATCATTTCGGCGACGCACCGTGATCTGGAGACAGCGATGACCGAGGGGCTGTTCCGCGAGGATCTCTATTACCGGCTCAATGTGGTGACGCTGCACCTGCCGGCGCTGGAGGAGCGGCGTGAGGACATCGCGCTGTTGGCCAACCATTTCCTCAAGACCGTCGCCGCCAAGTACGCCAAGCGCCTGACCGGCTTTGCGCCCGATGCGCTGGAGTTGCTGAGCCTGGCGCACTGGCCAGGCAATGTGCGGCAGCTATATAACGTGGTGGAGCAGGTCTGCGCCCTGTCCACCGTACCCCTGATCCCTGATCTTGCCCCTGATTTACGGACACCTATCTAAGCGACATTGGCCAGCTCGTACTGCTCTGGGCTGAGGTAGCCCAGGGTCGAGTGCAGCCGGATCCGATTGTAGTCAACCTCAATGTAGTCAAACACATGAGCCTTGGCCTGCTCCCGTGTGGCGAGGTGTTCACCATGGATGGCCTCGACCTTCAGACTGTGGTTCCAACTCTCCATTGCTGCGTTGTCGTAGCAGTTGCCTCTGGCACTCATGCTGGCGATCAAAGCGTATTGCTCCAACAGGGCGCGGTGCTCGCGC
>WNDX01000041.1 GCA_009914615.1 Herbaspirillum frisingense
GAAAGCGTTCTCCTCCTCCAGCCGCGCCACTTCACGTTTGAGCCGTGCATGTTCGGCCAACTCCAAGCGTTGTGCCTGATCGTCCTGGTCGTGCCGCCGCGCCTGGGCGCGCCAACTGTACAGCTGGGCAGGCTGCAACCCCAGATCACGAGCCACCGTGGTTACCCCTTCTGTGGCCGCTCGCAACAGTGCCTGCTGCCTGAACTCCAGGCTGAACTCCTGCCCCTTTCTGCCTGCCTTGCTCTTGGTCATCGTCCACCTCCTATTGCGATAGTTAATCGCTTATAGGGGTGTCCGTGAAACGGGGGCAAGATCACGCATCGCCGCAGCCCACGGACTGGCGTCGCATACCTATGAATCGCTCTCCTCCTGGGGTTTCGCGGATTTCGTGTTTTCGTGGGACTACGACATGTTCGGCGACAGCTCCAAGGCGCGGCGCTTCGGATTTCATGAATACGTCGAGAGCGAGCAGATGTTCTATCGGCTGTTCGACGAGTTCAAGCAACGTAAGGTCATCCCGTGGTCGTGAGGAGCGTGGTCGCACGCCGATGACTGAGCCGGCGCGCCGAAGCCCGGACATAAAAAAAGAGCTTGCCGTGGCAAGCTCTTTTTCATTCCGGCACAAGTCAACGCCAGCCTCAGGCCGCGCCGCCGCCCTTCTTGATCCAGGCGGCCAGTTGGTGCGGACCCAGGCCGTCGTAGTCTTCGAACGGCTGGTGAATCCAGGGATTGGTCGGCAGATGGTCGATGTAGTAATCGGGTTCCACCACCGAGCAAGCCTTCCACCACAACACTGCACTCTTGATCTCGGTGACCGCCGGGTAATGCTCCTTCAGGTGCACCAGCACCTTTTGCAGCGTCACGCCGGAATCGACCAGGTCGTCCACCAGCAGGATGCGGCCGCCCAGGGTGCCCTTGGTGATGGTGATGTACTTGGCGATGTCCAGCGAGCTGCGGATGGTGCCGGCGGCTTCGCGGTAGGAGCTGGTCGAGAGGATCGCCAGCGGGACATCGAAAATGCGCGACATCACGTCGCCCGGACGCAGGCCGCCGCGCGCCAGGCACAGCACCTGGTCGAACTGCCAGCCGGATTCATAGACCTTCAGCGCCAGACGTTCGATCAGGCGGTTATAGTCGTCCCAGGAGACCCACAGGTCTTTGTCATCAGAGATCTTCATGTTGTGTTTCTTGCTTCTGTTGCGGTTATTGCTTGATGCGTGGATTACTTGAACGGATGGCGCAGGACGATGGTCTCTTCGCGGTCGGGGCCGGTGGAGATCATGTCGATGGGCACGCCCACCAGTTCTTCGATGCGCTTGATGTAGGCGCGGGCGTTGGCCGGCAGCGCGTCCAGCGACTTGGCGCCGACGGTGGTTTCGCTCCAGCCCGGCATTTCTTCGTAGATCGGTTCGCAGGCGGCGGCTTCTTCGGCGCCGACCGGGAAGATGTCCACGGTCTTGCCGTTGAGCTTGTAGCCGGTGCACAGCTTCAGCGATTCCAGGCCATCCAGCACGTCCAGCTTGGTCAGGCACATACCGGACACGCCGTTGATCTGCACCGAGCGCTTCAGCAGCGCGGCGTCGAACCAGCCGCAGCGGCGCGCACGGCCGGTCACGGTGCCGAACTCATGGCCGACGGACGCCAGGTGCTTGCCGGTGCCGGCATCGGTCGGCAGTTCGGCCGGGAACGGCCCCGAACCCACGCGGGTGGTGTAGGCCTTGGTGATGCCCATGATGTAATGCAGCATGCCCGGGCCGACACCGGCGCCGGCGGCGGCATTGCCGGCCACGCAGTTGCTGGAGGTGACGAACGGATAGGTGCCGTGGTCCACGTCCAGCAGGCTGCCCTGGGCGCCTTCGAACAGGATCTTGCCGCCGGCGTTGTGCACGGCGTACAGATCGCTGGAGACGTCGGTGACCATGGGCTTGAGGCGCGGCACGTTGGCCAGCGCGTCGTCCAGGGTCTTCTGGTAATCCACCGGCTGGGTCTTCAGGTAGTGGGTCAGGACGAAGTTGTGGTAGTCCAGGTTGGCCAGCAGCTTCTCGGCGAAGCGCTTTTCGTTCAGCAGGTCGGCCACGCGGATGGCGCGGCGCGCCACCTTGTCTTCATAGGCCGGGCCGATGCCCTTGCCGGTGGTGCCGATCTTGGCGTCGCCGCGGGCGGCTTCGCGCGCCACGTCCAGCGCCACGTGGTAAGGCAGGATCAGCGGACAGGCGTCGGATACCTTCAGGCGCGAGCACACTTCCACGCCGGCGGCTTCCAGCTTGTCGATCTCGCGCAGCAGGTCGGGCACCGACAGCACCACGCCGTTGCCGATGTAGCACGCCACGCCTTCGCGCATGATGCCCGAGGGGATCAGTTGCAGCGCAGTCTTCTTGCCGCCGATGACCAGCGTGTGGCCGGCGTTGTGGCCGCCCTGGAAACGCACCACGCCTTGCGCGTGATCGGTCAGCCAATCGACGATCTTGCCCTTACCTTCGTCGCCCCATTGCGTACCGATGACGACGACATTCTTTGCATTGCTGTTCTGTAACATGACTCAACCCAAGGTTTTGATAATCCAGTTTCCATTGCTGAACTCGACTGCGCGGTCGCAATCGAATTCGTCCTGATCGTTTTCATGGCCCGGCAGGCTTTGAATGACGATCTCTCCCGCTTGCCGCAATTGCGCTATTTTCTCACGCAAGCCGGCATCCGTACCCCACGGCGCGCGGATCGCGCGTTTTCTTTCGGCGCCCGGCATCAGGCGCGCCAGTTCGCGCAGATCCATCGAGAAGCCGGTCGCCGGACGGGCGCGGCCGAAGGCCTCGCCGACATGGTCGTAGCGGCCGCCGCGCACCACCGCATTGGGCAGGCCCGGCACGTAGGCGGAGAACATCACGCCGCTGTGGTAATGATAACCGCGCAGGTCGGCCAGATCGATGGTGACGGCGGCGCCGTCATGGCCCGCGGCCAGCTCGACCAGCGCCTGCAGCTCATCCAGCGCCTGGGCGATACCCGGCAGCGCCGGCAGCGTGATGCGTGCGCGGGCGATCACCGAAATGTCGCCGTACAGGTTGGGCAGCGCCAGCAGCGCCTGGCGGGTGCCGTCCTGATAGGCCGCGGTGATCTCTTGCAAACCAGGCACGTCCTTGGATTCCAGCAGGCCGAACAGTTGCGCTTCCTGGCGCTTGGCGACCGGGTCGTTGGCGATGATGGCGCGCAGCACGCCGACGTGGCACAGGTCCAGGCGGATGGTGCGCATGCCGGCCAGGGCCAGCGAATTGAGCGCCAGTTCCTGGATCTCGGCGTCGGCTTCGATGCCGGCATGACCGTAGATTTCTGCGCCGATCTGGATCGGCTCGCGCGTGGCGTGCAGGCCGGTGGGACGCGTATGCAGTACGCTGCCGGCGTAGCACAGGCGGGTCACCGAGGCACGGTTCAAGAGGTGGGCATCGATACGCGCCACCTGGGTGGTCATGTCGGCACGCACGCCCAGCGTGCGACCCGAGAGCTGATCCACCAGCTTGAAGGTGCGCAGGTCGGTGTCCTGACCGGCGCCGGTCAGCAAGGATTCCAGATATTCCAGCAGCGGCGGCATGACCATTTCGTAGCCGTAGAGGCGGAAATTGTCGAGCAGGCGCCGGCGCAACTCCTCGATCTTGCGTGCTTCGGACGGCAAGACGTCGGCAATGTTTTCAGGAAGAAGCCAGTTAGGCATAGACGAAAAGATAAAACAGGAAAAAAACGGGACGGTTGGCCCGGCAATCCGCGCATCCTACAACGCATCGCGCGGTCTGGACGAAAAACCGGGGCGGTTGAGAAATTCTGCCGCCCCTGTCTTGTATTCCGGGAAACTTGCACTCCAGAACAATCCGCCAGACCAAAAAGGAAAGATGCCCTCAACCAGCGGCATCCGTCCTTTGCCCGCCCTGCCCTTGTCTTAGCGGCGGCCGGACGTTTCTGCGTTATCGGTTACTTCTTGGAAGAGCTTGCGCTGCTGTTGCCGACACCTTTGAAATATTTAAAGAATTCCGAGCTCGGATCCACCACCATCACGTCGTGGCGATTCTTGAAGCTCGCGCGATAGGCTTCCAGGCTGCGATAGAACTTGTAGAAGTCCGGGTTCTGGCCGAAGGCCTGAGCATAGATCTGGGAGGCCTTGGCATCGCCCGCGCCGCGGATCTTTTCGGATTCGCGATAGGCTTCGGCCAAGATCACGACACGCTGGCGGTCTGCATCGGCGCGGATCTTTTCCGATTCGGCGGCGCCGGTCGAGCGCAGTTCGTTGGCCACCCGCACGCGCTCGGACTTCATGCGATCGAACACGGAATTGTTGATCTGGTCAACGTAATCCACGCGGCGCAGACGGACGTCGATCACCTCGACGCCGATCTGCTTGGCTTCGTTGGCCACGCGCGCCTGGATCGCATCCATGACGTTGTTGCGCTGGCTGGAGATCACTTCGCGCACGGTGCGCTTGGTGATCTCATCGTTCAGCGCGGCCTTGACGATCTGCGACAGGCGATCCTGGGTGCGGCGCTCGTCGGCGCCGAAGCTGACGTAGTACAGGCGCGGATCGACGATGCGCCACTTGACGTAGGCATCGACCAGCACGTTCATCTTTTCGGCGGTGATGAAACGGTCGGCGTCAGGCGTGTCCAGGGTCTGGATGCGCTTGTCCAGGTACATCACGTTCTGGAACGGCGGCGGCAGCTTGAAATGCAGGCCGGGTTCGCTGATGACTTGCTTGACTTCACCCAGCGCGAAGACGATGGCCGAGGAACGCTGGTCCACCACGAAGATGGTCGAGGAAGCCAGCCAGATCGCCACGACGGCGACGATGACGGATGTGACGAGGCGGCCCATCAGCGCACCTCCCTTTCACGCGACTCGCGCGGATCCCGGGTTCTCATGTCGCGCATCAGGTCGGAGGAGTACACAGTGTCATTTCCCGAATTCGAATTGGTCGGTGCCGCGGCGCCGGCGGTCGGCTGGGAGCCGGAAGGCTGGGCCGGCTGCTTGGCGCCCGGAGCGGCCTCGTTGCCGGTCTGCTGGATCAGCTTGTCCAGCGGCAGGTACAGCAGGTTGCTGCCGGTCTTGGCGTCCACCATGACCTTGGTGGTGTTGGCGAAGATCTGCTGCATGGTCTCGATGTACATGCGGTCGCGCGTCACGGCCGGGGCCTTCTGGTATTCATCCAGCACCTGGCGGAATCGGGCGGCGTCGCCCTCGGCGTTGGCGGTCACGCGCGAGCGGTAGGCTTCGGCCTCTTCCAGCAGACGCGAGGAAGCACCGGAAGCACGCGGAATGACATCGTTGGCGTAAGCCTGGCCTTCGTTCTTCAGGCGTTCGCGATCCTGGCCTGCCTTGACGGCGTCGTCAAAGGCAGCCTGCACCTGCTCGGGCGGTTGCACGCCTTGCATGGTCACGTTGGTGATCTGCACGCCGGACTTGTAGCGGTCCAGGATCTGCTGCATGCGCTGACTCACGTCCAGGGCGACCTTTTCGCGACCTTCATACAAGACGAAGTCCATCTTGCTGCGGCCGACGATCTCGCGGATCGCGGTCTCGGCGACCTGGCGCACGGAGTCGTCCTGGTCGCGATTGTTGAACAGCCATTCGGCAGCGTTCTTGAGCTTGTACTGGACGGCGAACTGGATGTCGATGATGTTCTCGTCGTCGGTCAGCATCAGCGATTCCTTGAGCTGCTTGTTGCGCACATTGCCGCGATAACCGATCTCGGCGGTACGCACCTGCGACATGTTGACGATTTCGTGGCCCTGGATGGGATACGGCCAGCGCCAGTTGAAGCCCGGCAAGGTGGTATGGCTGTAGCGGCCGAAGGTGGTGACCACGGCGGTCTGGCCTTCCTGCACGATGAAGAAGCCGCTGGCCAGCCAGAGGAAGACCACGATGATGGCGATCACGCCCACGCCGATGCCGGCGCCCCTGACGTCACCGCGGTTGAAGCCGCCGCCACCGCTATCGGACGAACCGCCGCCCTTGCGGCCGAACATGCCGGCCAGGCGCTGGTTGAAGTCGCGCCAGAGCTGGTCGAGATCCGGCGGACCGTCGTTGCCGCCGGACGGTTTTTCGGGTCGCTTGTCGGGCCGGTTTTCGCCGTTATTTCCGTTATTCTGATTCTCGCGGTTGTCGTCTTGCGAACCACGTCCCCATTGGGGATCGTTCAACGAAAACTTCACACCGATTTTCCTGAATAAAGACACAAGCATGCGTTTGCGATCCGGCTGTAGTTATTGATTAAGAGAATCAAGGAGGAATGCGCACCTGGAACGTGCAAAAAGCCGTTCCCTCGAACGGCTCAGGCGTGCATGTCTTCGGAATCGACAGGCTCAGATCGGCTGCGACCCCTGGCCTCCAAGGCGGCCTTCAGCGAAGCGGCGATTGCTTCGCGCAGCAGATCCAAGCCAGCACCAGACTTCGCACTGACGAAAACCCGCTGGATTCTACCATACTCGTCATGCTCGACCGCCGGTTCCAGGCCGGCGGCGTCGATCTTGTTCCAGACCAGAATCTGCGGCACGTGGTCAGCGCCGATTTCCTTGAGAACCAGATTAACCTCCTCGATCTGCTCCATGCGCACCGGGCTGGCGGCATCCACGACATGCAGCAGCAGGTCGGCATGGATGGTTTCTTCCAGCGTGGCGCGGAACGCTTCCACCAGTTGGTGGGGCAATTCGCGGATGAAGCCGACCGTGTCAGAGATGACAACATGTCCTGCCTCGCCCAGGTAGACGCGGCGCGAGGTCGTGTCCAACGTGGCGAAGAGCTGGTTGGCGGCATATACGCCGGCTTTGGCCAGCGAGTTGAAGATGGTCGATTTGCCGGCGTTGGTGTAGCCCACCAGCGAAACCGAGAAGGTTTCGTTGCGTCCCCTCGCCCGCCGCTGCGTTGCATGCTGGCGGCGCAGCTTGGCCAGCACGGCGCGCAGGGCCTTGACCCGTTCGCCCAGCAGGCGACGGTCGGTTTCCAGCTGTGTTTCACCCGGACCGCGCAGGCCGATACCGCCTTTTTGCCGTTCAAGGTGAGTCCAGCCGCGGATCAGGCGGGTAGAAAGGTGCTGCAGTTGCGCCAGTTCGACCTGCACCTTGCCCTCATGGCTTTTGGCGCGTTGGGCGAAGATGTCGAGAATCAGGCTGGTGCGATCAAGCACGCGTACCTTCAGCAGCCGCTCCAGGTTGCGCTGCTGGGCCGGCGACAAGGCGTGATTGAAGATGACGAGTTCGAGCTGAAGATCGGCAACGGCATCGGCGACTTCCTGTGCCTTGCCGGTACCGATGAAAAGAGCTGCATCCGGACTGGCGCGGCGCCCGGTGATGGTGATCACCGGTTCCACGCCAGCGGATTTTGCCAACAGAAATAATTCATCCAGACTAGCGGCGAAATCGTTCTTGCCGAAGTCCAGGCCGACTAAGCCGGCACGCATATCAAGATGCACACGGCGTTGAGCCGGCTTGGTAGACCATTATTCGCCGTCGGACGAGGATTCGAGACTCAGGTTGACCGCGCGTGCAGGCACAACGGTGGAAATGGCGTGTTTGTAAACCATCTGCGTAACGGTGTTGCGCAGCAGGACCACGTATTGATCGAAAGACTCCACATGGCCTTGCAGCTTGATGCCGTTGACCAGGTAGATAGAGACGGGAACGTGCTCTTTTCTCAATGCGTTCAGAAATGGGTCTTGTAACAATTGCCCTTTGTTGCTCATGGCAGCTCCACGGTGTTGTTGTGATTAGGACTTGGAGGCACTTTAATGAAAATCAAGTGCTTTACCAATTTTATGCTTATCAATTTAAACGATTTTCTCTACAACGCAAAAATCATTGATTGAATTACAGCGTTTTTCAGCTATTTATCTTGTCGGGCGAACGGATTCTTTCCGGAGCGGAACTCGATACGCAGTGGAGTCCCAACCAAGGAGAAAGTTTCCCGGAAGTGCTTTTCAAGATAACGCTTGTAGTTGTCGTCGATGGCTTCCAGCGCATTGCCGTGAATGACCACCACGGGCGGATTCTGTCCACCCTGGTGCGCATAGCGCAGCTTGGGGCGGATCGAACCCTTGCGACGCGGCTGTTGATGCTCCAGCGCTTCTTCCAGCGCGCGCGTCAGCTTGGGCGTGGAAAGCTTGGCCATCGCCGCGGCATAGGCGGAATCGATGGATTTCATCAGCGGGCCGATGCCGGTGGATTTCAGCGCCGAGATGAAATGGAATTTGGCGAACGACAGGAAGTTGAGCTTGCGCTCAAGATCCATCTTGATCTGGTCGCGCTGGTCGCTTTGCATGCCATCCCACTTGTTGACGCCCACCACCAGCGCGCGGCCGGATTCCAGCACGAAGCCGGCGATGTGAGCGTCCTGCTCGGAGATGTCTTGCTGGGCATCGAGCAACAACAGCACGACGTTAGCATCGGAAATCGACTTCAGCGTCTTGACCACGGAGAACTTCTCGATGGCCTCGAATACTTTGCCGCGACGGCGGATGCCGGCGGTGTCGATCAGCGTGTAATGGCAACCTTCGCGCTCGAAAGGAATCTCGATCGAATCGCGCGTGGTGCCGGGCATGTCGAAGGCGATCACGCGCTCTTCGCCCAGCAGCGTATTGACCAGCGTCGATTTGCCCACATTGGGGCGGCCGACGATGGCGATCTTGGTACCGCGCACGGCCGGATCTTCTGGCTCGGGCTCCTGGACGCGCTGCGCTTCGACCACGTCCAGCGCCTCTTCCACCAGATCGGCGACGCCGTCGCCATGGGCAGCGGAGATCACATAGGGATCGCCCATGCCCAGCTCGTAGAAGTCCGCCGTCACCGAGGTGTATTTCATGCCCTCGGACTTGTTCACCACCAGCAGCACGGAGCGTCCGCACTTGCGCAGGAAATCGGTGATGGTCTTGTCGTGCGGCGTCAGTCCCTGACGCCCGTCCACGATGAACACCACGACGTCGGCCTCTACCACTGCCTGCTTGGTCTGCTTGGCCATCTCGTACATGATGCCGTCCTTGGCGACGGGTTCGAAGCCACCGGTATCGATCACCAGGAACGGGCGTTCGCCGACCCGGCCTTCGCCGTAGTGCCGATCGCGCGTCAGGCCGGGCAGGTCCGCCACCAGCGCATCACGGCTGCGGGTGAGCCTGTTGAACAACGTCGATTTGCCGACGTTGGGACGGCCTACAAGTGCAATTACCGGTTTCATTTCAATTCGTTAGGGTCACTCTGTCACGACAGAGGCCACGGTTCCTGATTTGGTTTGGAAAACAACAGACGCGCCGGTGCTGACCGGCGGCGCCTGGATGGGGCTGCCGTCGGTGGACAGGCGGGCCACGAAGCTGCCGTCCTCGCGCGACAGGAAGTGAATATATCCCTGATAGTCGCCCACGGCCACCGCCTTGCCGACGCCGATCGGGCTCGACAGCAAGCGGTTCTTCAGGCGGTCGTTGCGCCACACGACAGCGCCGGTGTCGCGCGAGAACTCGGTCACTGCGCCGCCGACATCCGCGGCATAAACGTAGCTGTCATCGAGCGTCACGCCGACGTCGCTGGAAAATTCCTTGATCCAGCGAACATTGCCGTTCAGCAAGTCGAAGCAGCCGATACGGCCTTGGTAGGCCACTGCGCAGATATCGCGCGAACCCAGCGCCGGCACGCCCGACACGTCGGAAATACGCTCCAGCTCGGTGGTGCCGCGCGGATCGCCGACCGGCACTTCCCAGCGCGGACCGCCGTTATTCAGTGCCAGCGCCGACAGGCGGCCGCCCGGCAGAGCCACGAAGGCGGTCTGCGAACCGACCACGATGCCAGGCGCATTGCGCAGCGTCAGCGACGGCACGTTGCGCTGAACCATCCAGCGTCGGTTGCCGCTATCGGCATCATACGCGGTCACGCGATTGTCGATGCTGCGGATCACCACCAGACCCTCGCCCACGGCGGGAGCCGACAGCACTTCGCTGGCGGCCTGCGCGCTCCAAGTTGGCTTGCCGGAGGCATCGAACGCCTGGATCTTGCCCTTCTCGCCCACCACCACGACAGTGCTGCCGTCGGTGCCTACGCCTGCGGTCAGCGGCATGTCGGTGCGCGCGCGCCAAACGGTCTGGCCGTTTTGGGCGTTGATGCGCATCACGGTGCCGTCATTGGCTGCGGCGAAGATGCTGCCGCTGGCATAGGCCGGCGTGAAGGTGAAATTGCCGGCCTTGCCGACCGACACCGACCATGCGGTCTGCACGCGCAGCTTGGGAGCGAACTCGACCAGCGGCGCCGGCGGGTTCGGATCTTTCTTACCGGAAAACCACGAGCAGCCCGACAGGGCCGCGATTGCCGCCACGGCGGCCAGTTTCAACGCCAGCTTGCCGGCGGACTGGGATCGGGCAAAGGATGTTGCCTTGGCAGCAGTCGCTGTCACACTACGCATATTGTTGTTCCTCTAAGCGATGGATGGTTTCGCGGTGGGATTGCGGTTGAATTCTTCGGCCGCGCGGGCGGCCGCTGCATCGATACACATCCGCGGCTCATCCCGCGGATGTTGCGCGTCCGGCCCTGCCGGACGCGGGCGCATGCTTGGCCGATCAGGCCTTGGGCGCTTCGCCGCCGATGGCGTCCAGCTTGATCTGGATCAGTTGACGGCCCGGATCCTTGGCTTCGGTCTTTTCCAGCGCCAGCTTGTAGGCGGCACGGGCATCGTCGCGCTTGCCCTGGGCCAGCAGCACATCGCCTTTGCGGTCGGCGATGGCGCCGGCGAATTGCGCCGGATAATCGGCCGCCAGCACCTTCAGGGCTTCGTCATAAGCCTTGGCGTCCAGCAGCACGCCGGCCAGACGCACGGCGGCAATTGCCTTGTATTCCGGGCCTCGGCCATGGTCGATCACCCATTGCAACTGCTTCTTGGCGGTGTCGGTGTCATTGGCGTCGAATGCCGACTTGGCGGCCACCAGCGCGCTCATCTCCGCATAGGCGGTGCCGCTGAACTTGTCCTGGATGTCGGCCGCGGCGCGCTGCACCTTGGCGTTGTCCTTGCCGGCCAGCGACTTTTGCTGTTCTTCGTACAACACCGAGGCTTGTGCCGACTGGCGGCCCTGGTAGGTGTTCCAGCCGGTCCAGCCGGCGTAGGCCGCCAGCGCCACGATCACCGCCCAGGTGACCAGATTGCCGTACTTCGCCCACCAAGCCTTGATGGAGTCGAGCTGTTCTTGTTCTTCGAGATCGTATGCCATGTAACTCTGCAGAAACGTAACTATTAGGGATGGTAGTGCACGTGATCGTGGTCATGGTCGTGGTCGCCCACGATCTGCTCCACGATGTAATCCACGACCGCGTCGAATGCCATGCTGCTCTGGTTGGCCTTGCCTTCTTCGGCATCGCCTTCGCGCAGGTGCTTGACGGTCGCGGTACCGGCCTTGACTTCGTCTTCGCCGATGATCACCGCATAGGCGGCGCCGCTGCCGTCCGCGCGCTTCATCTGTGCCTTGAAGCTGCCACCGCCGTTCGACGAAGCGCAATGTAGCACAACATCGAGGCCGGCAGTCCGCAAACGTTCCGCCAATACGAAAGATTGCAATTGCGCATCTTCGCCCTGATGCACCAGATAGACGTCGCACTGGTTGGGTGCGTATTGCTCGCCATTGGCCTTCATCAGCTCCAGCAGGCGCTCCACGCCCATCGCGAAACCGCAGGCCGGAGTCGGCTTGCCGCCGAACATCTCGATCAGCGGATCGTAACGCCCGCCGCCGCACACCGTACCCTGCGAGCCGAGCTGGTCGGTCACCCATTCGAACACGGTACGGTTGTAGTAGTCCATGCCGCGCACCAGGCGCGGGTTGATGGTGAACGGCACATTGTTGTGGCGCAGGATCTTTTGCACGCCTTCGAAGTGCGCGCGCGATTCCTCGCCCAGGTAGTCCAGCAGCTTGGGCGCGGCATTGACCATGGCTTGCATCGCCGGATTCTTGGTATCCAGGATGCGCAGCGGGTTGGAATGCAGACGGCGCTGGGCATCGGTGTCCAGCAAGTCCTTGTGCTGCTCGAAATAGGCGATCAGGTCGGCGCGATGCTTGTTGCGCTCCTCGGCGTTGCCGATCGAGTTCAGCTCCAGACGGATGTCGGACAGGCCGAGGTCGTCCCACAGACGCTGGCACATCATGATCAGCTCGGCATCGACGTCCGGGCCGGTGAAGCCGATCGCTTCGGCGCCGACCTGGTGGAACTGGCGATAGCGGCCGCGCTGCGGCTTTTCATGGCGGAACATCGGGCCGACGTACCACAGACGCTTGGGGCCTTCATAGGTCAGGTTGTGTTCCAGGACCGAGCGCACCACGCCGGCGGTGTTTTCCGGACGCAGGGTCAGGTTGTCGCCGTTCATGGAATCGGTGAAGGAATACATTTCCTTCTCGACGATATCGGTCACTTCGCCCAAGCCGCGCGCGAACAGCGCGGTCGGCTCGACGATGGGGGTGCGGATCTGCTGGAAACCGTAGCTCTTGAGCACCGATTGCACGGTATTCTCGAACAGTTCCCACAACGGTGCATCGGCGGGCAGGATGTCGTTCATCCCTTTCACGCCGACGATCTTCTCGACTTTCTTTTGCTCTGACATACCGATACCGGATAGTGTTGTCTTCAATCATTCAATGGCTGCCCCGCCGCGTCATTCGCGGCGCTCGGCAGGCGCAAGTGTAGTGCATGGCATCCGCCGCCCGCACCGCAACGGGCGCGGCCGGACGGGATTTCCGGATCAGGCCGGGCGGCCCTGGCCGTAGTGCGACTGCACGTATTCCAGCACCACGCTCTGGAATTCCTCGGCGATGCGGTCGCCGCGCAGGGTCATCTTCTTTTCGCCGTCGATGAATACCGGCGCGGCCGGCGATTCGCCGGTGCCCGGCAGGCTGATGCCGATATTGGCGTGCTTGGATTCGCCCGGGCCGTTGACGATGCAGCCCATCACGGCCACGTTCATGCTTTCCACGCCCGGATACTTGCCCTTCCACACCGGCATCTGATCGCGCAGATAGGTCTGAATCTTGTCGGCCAGGTCCTGGAACACGGTCGAGGTGGTGCGGCCGCAACCCGGGCAGGCGATCACCATTGGAGTGAACTTGCGCAAGCCCATGGTCTGCAGGATTTCCTGGCCGACCACCACTTCCTTGGTGCGATCGCCGCCCGGTTCGGGAGTCAGCGAAATGCGGATGGTGTCGCCGATACCCTCCTGCAGCAGCACCGACAGCGCGGCCGTGGACGCCACGATGCCCTTGCTGCCCATGCCGGCCTCGGTCAGGCCCAGATGCAGGGGATAATCGCAGCGGCGCGCCAGCTCGCGGTACACCGCGATCAAATCCTGCACGCCCGAGACCTTGCACGACAGGATGATCTTGTCGCCGGCCAGGCCCAGCTCTTCGGCGCGCTGGGCGTTTTCGATGGCCGAGGTCACCAGCGCCTCGTACATCACCGCCTGCGCCGGCCACGGCTCTGCGCGTCCGGCGTTTTCATCCATGATGCGCGCCAGCAGCGCCTGATCCAGGCTGCCCCAGTTGACGCCGATGCGCACCGGCTTGTCGTACTTGCAGGCGACTTCGATCATCTGCGCGAACTGCGTATCGCGCTTGGCGCCCTTGCCGACGTTGCCGGGGTTGATGCGGTACTTGGAAAGCGCCTGGGCGCATTCCGGATAATCGGTCAGCAGCGTGTGGCCGTTGTAGTGGAAATCGCCCACCAGCGGCACATCCACGCCCATGCGATCCAACTGCTCGCGAATGGCCGGCACCGCTGCCGCGGCTTCCGGCGTATTGACCGTCAGGCGCACGACTTCGGAGCCGGCGCGCGCCAGATCCTTGATCTGGATCGCGGTCCCGATGGCATCGGCGGTGTCGGTGTTGGTCATCGACTGCACCATCACAGGCGAACCACCGCCGACAACGATTTCACGCGCGCCATGGCTGATCACCACGCGGCGGCTGTTGCGCCGGGCCAGCGGCCCGGATGCGATCGGGAAGGAAGACATGGCGTTGGCTTGCTTGCTCAATTCAGGTTCAAACGGGCGACATTGCTGCCGCCGGCGGTTTTCAGATCCAGCGGCTGGCCGCGCAACGTGGCATCGACGCCGGAGGCATTGCCAATGGTCAGCGTCGTCGCGTCCGATACATCGAAGGCCTCGGTGGTTCCCGCCTTCAGCAGGCGCGAAATGATCGTGGTCTTGTCGGCGCGGCGGATTTCCACCCACGAATCCTCGCGGAAGGTCAGGCGCAGCAGATCCTTGCTGTTGACGATATTCAGTCCGTTCGGAACGTTCGTCGCCGGCTGCGCGGCAGCCGATGCGGACGATGCCGCCGACGCAGCAGCGGGCGGCACGGCAGCTGCTGCAGGCGTTGCCGCAGTAGCCGCCGGTGGCACTGCGGCCGGCGGCGTGGACGGCTGCACCGGCGCGACGGGCGCCTGCGCGGCCGGAGCTGCTTCCGAGGAGGCAGGACCGGCCAGCTTGGCGGCGTCATCGCCGGCATTCGGCACGATCGTTTCCACCCGGGCATTGACCGGCGTATCGGACGACGACGCTTCCGTCGCAGGCGATGTCTCGGGCGCTTCGGAGGAGACTTCGTCCTTGTGCGCCTTCAGCCAGGCCACTTGCGGCACATCGTTGCCCAGCTCGGTCCAGCGCACGGCAGCCGCACCGGCACTAACTGCGACCACCAGCACACCGACGATCACCGCCACCGGCGAGGTATTGCCGCGCGTACTCATCATCATGGCCGGCAACGGCCCCTCCGAGAACGGCGTGGACAAGGAATGCTGCGGCACGATGTGATCGCGCTGCGCCACGGGGGATTCCTGCGGCATGCCTGCCGTGAGGACGTTGACATCCAGGCCCACGGCCTTGGCATAGCTGCGCACGAAACCGCGCGCCACCGCAAGGCCCGGCAGGGCCGAATAATTGTCTGCCTCGATTGCCTGGATCTGGCGCGGCGCCAGCTTCACCAGACTGGCCACCTGCTCAACCGTCCAGCCCTTCTTCTGCCGCTGAGCGGCCAGCAAGGCGCCGGGCAAAGGGGCAGCCGGCGCCGAAACCGCCGCCGGCTGTTCGCCGTCTTGCGGTTGAGGCACAGGCACTTCATTCATTTGTTGATCACTCATCAAATGCTCCACATGGAAAGCTTTTTTTAAACCGGACCTGGCCGGATTCTTCTGGAGCGTCCCGACGCGACGCCTGCCGCGCCCCTCCCGGGAAATTCGACAACTTCAGGGGTTGCCGCACAATACCGGCGACAACCGCAAAATCTTCAACAAAAACACAAAGAGGACGTCCGGCTGCGTCGGCAAAGCGCACCGCCGGCGTCCTCAAGAACAATTCGGATAAGGCGGCCGCAACAGCGCGTGCGGCACGGCCGGGGAAAGCGCTCAGCAGCCCTGCCGTCACCCGGAGATCTCCACGATGCGACCAAAATCCTTGCTGAATTTGTTCTGGTATTCGGCCATCTTCTGCATGCGTTCCTGTACCCGGGTGCGATCCTTGACCTCGCCGGCCAACTGGCCACAGGCGGCATCGATATCGTCGCCACGCGTCTTGCGGATGGTGGTGACGATGCCGGCATCCATCAGGATCTGCGCGAACGCCTTGATGCGCGGATTGTGGGAGCGCTTCAAACCCGACTCGGGGAAGGGATTGAACGGGATCAGGTTGAATTTGCACGGTATGGCGCTGTCGCCCTGCGTGACCAGCTCGATCAGCTCGCGCGCATTGGCATCGCTGTCGTTGACGCCGTCCAGCATGCAGTATTCGAACGTGATGAAATCGCGCGGGGCGAATTCCAGATAACGCTTGCAAGCAGCCATCAGTTGGCGCAGCGGATGCTTGCGATTCAGCGGAATGAGCGAATCGCGCAGCGCGTCGTTGGACGCGTGCAGCGACACCGCCAGCGCCACCGGGCATTCCTGCGACAGCTTGTCGATCATCGGCACGACGCCGCTGGTGGACAGCGTGACGCGGCGGCGCGACAAGCCATAGGCATTGTCGTCCAGCATCAGGCGCAGCGCAGTCACGGTCGGCTCGAAGTTGAGCAGCGGCTCGCCCATGCCCATCATCACGACGTTGGTGATCTGGCGCTCGCCCTTGGGACCTGGTTCGATGCCCTTGGTCTTGCGCAATTCGAATTCCGCCATCCACAACTGGCCGATGATTTCGGCCACGCTGAGATTGCGATTGAAGCCTTGCTTGCCGGTCGAACAGAAACGGCAATTGACTGCACAGCCCGCCTGCGTCGAAACGCACAGCGTGCCGCGATTTTCTTCGGGGATGAACACGGTCTCCACCGCGTTGCCCTGCCCCACATCGACCAGCCACTTGCGTGTGCCGTCGGTGGACGTGTGATCGCTGATGACGGCCGGCGCGCGAACTTCGGCGCGGGTCTTCAGCTTGTCGCGCAGCGATTTGGCCAGATCAGTCATCTGATCGAAATCAGAGACGCCGAACTGGTGTATCCAACGCTGCAACTGCTTGGCGCGAAACGGCTTCTCACCCAACTCGCCGCAGTAAGCGACGAGTTGCGCGGGATCCATATCCAGCAGATTGGTGAGAGCTGTTGTCATGATGCTTTCGGTCGGGATCCGGACGAAAAGGCGGGACAGAAGTTGCCTCGCCGGTTTTCGCCCACATCCGGAAAACCGATGAAAAACAGGAACAGATTAACGCGAATAGACGTTCAGCGCCGGGAAGAAGTACGCGATTTCAACCTTGGCGGTTTCTTCAGCGTCCGAGCCGTGCACGGCGTTGGCGTCGATGGAATCGGCGAAGTCGGCGCGGATGGTGCCCTTCTCTGCCTTCTTCGGATCGGTAGCGCCCATCAGGTCACGGTTCTTCAGGATCGCGCCTTCGCCTTCCAGCACCTGGATCACGACCGGGCCGGAGACCATGAAGTCCACCAGGTCCTTGAAGAACGGACGCTCGCGGTGCACAGCGTAGAAGCCTTCTGCTTCAGCGCGCGACAGCTGAGCCATGCGAGCGGCGATGATCTTCAGGCCGGCGTTTTCGAAACGGGTGTAGATCTGACCGATCACGTTCTTGGCCACTGCGTCCGGCTTGATAATCGACAGGGTGCGTTGAATTGCCATGAGAAAAACTCCAATAAAAATAATGGCTTAAAGCCAATAAGTGATAATCCAATGAACCTTGTATTTTAGCATGAAACCATCAAATAACATGGCAATTCGAGCCGTATTGACGGGCTTTACGATTGATTCCGTGCATATTTCCGTCATGCCCCTCGAACCCGGCCGCGGCGCCACTTGTCTTAATATCGACTTGCCGTGCTATCCTGTCACTCGCATTTCAACGCAATCGGAGGACAAATGAATCAACATCTGGACACGACTTTCGGCCACTCGAATGTGAGCACGGCCGCTCGCAACCGCGTGCTGCGCAATACCTATTGGCTGCTGGCGCTGTCGATGATCCCGACCGTGCTGGGCGCCTGGCTGGGCGTGCAACTGCATTTCAGCCTGTTCGCGGGCAGCCCGATGATCGGCTTCGTGCTGTTCATGGCGATCGCTTTCGGCTTCTTCTTCGCCATCGAAAAGACCAAGAATTCCGGCCTGGGCGTGGCCGTGCTGCTGGGCTTCACCTTCTTCATGGGCCTGATGCTGTCGCGCCTGATCGAGTTCACGCTGGGCTTTTCCAACGGCGCGGGCTTGATCATGACGGCTTTTGGCGGCACCGCCATCATCTTCGGCGGCATGGCCACCATCGCCACCGTCTCCAAGCGCGACTTCTCGGGCATGGGCAAGTGGCTGTTCGCCGGGGTGCTGGTGATCCTGGTCGCCTCGCTGGCCAATATCTTCCTGCACCTGCCTGCGCTGCAGCTGGCGATTTCGGTGATCGCCATCGCCATCTTCTCGGCCTACATCCTGTTTGACGTACAGCAAGTCGTCAACGGCGGCGAGACCAACTACATCTCGGCCACCCTGTCGATCTACCTGGATGTCTATAACGTGTTCGTCAACCTGCTGTCCATCCTGGGCATCGTGGGCGGCAACCGCGACTGACGGTTTCTTGCAAGACAACAAAAAAGCCGGCGCAAGCCGGCTTTTTTGTTGCTCATCCGAAAACTTATTGCGGCAGATCGAACACCGCGATCGACTCGACGTGGGCGGTATGCGGGAACATGTTGACCACGCCCGCATACTTCAGCGCATAGCCGCCCAGATGCACCAGCATGCCTGCGTCACGCGCCAGGGTGGCCGGGTTGCACGACACATAGACGATGCGCTTGGGCTTCAGATGCTGTTGCTCGGGCGGTAATTCGACCAGCGCCTTGCACACTTCCATCGCGCCTTCGCGCGGCGGATCGATCAGCATGCGGTCGAACTTGCCGAGCGCGACGAAATCTTCCGGCTTGGCTTCGAACAGATTGCGGCAGTAGAAACTGGTCTTGGCGTCCACGCCATTGACCTTGGCATTGTCCAGCGCACGCTCGGTCAGCGCGGTGCTGCCCTCGATGCCCACCACTTCGCGCGCCTGCGTGGCGATCGGCAGCGTGAAATTGCCGAGGCCGCAGAACAGGTCGGCCACGCGGTCTTCCGGCTGCACATCCAGCAGACGCAGCGCGCGCGCCACCAGCACGCGGTTGATCTGGTGATTCACCTGGGTGAAATCGGTCGGCTTGAACGGCATGCGGATGCCGAATTCAGGCAGCGTGTACTGCAGCTTCGATTGCGGCGGATAGTAAGGCGCAGCGGTGTCCGGGCCCTTGGTCTGCAGCCACCATTCGATCTTGTGCAGGTCGGCGAAGGCTTTCAGGCTCTCTTCGTCGGCGGCGTTGAGCGCTTCCATGATGCGCAATACCAGCACGGTGACCTTGGCGCCGTCGTCGCCTTCGCCTACCGCCAGCTCAATTTGCGGCATGCGGTCGCGGATGGACAGGCCGGCCACCAGCTCGCGCAGCGGCACCAGCATGGCCGAGACATTGGGCGGCAGGATCTCGCAGGTCTTCATGTCGGCGATGAAGGACGAACGTTTCTCGTGGAAACCCACCAGCACGCCGCCCTTCTTGGCCACGTGGCGCACCGAGATGCGTGCGCGGTAGCGATAACCCCAGGTCGGACCGTAGATAGGGCGCAGCATGACTTCGGCCTTGGTCTTGCCGAGGTGCCACAGGTTGTCTTCCAGCACGCGCTGCTTCATCGCCACCTGGGCCGACGGCTCCAGATGCTGCATGGCGCAGCCGCCACAGGTGCCGAAGTAATCGCAGCGCGGTTCCACGCGCAGAGAGGACTCGCTGTGCAACGCGGTCATGGTGCCGGCTTCCCATTTGGGCTTGCGACGATAGGACTCGTAGCTGACCCGTTCGCCCGGCAACGCCCCTTCGACGAAGATGACCTTGCCTTGCGTGCCGTCCTCGTTTTGCAGATGACCGACGCCGCGCCCGTCCATGTCGAGCGACTTGATTTCGATGATGATGTCTTGTTGCATGAAAGAAACTGTAGGGTGGGACGGATGTCCGCTGCCGAAGAACAAAAGCGGTATTGTCCGCGATCCGGCAGCCGGAGGGAAGCATGATGCACGCCGGCCCTGAGAGAGAGGCCGGAAATCACCACGGCAGATGACGGGAAACCCGCGCCACGACAGACTGCCGCAGCACCTCAAGAAAGACCGGGAAACAGGTTCAGAAGAGCGCGTCGCGCCCCACGCCGCGCGAGGTCAGCAGGCGTTTGAGCTTGACCAGCGCCTCCTGCTGCACCTGCCGCACGCGTTCGCGCGTGATGCCCATCTCGCTGGCCAGTTGCTCCAAGGTAGATGGATCGTCGTTATCCAAGCCGAAGCGGCGCGCCACCACCACGCGTTGTTTTTCCGACAGGCTCTTGAGCCACTCGCGGATCAGCACCGCCATCTCATGGCTTTCGGCGCGGGTATCGGGGTGCTCTTCCACGGAACTGGGCAGCAGATCCATCAGGCTGGCTTGGGGATCGTTGTCCAGCGGCGTGTCCAGCGAGGCGGCATGTTCCGACAGGGCCAGCACGTCCTGCACCTCTTCCACCGGGCGCTCGACCAGGTGGGCGATATCTTCGGCGCTGGCGTCGCGGCCGTCGCGCTGCTGCGCTTCCAGGTGATACTTGGCGCGCAGGATCTGGTTCAGCTCGCGCACCATGTGCACCGGCAGGCGCACGGTGCGCGCCTGGTTCATGATGGCGCGCTCGATGCTCTGGCGGATCCACCAGGTGGCGTACGTGGAGAAACGGAAACCGCGCTCGGGTTCGAACTTGTCGATGGCGCGCATGAGGCCCAGGTTGCCTTCCTCGATCAGATCCAGCAAGGCCACGCCGCGGTTGATGTAATGCTTGGCGATCGACACCACCAGCCGCAGGTTGTGCTCGATCATCTTCTGGCGCGCCACGAATTCGCCCTGCTTGGCCAGCGTGGCAAAATGCAGCTCCTCCGCCGCCGTCAAGAGCGGCTTGGCGCCGATCTTGTTGAGGTAATGCTGGGTGGTGTCGGTGGAGAGTTCGGCGGCGAGCACTTTCTTGAGCTCGTCCACGCCTTCGGTCGCGGCCGCTTCCTGCGGTTCGGCGGCGGTCTCACCGTCGATCACTTCCGGTTCGTCGATCTCATCAATAGGATCGTCAATGTCCTCGTGGCGAGGGTCCTGGTCTGGCAAGTGATCGCGGTGATTGCTTGTCATACGCTAGCGTGGCGGTAAGTATTTGGCGGGGTCAACCGGCTTGCCCTGTTGACGGATTTCAAAGTGCAGCTTGACGCTGTCGCTGTCCGAATTGCCCATCTCGGCGATCTTCTGCCCCTTGGTAACGCTCTGCCCCTCCTTCACCAGGATGGTCTTGTTGTGCGCATAGGCCGACAGCAGGTTGTTGGTGTGCTTGATGATCACCAGATTGCCGTAGCCACGGATGCCGCTGCCCGCGTACATGATCTTGCCGGCGCCCGCCGCCAGCACCGGCTGGCCGGACTTGCCGGAAATGTCCAGGCCCTTCTTGCCGCCCTCGAAGGTGCCGACCACCTTGCCGTCGGCCGGCCACATCCAGGACACGCCTTCATCGTCCGCCGCCGCAGCCGCGGCAGGCTTTTCGGCCGGATGCGCCGCTTCAGGCTTGGCCGCCGCGGCAGGAGCCGCCGCCGGCGCCGCTGCCACGGCGGGCTGCGAATTACTGGCCGAATCCGGCTTTTCCAGTTCCGCCAGGGCGCTGTCCGAATAGGCGCGCTTGTCGCCGCGCGGGCCGGTCTTGTTGGACGCCGCCGCGGCATTGCCCGCGGCAGGCGCGGCCGCACCCGGCGCGCCCAGTTGCTTGACTTCGATGCCGGCTGCCGGCGCCGCCGCCACCGTGGCGGTCTGCGCCGCGCCCGGCGCGCGATCCGGGGGCGCCACGCGCAGCACCTGATCGACCTTGATGTCGTTCGGGTTGGTCAGATTGTTCCAGGCCACGATGTCGCGGTAGCTCTGGCCCGATTCCAGCGCGATGCGATACAGGGTATCGCCCTTCTTGACCGTGTAGTAGCCGCGTCCCGACGGCGCCGGTGCCGCAGCCGGCGCGGCGGCGACGATCTCGGCCGGCTTGCCGGTGCTGGAAGTGCGCTCGACGACGGGCGCCGGCTGATTTGGTGTCGAGCCGCAAGCAGTCAGAATCCCTACTACGCTCCCCAACACAGCCAAACGAATTTTCTTCATGCTCTTACGTTAAATTTTGTACAACGCTAGTTGACCCGCAGCCAGCGTCAGAAGTTCATCCGGGAAACACGCCCCATGCATGCCATTTCGCCATCGTCGTGCAACCGCGGCTTGAATGCTTGTGCTTGGTGCCGCCTATCCCTGTTTCGACAATTCGCGACAGATCTTGATACCTGCCAGATTCCGACCTATAACGAGCCAGTAGGCCGCCGAAGCAACCCATCCGCGCTCATACCGTTCCCGGCCGCAGCGGCACGAAATGGCATTGTTCCATTGTGGTGCTGCGCCAGTCATGCTGGCTGACGCGCTCGATCAGTTCCAGCACCTGCTGGGAACCGCCCACCGGAGCCACCAGCCGACCGCCGATGGCCAGCTGCTCCAGCAAGGCGCGCGGCACCTCAAGGCCGGCAGCCGCCAAAATGATACCGTCGAACGGCGCTACCTGCGGCAAGCCAAGCATACCATCTCCGTAATGCAAGCGGATATTTGCGATCCGCAGCGGACGCAGGTTGGTCTTGGCCAGTTCGTGCAACGGTTTGATGCGCTCGATGGAATACACCTCGCCCGCCACCCGCGACAATACGGCCGCCTGGTAACCGCAGCCGGTGCCGATCTCCAGCACCCGCTCCAGCCGGCCGCCGTTGCGGTTCTGGCGCATGATTTCTATCATGCGCGCCACGATATACGGCTGGGAAATGGTCTGATGATGTCCGATCGGCAACGAGGCATCGACATACGCCTGGCTGGCCAGCCCCTGCTCGATGAACATGTGGCGCGGCACTGCCTCCAGCGCCGCCAGCACCTTGGCGTCAGCCACCCCCTGTTTGGCCACGCGCGCCACCATGGCTTTGCGCACGGCTTCGGACGCCAGCGGCGAGGCATGGTTGGAATTATTGGTCTGGGTGACCGTCATCACGTTCTTCACCGCGGTCTTGGGCACCGGCGCCGCGCTCAGCAACGGCTGGGCCGGTACCTGCGGGCGCCGCGACACCGGCAAGGGCGCCGGCTGCGCGCGCAGCGCCTGCGACAGCCCCTGCTGCACCGGCTTCAGGGCGGCGGCGCGCTGCGAAGACTGGGCGGCATTCTTGGCTGCGGTCTGCGTGGTGGCCTGCGCCCGTCCGCCCGAAGCGCTCCCGGCCGCCGCGCCGTTTTTCTTTTTATCGACCACCGAAGCCAGGCTCAGCGGGAAGCGGCTCGTCGGCTTCTCGCTCATGCAAGCGCCTTCTTGAGATTGTCCAGTTGCGCGGCGTGCGTCAGATCGATCTGCAGCGGCGTGACGGAGACATAGCCGTGGGCAGCAGCGTGGAAATCGGTGCCCTCGCCGCCATCCTTGGCCGCGCCCGCCGGGCCGATCCAGTACAGGTCGCGGCCATGCGGATCGGTCAGCTTGTGCACCGGCTCGGACATGTGACGCTTGCCCAGGCGGGTGGCGACGATGCCCTTCAACTGTTCGTAAGGCAGGTTGGGGATGTTGACGTTGAGCAGATACGGCTTGGGCAGCGCATCGAACTGGCGCTCGACCACCTCGCGGGCGATGCGCGCCGCCGACTTCAGCTCGGCCCATCCCTTGTGCAGTTGGGAAAATGCGATCGACGGGATACCGAACAGGAAACCCTCGGTGGCGGCGGCGACGGTACCCGAATACAGGGTGTCGTCGCCCATGTTCTGGCCCTGGTTGATGCCGGAGACGATCAGGTCCGGGCGCTCGGTCAGCAAGCCGGTCAGCGCCACATGCACGCAGTCCGACGGCGTGCCGTTGAGGTAGTAGAAACCGTTGGCGGCCTGCTCCACCCACAGCGGACGGTCTAGCGTCAGGGAATTGGAGCTGCCGGAACGATTGCTGTCCGGGGCGACGACGGTGATGTCGGCGATGGGCGCCAGTACCTCGGCCAGGGCGTGGATGCCCGGCGCGAGATAGCCGTCGTCGTTGCTGATCAGGATTTTCATGGGCTGAATTTTAACCGAAGCCGGGGGCCAAACATCCCCGCCAGGAGAGACAAAATGAAGCCGCCATGAAGACTGCCCGGCGAGTTGCCCGCGGGGCTATTCCTGCATGCTCAGTTCCTGGTAGACATAAGCCGACAGCACCAGCTTGTCGCGCGCCGACAAGCCGGCAAATTCCACCCCATATTTGAAGAAATTCGGGTCACCCAGCGATTCCACAGCCCGCAACACCAGCGGCAGATCCAGGCTCAGTTGCTGGTCCGCCACCGAGGCCACGAAACGCAACTGCCCGGTCGCCCCTTTCTGCGCCGCAATCTTGCCCGGCAACGGCGGCGCCACCAGCGAAGCGCCACCCAGGCTGAGGTCGATCACGCTGGCCGGCAGCGGATTGGCGCCGCCCAAGGCGAGGAAGCCCTCGGCGCCGACCGGCACGCGGGTATCCTGGCGGATCACCGTGCAGCGCACCTCGCGCGGCAGCGACAGATGCATATAGACGAACGGCGTCTGCTGGTATTTGATGAGCTGGGCGCCGAAGGCATAGGCGCGCTTGCCGGCCAGCGCCCGCACCACGAAGCCCTGCCCTTCGCGCACGAACATCTGCTTGCCGTCCTTGAACGGCGCGGTCACCAGGATGCTGCGATTGGGCAGGCTGCCAACCAGATTCACCGCGTAGCGCTGAGCGGCATCGTCGGCAAACTGCAGCCAGAGCGTATCGCCGATCTGCCAGCGCACCTCGTCCAGCGTGATCACGCTTTCGGTGCCGCGCACCGCAGCCGAGGGCTTGAGCGGCTTCTTGCCGCCCATCTTCTTGCGCAGCACGTCGCGCGCCTGCGGCAACGGCACCGATTCGGTATCGGGCTCGCTGACCCAGTTGGCGTTGCGGTACAAGCCCTTCTCGATCAGGCAATCCAGTTGATCCTGCGTTTCGATAACCGTGCCGCGCGCCAGCAGCAGCTTGCCCGCATCGTTGTAGATCGGCCAGGGAGCGGTTTTCCCCAGCATCAGTTCGGATGCCCGTACCGGCACCAGCGAAGTCGAACTGGACATGTGGTTTTCCTCGCGGCCCCGCATCGGGGATGCGCGATAGCATTGTTGTTGAAATAGCCACTACCTTAACCAAAAATCCAGCTCCATGCAGCATTTGCATGCAAGCGCCGCAGGAGATGCGGGGCTGGATTCGCCCGGATCAGGCCAGGTCAGGCTCGGGCAGCGCGGCGTCCGGCGCCGCCGAGGCGGCAGCGCGGCGCTCATCCTGCTGGCGGAAGAATTCCTGCACCATCGCCAGCTCGCGCGTGCGCTTGAACGGCGGCAGGCTCTGCCAAATGCGGCGGCCGTAATTCTTGGTGATGATGCGCGGATCGCAGATCATCAGCACGCCGCGATCGCCCTCGTCGCGGATCAGGCGGCCGGCGCCCTGCTTGAGGTTGATGATGGCGGCCGGCAGTTGATGGTGCACGAAGCCGTTCAGCCCCTGCTTTTCCATCTCGCTGATGCGCGCCGCCAGCACCGGATCGTCCGGCGGCGAGAACGGCAGTTTGTCGATGATCACCAGCGACAGCGCGTCGCCGCGCACATCCACGCCTTCCCAGAAACTCTGGCTGCCGATCAGCACGCCGTTGCCGGCAGCGCGGAAACGGTCGAGCAATTCGGTGCGACCGGCCTCGCCCTGCACGAACAGCGGGAACGTCAGGCCGCGGGCCTCGAACTCGGCGCGCAGGCGCTCGGCGGCGCGGTTGACCGCGCGCAGCGTGGTGCAGAGGAAGAAGCAGCGGCCGCCAGCGGCCTCGATGGTGGGCAGCGCGGCGTCGATGACGGCGTCGGTATATTCGAAGGAATTCGGCTGCGGCAGGTTCTGCGGCACATAGAGAATGCCCTGTTCGCCGTAGTTGAACGGGCTGGGCCAGGATTGCGCGGGCGCATTCCACAAACCCATCTGCGCCGCGTAGTGATTGAAGTCGCGCTTCACGGCCAGCGTCGCCGACGTGAAGATCCATGAACGCGGCGTGCCTTCGCGCTGCTTGTTGAAGATCGGCGCGATCGACAGCGGCGTGCGATGCAATTGCAGCGACGAGGAGAAGGCTTCCACCCACAGCACGTAGAACGGCTTTTGCACCTGCTCGCCGTCGGGATTCTCCGCCTGCCCTTCCTGGCTTTGCGCCGGCGTGGCGGGCGCCTTGGCGGCCGGCTTCCTGGTTGCGGGCTCTTCCGGCGCGCTCCAGGTTTCCAGCTGGCGCAGGATTTCATTGGCGCGGTCGCGGCACTGCTCGATGGTCTCGGCGCGCTCGTCCTGCTTCTCCAGCACGGCGATCATGTCGTCCATGCAATCCTTGAGCGTATCCAGCGCCGGGAAGAAGGCGCTGGATTGCGCGATCTGGTTCAGCGCCAGCCGCACCGAATCCTCCGGGAAGGCCAGGCGCAGATCGCGCGCGGCGCGTTCCACCGGGGCCACCACGCGCGGCCAGTCGGCGCCGTCGCGGGCGTGCGACAGGCCTTCGGCCAGCACATCGCGACACAGCTCCAGCACCTGCGAGGTCGAGACAGTTTCGCCAAAGAACAGCGTGGCGGTTTCGGGCAACTGGTGCGCCTCATCGAAGATCACGGTATTGGCCGACGGCAGCAGCTCGGCGATGCCGGTGTCCTTGAGCGCCACGTCGGCGAAGAACAGGTGATGGTTGACCACCACCACATCGGCCTGCTGCGCCTCCTTGCGCGCCTTCATGACGAAGCAGTCCTGGTAATACTGGCATTCGGAGCCGAAGCAGGTATCGCGCGTGGAAGTCACCAGATTCCACACCGAGGCGGTTTCCGGCACCTTGGTCAGCTCGGCCTTGTCGCCCGAGGAAGTGGTCTTCACGAAGCGCGAGATATCGCGCAGGTAACCCACGTCTTCGCGCGCGGTCAGGCGACCGTTCTGCAGCGTGCGCTCCAGATGGAAATGGCAGACGTAGTTGCTGCGCCCCTTCAGTAGCGCCACCGACACGGGCGCATGCAGCGCACGGCGCACGGTCGGGATGTCACGGTTGTAGAGCTGGTCCTGCAATGTCTTGGTGCCGGTGGAGACGATCACCTTGCCGCCCCACAGCAGCGCTGGAACCAGATAGGCAAAGGTCTTGCCGGTGCCGGTGCCTGCCTCGGCGATCAGCGTGCCCTGGCTGGCGATGGCCGCGGCGATGGCCTTGGACATCTCGGTCTGCGCATGGCGCGGCCGGTAGCTGCCCACGGCGCCGCCCAGCGGACCGCCGGCGCCGAACAGACGATCGATCTCGGCATCGTGGATACCCGGGGTTTCCGGCACGGCGGCCTGATCAGCACGATCGGTGTTCTCGACGGAATCTTCTGGAGCAGTCACTGCGGCAAACCTGTAGGAAAAAGACAAGCGGCGCAAACGCCTTGCGACGCTGCGGACAACCTCGATGCATTGCATCGGGACGGATCGCTATTTTACGCGGAGTCGGCCATGCCCTCCCGGATGAGCAGAAGGCACGGACGTTTTGGGGAGGAAAATTCGCAGCCAGGACCGTAACGGGCCCGGCATCCAGCGGGATCAGGCGGGAATATCCGGCACCAACTGCATCTTCAGCAGCGCGATGTGATCCTTGAGTTGCAGCTTGCGCTTCTTCAAGCGACGCAATTGCAGATCCTCGGAGCGGGTATCGCGCATGAGCATGTCGATCACGTTGTCGAGATCCCGATGCTCGACTTCGAGTTCGATGATGCGGCGCTGGATATCTTCGCGATGCGTGCTGGTCATGGTGAATGGCTGGTTGCGTATCTGGCTGGGGCCTGAAGCGATGGGCGGGTTCACCGCCGGGACTTGCCTCCGGGAATGAGGCTAGTGTAATCCACCCGCCCGGGCGCGCCAATGGCCGCGCGCGCCCGGTGGCGACCGTCCAACACCGGGACGGCCGCAACAGGCTTACTTGGCGGCCGGCGCGGTGGTCGGCGAGTCTTGTTGCTGGTTCTTCTTGCGTTCGGCGTGCTCGCGCTCGTTCTCGGCCTTCTTGCGCTCGACGTCGAGGCGGTGGGCCTCGGCATCCTTGATGCGCTGCTGGCGGGCGGCGGCATTGGCGGCGCGTTCCGGCGCGCGGGCGGCTTCCTCGGCCTGCTGCTGCTGGATCTTGGCGTCATGCTCGCGCACGCGCAGGTCGGCCGGCACATCCTTGTTCTGATCGATGCGCTGCTGGACCTCGCGGTTCTTGGCATTGCTTTCCTGTACCTTGCGGGCGGAATCGATTTCCTTCTGTTTTTGTTCCTGCAGGCGCCGTGCGGCGTCTTCCTCATCCTTGGCGTGCTGCTCGGCCAACGAGCGGTCGCGCTCATCGACGGTGGCTTGGCGCTGATAGACGTTGGCTTCGTTCTCGACCTGCTTGATGTTCTTCTCGGCGATGCGCTTGCGATCCTTGGCGGCCTCCAGGCAGTTCGATACCATGAATTTCTTGTAGCAATCGCGCTGATCGAGGATGTAGCGCAGGCCGACCGCCTGGCGATCCTCGGCGGCCTCATCCAGCGCCTTCTGCGCGGTCTCGCCGGACTTGATGGTGCCGGCCGGGTAGCGCTGGTTCAGCGGTGCACGGGCTTCCAGCTCGTCGAAACGCGCCCTGCTCATCTGGCCGCCGGGAACAGGCTGGGCGGCGGCAGGCTGAACCTCGGACTGCCCTTGAGACCGCGCCTGGATCTGCGATCCAGACGCGTTCTGAATGGAATCGGCCACCGGCGTTCCCGTGGCCCCGACCGGCTGCGCCGCAGCGGGCATCTGGCCCTGGGCCGCACTCCAGCCGGCCGCCATGGCCAGCATCAGGCCGCACAGCAGTCGGGAAACGCCCTTGGCATCGGCAAAAAAAACTTGCATGTAGTTCTTGTCCATCTGGTTGTTGTTCATGACAGCCGGTCGGCGATGGAGCGGCGGTCCGCCTCCAAGTATTCCTTCGACTGCATCTCAATGATACGTGAAACGGTGCGGTGGAACTCGTTGGAGAGGGTTCCCACCGTGTAAAGTTCGTCCGGCTCGACCGCCGCCGACATGATCAGCTTGACCTTGTGATCGTAGAACACGTCGATCAGCCAGGTAAAGCGGCGCGCCTCGGATGACATGGCCGCCGACATCCGCGGGATGCCCGACAGGATCACGGTCTGGAAACGGCTGGCCAGCTCCAGATAATCGTTCTGCGAGCGCGGGCCGCCGCACAGGGTGGCGAAATCGAACCAGATGGCGCTGCCGGCACGGCGCAGTGCGCGGATCTCGCGCGCCTCGATGTGCACCCGGGCATCCTCGTCGGCCACTTCGGCGACGGCGGCGAACGCGGTGCGCAGCTCTTCGTCGGTCTTGGCGTTGAGCGGCGTATGGTAAACCTTGACCTGCTCCAGCACGCGCTTGCGGTAATCGATGCCGGCATCGATGTTCATCACGTCCAGCTTTTCCTTCAGCAAGGCGATGGTCGGCAGCATGCGATCGCGATGCAGGCCGTCCGGATACAGCGTGCCGGGCTCGTAGTTGGAGGTCATCACGAAGGACACGCCATTGTCGAACAGGCCCTTCAACAGGTTGTACAGGATCATCGCGTCGGCGATGTCGGAGACGTGGAATTCGTCAAAACAGATCAGACGATACTTCTTGGCGATGCGCTTGGCGACCTCGTCCAGCGGGTCGGCGATGCCCTTGAGTTCGTCGAGCTGGCGATGCACGTCGCGCATGAATTCGTGGAAGTGCAGGCGCGTCTTGCGCACCACCGGCACGACCGAATAGAAGCTGTCCATCAGGAACGACTTGCCGCGACCCACGCCGCCCCACATGTACACGCCGCGCGGCACGACCGGCCGGCTGATCAGGCGCTTGAAGGTGGACGCGCGCTGCGCCTTGTAGGCTACCCATTCCTCGTACGCCCGCTGCAGGCGGTCGATGGCGCGCAATTGCGCCTCGTCGGATTGATAACCGCGCTCGGACAGCGAGTGCTCGTAGAATTGGCGGACATCCATGGTGTGGTCTTTTTCCCGATGCGCAGCAGCGGGTCTCCCCTCGCCTTGCGGCCGCTGCGTGGCCCCTGCGATGGCGGGGCCGCATCTTGCATTTTTCAAATCAGCAAAACAAAAATGGGCGAGCCAGGCTCACCCATCGATTGCGTGCCTTCGACATGCGCCTTGGGCGCTGCCCAGGCTGAACGGTAACACATCTCCTGCTCCGCTCATCCCGGGCGGCGCGCGGCGCCGTCTCGAAGGCCTGCCCGCCTTAGAAGTTCAAGGCGCGCTTATCGACCGCCAGCGCCGCTTCCTTGGTCGCTTCGGACAGCGACGGGTGAGCATGGCAGATACGCGCGATGTCTTCCGAGGAAGCGCGGAATTCCATCGCCACCACGGCTTCCGAGATCAGCTCGGAGGCCATCGGGCCGACGATGTGCACGCCCAGGATTTCATCGGTCTTGGCATCGGCCAGGAACTTGACCATGCCCGAGGTATCGCCCAGCGCGCGTGCGCGGCCATTGGCCAGGAACGGGAAGGTGCCGGCCTTGTACTGCACGCCGTCGGCCTTCAGTTGCTGCTCGGTCTTGCCGACCCAGGCGATTTCCGGCGAGGTGTAGATGACCCAGGGAATGGTGTTGAAGTTGACGTGGCCGTGCTGGCCAGCGATGCGCTCGGCCACCGCGACGCCTTCTTCTTCCGCCTTGTGCGCCAGCATCGGGCCGCGCACCACGTCGCCCACTGCCCACACGTTCGGCAGGTTGGTCTTGCAGTCGCCGTCCACGGCGATGAAGCCGCGCTCGTCCAGCTTCAGGCCCACGCCTTCGGCGTTCAGGCCGATGGTATTGGGGGTACGGCCGATGGAGACGATCAGCTTGTCGAACTCGCCCTTCTGCGCCTCGCCCTTGGCGTCGGTGTACTCGACGGTGACGCTGTTCTTGCCGGCCTTGATGGCGCCGATCTTCACGCCCAGGTTCACGGCCAGGCCCTGCTTGGTCAGCAGCTTCTGGGCTTCCTTGGCGATCTGCTCATCGACTGCGCCCAGGAAGGTCGGCAGCGCTTCCAGCACGGTCACTTCCGCGCCCAGGCGACGCCACACCGAACCCATTTCCAGGCCGATCACGCCGGCGCCGATCACGCCCAGCTTCTTCGGCACTTCGGAAATCGCCAGTGCGCCGGTGTTCGAGAGAATCAGCTTTTCGTCGAATTCCGCGCCCGGCAATGCGCGGGCGTTGGAACCGGTCGCCACGATCACGTGCTTGGCAGTGATGGTTTCTTCAGCGGCGCCGGCCACCTTGATCTCATAGCCGTTGGCGTCGCCCTTGACGAAGGAGCCGCGGCCGTGGAAGAAGGTCACCTTGTTCTTCTTGAACAGGTACAGGATGCCGTCGTTGTTTTGCTTCACCACGGTGTTCTTGCGACCCAGCATCTTGTCCAGATTCAGGCCCAGGCCCTTGACTTCGATACCGTGCTCGGCGAAGCCGTGGCTGGCGTGCTCGTAGTGCTCGGACGATTGCAGCAGCGCCTTGGACGGGATGCAACCGACGTTGGTGCAGGTGCCGCCGGGAGCGGGGCCGCCCTTTTCGTTCTTCCATTCATCGATGCAGGCGGTGTTGAAGCCCAGTTGCGCTGCGCGGATGGCGGCGATGTAACCACCGGGGCCGCCACCGATGACGACTACGTCGAAATTCTTGCTCATGTTTTTTATATGGACGCCTCCAGTTTGGCAAGAAACAGTATGTGCTGTTGGACAGGCTAGGCTGCAGTTTTATATCCGGCCTTGTTGCAGCGGATATCTCCCTGCGGGCCCTAATGGAATCCGCTGACTCAC
>WNDX01000042.1 GCA_009914615.1 Herbaspirillum frisingense
TTTTTAGGAAAGCGTTCTCCTCCTCCAGCCGCGCCACTTCACGTTTGAGCCGTGCATGTTCGGCCAACTCCAAGCGTTGTGCCTGATCGTCCTGGTCGTGCCGCCGCGCCTGGGCGCGCCAACTGTACAGCTGGGCAGGCTGCAACCCCAGATCACGAGCCACCGTGGTTACCCCTTCTGTGGCCGCTCGCAACAGTGCCTGCTGCCTGAACTCCAGGCTGAACTCCTGCCCCTTTCTGCCTGCCTTGCTCTTGGTCATCGTCCACCTCCTATTGCGATAGTTAATCGCTTATAGGGGGGTCCGTGAAACGGGGGCAAGATCATCCTGACCGCCGGTATCGCCTTGGCTGCCGCTGCTTCCAGTTCCTCCTTCGCACAGGCCGCGGACAGCGGCGTGTATGTGGGCGTGGAAGGCGCCTACGCGAGCGTCAATTCGGTCGCCACCCCCAGCGGCGCGCGCAAGACTTCCGAGACCACCGACGTCCCGGCGCTGCGCGCCATGATCGGCTATCAGTTCAACAAGAACCTGGCCCTGGAACTGGGCTACTTCGCCACCGACGATTTCAAGCAGTCCGGTACCGTGCCGGGTACCAGCGCGACTTACGACGCCAAGGCCGACGCCAAGGGCGCGGATTTGGCGGTCGTCTACAAATTCACCGAATTCGTACCCGGTTTGTTCCTGAAGGCAGGCGCCACGTACTCCAAGGTATCGGCCAGCGCGACTGCGCGTGTCAACGGCGCGGCGATTGCGAGTGCCAGCGATTCCGTCTCCGGCACCGGCTACCTGGTCGGCCTGGGCTACGAGTTCACCGTGTCGCAAAACCTGGGCGCGCGCCTGGGCTATACCCGCTACGAAAAGCTGGGCGGCGAAAACGACAACAAGCTCAACATGTTCTCGGTCGGCCTGAAGTACCAGTTCTAATTCCAGTCAGCACTGGCGAGCCTTCGGGCTCGAACAGGAATCCCTCCCTGCGTGGAGGGATTTTTTTGCCGATGGCATCCGCAGGCGGAGCGATCGTGCCTGTGGCTGCCGGGGAAAGGGCATTTTCCTCTCAGGGTTTTTCTAGGTCTTTCTTCAAATTCCTTGAATGGAAATTAAATGTGGAGGCATAGCCTGGAATTCTCCGTTTTCGCTCTTATGATCCGCCCGGCTCCATCACTTGTGCTGTGTTGCTGCACCGGTTTGCGGGGCCCGTTCAATTTTAGAGAAGAGACCTATGAAGAAAATGCGCTTATTGGTCGCCGGCGTGCTGCTGGCGGCATCTTCCGTTTCCACCTGGGCCCAGGCCGTGAAGTCCGACAGCGGTGTCTATATCGGCATCGAAGGGGGGATGAATACCTATCACGTCAGCGAGAAAGATGCGCCCTCCAATCGGAACTACTCGGATTCGCGGAACGCAGGCGCGTTGCGCGCCCTGATCGGCTATCGCTTCAATCCCAACTTTTCGGTGGAGGCGAGCTACCTCAGCCTGGGCAATTTCGAGCGCGAGCTTGTCCGCGGTGCTCGCCGCTGGAACCTGAAAGCCAACACCGACGCCTTCGATGTGAGCGCTATCTATAAATTCACCCAGTTCGTGCCGGGTCTGTTTATCCGGGGCGGGTTGATGAACTCCACGGTATCGGTTCAGATCGTTGATGAGATTCCCGGCAGTTACCGGAGCACCCGCGATTACTCGCGATCCGGCAATGGCTATCTGCTGGGCCTGGGCTATGAATTCGACCTGACGTCGAATTGGAGTGCCAACGCCAGTTTCACGCGCCTGCAGCGTCTCGGCGGTTCCTGGAACGATGAAGCGACCGTCAATGCCAGCCTGTACAGCGCCGGCGTGAAATATCGCTTCTAAACCTTGCGCTCCCGACCACGTATCCCTCCGGATCCGGAGGGATTTTCATTTCATGGCCGCCCTGGCCTGATCCAGCCTGCCGCAGACTTCTGCGGCCGCCTCCAGGATGCGCGGCCCGGCCCGATTGAGCCAATCCGCATTGATGCTGTAGAGCTGCCCGTCGCGTACCGCGCGCAGGCGCGGGAACTGGCGCCAGCGCTCCAGCGGCTGGTCCTTCGCATCACTCGGGGTGAGGATCACTTGCGGATCGGCTGCCAGCACCGCTTCCACGCTGACCGTCGGGGCCAGTTGCGGCAGGTCGGTGAAGATGTTGCGGCCGCCGCACAGGCGCAGCACCGATGACACCATGTGGCGGCCATTGAGCGTCATCAGCGGCTGGCTCCAGATCTGGTAGAACACGCTCACCTCGGGACGTCCGCGATACTGTGCCTGCAGGCTTTGCCAGCGCGCCCGGAAGGCGGAGGCTGCAGCCTGTCCGGTAGCATCGCTGCCGGCCAGGTGGGAGAGTTGTTCCAGCGACGTGGCGATCATGCCGAAATCGGCCGGCTGGCTTTCATAGACCGGGATGCCGAACTCGCGCAGGCGCGCCAGTTGCGAGGGTTTGTTGCCGCTGTGCCAGCCGACGATGAGGTCGGGCTTGAGGCTCAGCACGCGTTCCAGATCGAGTGCGGCGAAGCTGCCGACGGAGGGGAGCTTGGCGGCCGCGGCCGGATAATCACTGTGGTTGCTGGCGCCGACCAGCCGGTCGCCGGCACCGGCTGCATAGAGCAACTCGGTGACGTGGGGCGCCAGGCTGACGATGCGCCGGGCGGGCTGGGCCAGCGTGATGGTGTTGCCGAGGTCGTCCTTGACGGAGACGTCGGCGACAGCGGCGGCCGGCGCCAGCGCAGCGCCCGCCAGCAGCATGCACGCCGCGGCGCGCATGCTCAGATTTCCAGGTTGTCGATCAGGCGGGTGGCGCCCAGCTTGGCGGCGGCCAGCACCACCAGCGGTGCGCCCTGGGCCATGTCGCCGGCCGAAGGCGGTTGCAGGTCGATGCGCTTGCGCACGGCCACATAGTCCGGCTTCCAGCCGCGGCCGGCGAGGACGGCCATGGCCTTCTTCTCGACTTCCATCGTGTTCAACTGGCCACCGCGCACTTCGTTGGCGGCGTCGTTGAGCACCTGGTACAGCAGCGGCGCTTCGGCGCGTTCATCGGCCGACAGATAGCCGTTGCGCGAGGACAGCGCCAGACCGTCGTCGGCGCGGTAGGTCTCGGCGCCGACGATTTCGGTGGGCAGCGCGAATTGGCGCGCCATGTTGCGCACGATCATCAACTGCTGATAATCCTTCTTGCCGAACACCGCCACGCGCGGCTGCACGCAGGAGAACAGCTTCATCACCACGGTCGATACGCCGGTGAAGAAGCCGGGGCGGAATTCGCCTTCCAGGATGTTGCCCAGGTCGTTGGGCGGCTGCACGCGGTATTCCTGCGGTTCCGGATACATATCCTTTTCGGTCGGCGCGAACAGCACATAGACGCCTTCCTTTTCCAGCTTGGCGACGTCGTCCTGGAAGGTGCGCGGGTATTTGTCGAAGTCCTCGTTGGGGCCGAATTGCAGGCGGTTGACGAAGATCGAGGCCACCACCGGGTCGCCGTGGGTGCGCGCCAGGCGCATCAGCGAGAGATGGCCTTCGTGCAGGTTGCCCATGGTGGCGACGAAGGCGGTGCGCAGTTGGCCGCGCAGATGGTCGCGAAGTTCTTCGATCGAGGAAATGATTTTCATGCGGGGTTCTCTGGTTGGAGGGCGGCGCGCAGCCGCCCGGCGTCAGCCGGCAGCGCGCATCTGCACGCCGCGGGTCGCCGGATCAGCTTGGCGAGTACGACAGTCTGACATAGATAGGCGCGAAGGCTTCGGCCTGGGTGATTTCGATCAGCGTTTCCTTGGCCAGCTCCAGCAGGGCGATGAAGTTGACCACCACCACCGGCACGCCGCGCGAGGGCTCGAACAGGTCGGAGAACTCGACGAAGCGCGCGGTCTGCAGGCGGCGCAGGATGCCGGTCATGTGCTCGCGCACCGACAGTTCCTCGCGGCTAATGTGGTGGTGCGCGGTCAGCTTGGCGCGCTTGAGGATATCGGCCCAGACCGCCTTCAGGTCATCCATGTTGACCTCGGGCCAGCGCGTGACCACGGTCTGCTCGATATGCACCTGGGTGCGCACGTAGTCGCGGCCGACCTGCGGCAACTGGTCCAGCTCCTGCGCGGCCAGCTTGATCTGTTCGTATTCCAGCAGGCGGCGCACCAGCTCGGCGCGCGGATCCTCGGCTTCCTCGCCGGTGTCGGCCTTCTTGGCCGGCAGCAGCATGCGCGACTTGATCTCGATGAGCATGGCCGCCATCAGCAGGTATTCGGCCGCCAGCTCCAGGTTCTGCTTGCGGATCTGCTCGACGTACTCCAGATACTGGGCGGTGACCTGCGCCAGCGGAATGTCCAAGATGTTGAAGTTCTGCTTGCGGATCAGGTACAGCAGCAGGTCGAGCGGTCCCTGGAAGGCTTCCAGGAAGACTTCCAGCGCATCCGGCGGGATATACAGATCATTGGGAAGCTGAAACAGCGGTTCGCCGTACAGCTTGGCCAGCGCCACGCCATCGACTACGTCGGGAGTGGTGTCCTGCTGACCGGCGGGCGTGATCTCGATGGCGTCGGCATTGCGTTCCGGTCCGGGCTGGTTGGCCGGATCGCTGCCAGGGTTCTGCGACATGCGGGATTAGTGGTTTTGATAGACGTAAGGTTGCTGGGCCACGCGCGAAGCCTTGTCGCGGGCGGTCTTGTCCAGATCGATGGGTTCCTTGTCCCACAACAGGGCGCGGCCGGCGCGCTGCGACTCTTCCAGCTTCGGATTCTTTTGCTTCAGTTCGTCGATGAACTGGGTGATTTCAGATACGTAAGTGGTCTTTTTTCCGAAGAGCATGATTTTTCAGGCCGAATAAAACGCAGAGGCCGTATTTTACCTTGTCTTTATCAGGGATAATCAATTCCATGAGCGTGCGTTTTCTTCGTTTTCTTCATCTTATCCGCCGCTGCGCGGCAGGCGCCGGGGCTTTGGTTGCCGCTTTGGCAATGTTTGGCTGCGATCGCAACGGCAATCCCATCGAGGAGTTCGGCTTGGACAAGCTGCAAAAGGGCGTTTCCAGCGAGGCCGACGTGCGCGGCGTCATGGGCCAGCCGGCCACCGTCTGGGACGACGGCAAGGGCGCCCGCACGTTGGAGTACCCCAAGGGGCCAGAAGGCATCCGCACCTGGATGTTCGCCATCGGTGCCTCCGGCACCCTGATCGACTACACCCAGGTACTGACGCAAGAGCATTTCGACACGATCCGCCCGGGCATGAGCGCCGACGAGGTGCGCCGGCAGTTCGGCCGGCCGCGCAGCGTAGTGCAGTTCGCGCGCAAGAACGAGGAAGTGTGGGACTGGAAATACCACCACGTTCACGAAGACCGCCTGTTCAACGTCCATTTCGACATGGATTCGAAGACCGTGGTGCGCACCTCGATCTCGGAATTGTCAGGGCACTGAGCGCGCCTTCATCGCGTCAAGAGAAACAAGGCTGGCCTTTATGGAACCGTGGAGCAGTCCGGCAGCTCGTCGGGCTCATCACCCGAAGGTCATAGATTCAGATCCTGCCCCGCCACCAGACCGACTAACCACACAGACCATCAAGGACTCCGGCCTTGCTGCATCGCGTGGGCACGCCGCCGGCCGCGCGCTTCAATGTCGCGTCAGCAGATGCCGCACCAGTTCCGCGAAGCCGGCGCCAAAAGGCCGGGCAGTGATGAAGCGTGGTTCATGCGCCAGCCGGCCGCTGAAGCTTTTCACATTGGCCACGCCCACCGAGAGCGGAAAGTAGGCGAACATCGGCGCATCGTTGGGTGAGTCCCCGGCGAACACGCAGCGCAGGCGTTCGGCGCCGTCAGCCAGGTCCAATCCATAGCGCTCGCGCATCATCAGGCGCGCCATCGACAGCTTGTCGTAATCGCCGAACCAGCCGTTGACATGGATGGAGCTGATCTTGGCCGTCATTCCCGATTCTTCCATGATGCGCACGATGCGTTCGACCGCCTCGTGCGGCAGCGACGGAACATCCTCGCAGAAGTCGATGGCCAGGTCGTACTGGCGGCAGAACTGGTCGGATGCCACCGCGCAGGCCGGTACCTCCTGCAGGATGCGCCGGCGCACCTCGACCAGGCGGGCGGCGTTGCCGGCGCGGCTTTCCTCGTCCAGCAGGTGGCGCGTGCGCAGCTTGCCGGTACCGGCGTCGTGCCACATGTAGAGCGCGCCATTCTCGCCGATGATGCCATCCACCGGCCACAGCCGCGCGATCTGGTCGCACCAGCCGGCCGGGCGGCCGGTCACGGGGATCACGCGCATGCCGGCGCGCTGCAATTCTTCCAGTGCTTCATAGGCTTGCGCGCTCAGCTTGCCGTCGGTCGTGAGCGTGTCGTCGATGTCGGTGAAGACGGTGGCGATCCGGGTGCGCGGCATCTGGGCCAGCGGCTTCATCCCAGCTCCAGCAGCAGCGGCTGGTGATCCGAGGCTTGCGTGTGGCCGTCCACCGCCAAGCCGCGTACCTCATGCAGCAGGTCTTCGCTGGCGAAGATGAAGTCGCAGGTGAAGGCTTCCGGCCATTGTTCGCGGTCGTACAGGCCTGCGGTGATCGGATGCGGGCGGGCGCCGTGCAGGTGCGTCCAGGCATCGACCAGGCGCGGCACATGCGGCGCGGCCTGGCCGTCGCGGCCGGTGAATGGCGCTTGCAGGCGTGCATGCAGCGGATCGTCCTGGCGCAAATTGAAGTCGCCGGTCAGGATGGTTTTGCTCGCATGCGGGAAGGCGTGGTAGGGCGAGCCGCGGCGGTCGGCCGCCATCTCGCCGGCGGCGCGCTGGCAGGTCTCTTCATGACAGCGGCGGATCGCCTCGACCTGGGCCTTGCGCTGGATGAGCGAGTAATACTCCAGGTGCGTGTTCATCACGCGCAGCGGCCCCAGCGGCGTGTCCAGCGTCACCTCCAGCAGCGTGCGCGGCATGCTGATCACGTCGGGATCGACCGGCCACGGCAGTTGATGACGCAGCACGCGCAACACCGGATAGCGCGACAGCACCATATTGCCGAAGCAGCGGCGGCCGCCGTCGGCGGCGATCACATCGACGCCGGCGATGGGCACCGCGGTGAAGTCCGGCAGCAGTTGCGCGAACTGCTCGAACTGGTTTTCACCGGCGCTGCCGGCCAGGCCCGGGGCCGGATAATTGGCGCCCACCTCCTGCAGGCACAGCACCTCGAAATCGCCCATGGCGCGGGCGTCGATGCCGCGGGCCCACTGGATATTCCAGCTGATGAGTTTCATTGGTCTTCCTTGACTGTTGCGGATGGTCTGTCGTTGCGTCTGCTCGTGGCGGGACGCGGGCCTCTGCGGACCCGTCGGGAATATCGTTTATATCGTTGTCAGCGGATGCCGGCGCGCATGAAGGACTGCACGAACTGGCGCTGGAACAGCAGGAAGGCCAGCAGCAGCGGCGCCGAGGTCATCAGGGTGGCGGCGGTGATGATGGACCAGTCCACGCCCTGGTCGGTCGATGAAAATACTTGCAGGCCCACCGTCAGCGGGCGCGACTCGACCGAATTGGTGACGATCAGCGGCCACAGGAAATTGTTCCAGTGCGTGCTGATCGACACCAGCCCAAAAGCGATGTAGATGGGCTTGGCCAGCGGCACGTACACCTGCAGCAGGATCTGCAGCGCCGAGGCGCCTTCCAAGGTGGCCGCTTCGTCCAGTTCGCGCGGCACGGTCTTGAAGGTCTGGCGCAGCAAAAAGATGCCGAAGGCCGAGGCGAAGTAGGGCAGGCCGATCGACAGGATGGTGTCGCGCAGGCCCAGCAGGTTCATGGTGCTGTAGTTCTCCACGATCAGGATGTCGGGCATCACCATCAGTTGCAGCAGCACCAGCATGAACATCAGGTTGCTGCCGCGGAATTCGAAGCGCGCGAAGGCATAGGCGGCCAGCGTGGCCAGCACCATCTGCGCGACCAGGATCATGCTCACCAGCAAAAAGGTGTTGAGGAAGTAGCGCGGGAAGGGCGCGGCGTCCCAGGCATTGGCAAAGTTCTTCAGCGTCAGCGGCGCGTCCAGCGCGAAGCGGGTGGCGAATTCGGCCGGATGGAAGGCCGTCCATAGCGCATACAGCAGCGGCAGCAGCCACAGCAGGCCCAGCACCCAGGCCGACACGGTTTCCAGCGTCCGGTTGCGCTCGCCGAAGGGATTGGAAGTCTGCGAAATCATTGGTAGTGGGTCCTGCGGTCGAGGATGCGGAACTTGACGAAGGCGATGACGCCCAGCATGGCCAGCAGCACCACGGTCAGCGCGGCGGCGTAGGACGAATCCCAGAAGGCGAAGCCGACTTCATAGATGTAGTACAGCAGCAGCGAGCTGGCGTTGTCCGGGCCGCCCTTGGTCATCACCACGATGTGATCCACCAGGCGGAAGGAATTGATCAACGCGTTGATCAGCACGAACAGCGTGGTCGGCATCAGCAGCGGAAACTGCACCTTCCAGAAGAACTGCCAGCGCGTGGCGCCTTCCAGGCCCGCGGCCTCGGCCAGCACCGGCGGGATCTGTTGCAGCGCGGCCAGGTAGAAGATCATGAAAAAGCCGGCTTCCTTCCAGATCGCCACTACCATCATGGCGCCCAGCACGGTATCCGGATTGCCCAGCCAGTTGCGCGAGGGCAGGCCGAGGGCGCCGGTGATCTGCTCCAGCAGGCCGTATTGCGGGGTGTAGAAGAACAGCCAGATATTGGCCACCGCGATCATCGGCAGCACGGTCGGCGTGAAATACGCCAGGCGCAGCAGGCTGCGGCCCGCCAGCCGGTCGTTGACCCACAGCGCCATCAGGATGGCCAGCGCGATCGAGGCCGGGATGGTGCCCAGCGCGAACCACAGGTTGTTGAAGAAGGCGCGCCAGAATACCGGGTCGTCCGCCATCAGCGCATAGTTTTCCAGGCCGACGAAGACCGCCGGATTGGCGCCCTTGGGCGTGGAAAAGAAGCTGTGCCAGATCGTCGCCAGCGCCGGGTAGTGGGTGAAGGCGACCAGCAGCGTCAGGGCCGGCAACAGCAGCAGCCAGGGCGTGACGAAAGAATGGGTACGGTTCATCGGCAACCTTTGCGCCCATCGATGAGGACGGGCAAGGACGCAGCCGCGCTGCGCCGGAAATAGTGACACACGTTGATGTCGGTCTGACACCGCATCCCGCCGGCGCCCGGGATGGCATGGGCACAGGTGGGATGCTGGTTGCGGCAGTACGCTTACCGCGGCTTAGCGGCCATAGGAACGCAGGATGCGGTCCGATTCGCGCTGGGCCTCCTTGAGGGCGGCTTCCGGCGTCTTGGTGCCGGACAGGGCGGCCTGCAGGTTGTCGTTCAGCGCCTTGGTCACGCGTTGATTGTCATGCGTGGACAGTTCGGCCACGCCGTACTTCATCTGCTCGCGCGCCACGTCGGCGGCCGGCACGTCCTGCAGGTACTTCTTCATTTCCGGGGTATCCCAGGCATCCTGGCGCGGCGCCACGTAGCCGGTGGCGATCGACCACTGGGCGGCGCGCGCCGGTTCGGCGGCGAAGCGGATGAACTTCATCGCGGCCTTCTGTTCTTCGGGCGAGGTCTTGTTGAAGACGTAGAAGTTGCCGCCGCCGGTCGGGCTGCCCGGATGCTTGATGCCCGGCAGCATGGCCACGCCGAACGGGAAGCTGGCGTTGCTGCGGATGTTGGTCAGGTTGCCGGTGGTGGTCCACACCATGGCGGCCTTCTGTTCCGGGAAGTCCTTGGGCGTGGTGCCCCATTCGATGGAGCCGGCCGGCATCACCTTGTCCTTGGTGGTCAGGTCGACCCAGTGCTGCAGGGCTTGCACCGAACCCGGCTTGTCGAAGTAGGTCTTGGTGCCGGCGCTGTTCATCAGGAGCGTATCGTTGGACGCCGCCATGGCCTGGAACATCCAGTAGCCGAAGCCGGTCGAGGGGATCTTCACGCCCCACTGGCTGACGTTGCCCGAGGCGTCGCGCTTGGTCAGCTTCTTGGCGGCATCGACCATCTCGGCCCAACTGGCCGGCGCCTTCTCGGGGTTCAGGCCGGCTTCCTTGAACAGGTTCTTGTTGTAGTACATCACGATGGTCGAGCGCTGGAAGGGGATGCCCCAGGTCTTGCCGCCGGTCTGGCTGTTTTCCATGAAGCCCTTGTAGAAGCCGTCGATCCACTTCTTGTCCTCGGCGCTGCCGGCCAGGCTGTCGATGGGCACGATGGCGTTTTCATCGATCAGCGTGAACAGGTCGGTCGAGAGCAGCACGGCCAGCGTCGGCGGGGTGCCGCTCTTGAAGGCGGTCAGCGCCTTGACGATGCTTTCCTGGTAGGTGCCGGCATAGACCGCCTTGACCTTGATGTCCGGATTGGCCTTCTCGAAGTCGGCCACCATGCTGTCGATGGTCTTGGTCACGGCGCCGCCGACGGCGACCGGGTAGTAGAAACTGATTTCGACCGGATTGGCGGCGAAAGCACTGACGCCGAAGGCGGCGCTGACGGCCAGGGCGGCCACGGATTTCAGAATTGCTCTGCGCATGTTGCATCTCTCCCATGAGGTTGAAAAGTTGACTGCAATTTGGTGCTTGCTATTGTTGACGTCTCTCTCTGCCGGTTTTTGCATCCGGACCTTATCGGGGATGGCGTCGCATCCCGGTCTGCCTGTCGAAGAAATATTGATGGGCCGTGTCCCACGACAGCCGCACCTGGTCGCCGGCGCGCAGCGCCAGTTGGCCGGGCGCGCGCACCAGCAATGAGGCCCTGCCGATGCGGGCGCCGACGATGGTGTCGGCGCCGAAGTATTCGATGGTTTCCACCACCGCCGCCGCGCCGGCGGCGTCCAGGCGGATGTGTTCCGGACGCAGGCCGAGTTGCCACGGTTCGTCGCCGTTGCCGGCGGCGATCACCGGCGCGTCGCTGCCTTCGAGGGCCAAGCCGCCCGCGACCGGCGCCAGCGACAGGATGTTCATCGGCGGCGTGCCGATGAAGCGCGCCGCGAAGGCGCTGGCCGGCTGCGCATACAGTTCGGCCGGTGGCGCGTTCTGTTCAATCCTGCCGTCGCGCAGCAGGATCACCTGGTCGGCCATGCTCATCGCCTCGGTCTGGTCATGGGTGACGTAGATCATGGTCATGTTCAATTGCTGCTGCAGCGCGCGGATCTCACGCCGCATTTCCTGGCGCAACTGGGCATCGAGGTTGGACAGCGGCTCGTCCATCAGGCATACCGGGGCGTCGGCGATGATCGCGCGTCCCAGCGCCACGCGCTGTTGCTGGCCGCCCGAGAGCTGGCCTGGGCGGCGCTCCAGCAGATGCGACAGGCCGAGGATATCGGCCACGCGCTGGAGGCGCGGCGCGAAATCCTGCTTCGGCTCCTTGCGCACGCGCACGCCGAACAGGATGTTGTCGCGCACGTTCAGGTGCGGGAACAGCGCATACGACTGGAACACCATGGCGATCTTGCGCTGCGCCGGCGGCAGCCGGGTGACGTCGCGCTCGCCGATGCGGATGGTGCCCGCGCTCGGCATGTCGAGTCCGGCGATCAGGCGCAGCGTGGTCGATTTGCCGCAGCCCGACGGCCCCAGCAGCACGGTGAAGTCGCCCGATTTCACCGCGAAATCGATACCCTTGACCGCCTGCGCTTCGCCCCAGTTCTTGGTGATCCCCTGCAAGGAAATTGCTGCCATTGCGTCGTCCTTGTTTTGCCCGTTGTTCATGTCTCCGGCGCCACTGCACCCTTGCACCATCGCGCATGCGGCCGGAGGCTGTAATCGTTTTCACATTGCGGGTGAAGCAGCATCCCGTTGCGCTTGTATCTGGCCCAGGCGTGCGGCCATGGCGTCGGCGAACCAGTCCCGGAAGGCTTGCCGGTCTTCCTCGTTCATGTGCAGGCCGCACTTGGTTCGGCGCCACAGCACGTCGTCGGCGGTACGCGCCCACTCGTGCATGACCAGGTATTCCACCTCGCGCTGGGTCAGTCCGCCGCCGAAGTCGCGTCCCAGTCCATCCGGGGTTTGCGCGCCGCCCAGCACGATGTGGCTGTTCAGGCCGTGGCGCGCGAACAGGCGGGTCAGGTAGCGCGGGTCCAGGCTTTCATATTTCCGTTGCAGCTGTTCCACCTCACGCGCGCGATCCGAACGCCGGAAACGGGCGCCAGGCAAGGCTTCGGTGGCGGTCCAGCGGGCCCGGCGTGCGCGCTCGCGGGTCCACGGCGCCAGCTTGTCCATGACGGATTCGGCCAGGCGGCGATAGGTGGTGATCTTGCCGCCGTACACCGAGACGCAGGGCAGGCCGTGCTGCTCCTGCAGCACCAGCGTGTAGTCGCGGGTGACGGCGGAGGGATTGTCAGCCTCGTCGTCGAACAGCGGGCGCACCCCGGCGTAGCGCCAGACGATGTCCTGCGCGGCGATCGGCCGTTCCAGATAGCGGTTGACGGCGCGCAGCAGGTATTGCTCTTCCTCGGCGCTGATGCGCGCGCCCTTGTCCATGTTCTGCTGCGGCACGTCGGTGGTGCCGATCAGGGTGTAGCGCTCTTCGTAAGGGATCATGAAGACGATGCGCTTGTCATCGTTTTGCAGGATATAGGCATGCTCGCCGGAGAACAGTCGCGGCACCACGATGTGGCTGCCGCGCACCAGCTTGACGGCGGCGTGCCGGCCGTCGCCGTCCTGGGCATTGAGCTGGCGATCCATCTGCGCCACCCACGGGCCGGCGGCATTGACCAGGGCGCGGGCGCGCACGCTGCGGCGTTCGCCGGTCGGCATGTCTTCCAGCGTGCAGAGCCAATGGCGTTCGCCGCCGTCCTGGCTTTCGATGCGCCGGGCGCTTTCCAGGCGGGTGCGCGGCATGATCTCGGCGCCGTGCTCCTGCGCCGATAGCAGGTTGAAGATCACCAGCCGGGCATCGTCCACCCAGGCGTCGGAATAGGCGAAGCCGCGCGTGATGTCGCGCTTCAGGCCGCTGGCCTGCGCCATGCGGTCCAGCCGCAGCGCGCGCGACCTGGGCAGGCTGATGCGGCCGCCGATGTGATCGTACAGCCACAGGCCCAGGCGGATCATCCAGCGCGGGCGCAGGCCTTCCACGTGCGGCATGACGAAGCGCAGCGGCCAGGCGATGTGCGGCGCGATGTCCAGCAGGTGTTCGCGCTCGGACAGCGCTTCGGCCACCAGGCGGAACTCGTGGTATTCGAGATAGCGCAGGCCGCCGTGGATCAGCTTGGTGCTGGCCGAGGAAGTCGCGCCGGCGAAATCGTTCTGCTCGCACAGCGCCACCGACAGCCCGCGCCCGGCTGCATCGCGCGCCACCCCGGCGCCGTTGATGCCGCCGCCGATCACCAGGATGTCGTACAGGCCTTGCTGGTTCATGCGTTGGCTTCCTTGACGTCGGCGGCGCGGATCTGCTCGACCAGCAGGCGCGCGCTCGGTTCGTCGATGATGAGTTCGTTGATGAAGCCGCCTTGCAGCGCTGCCCGCAGGCCGGGGATCTTGCCCTTGCCGGACACCACGCAGATGGAGTGCTCGGCGCGCTGGAAGCAATCCATGTCGGGGCCGCTGCTGCGTGCGTTGAGGGCGATGTCGCGCCAGCTGCCGTCCTCGCGGAAGAACACGGTGGCGATGTCGCCCACCAGGCCTTGGTCCCGGATGATCTGGCGTTCCTCGTCGCCCAGGTAGCCGGCGGTGTGGATGTAGCTGCCGGTGGCTTCGGCGCCGATCGAGAACAGCAGGATGGAGGCGCTGTCCTGCAGCGCGCGGATCGCCTTGATGCTCTTTTCGCGCCACAACGCGCTGCGCGTGTCGGCGTAATCGAAGAAGGCCGGGACCGGGAAATGGTGGGCGCGCGCGCCGTAGTTCTGCGCGAAGCGCGAGACGATGGATTCGCCGAAAGTGTTGACGAAATTGGTGCCGGTGCCGGAGCCGTTCAGTTGCACGACATCGACGTCATGCACCTGCTTGGGCAGCAGCTTGTCGGCGATCTCGGCCACGGTGGTGCCCCAGGCCAGGCCGATCACGGTGGACGGCGCCACCAGCGAGCTGACGTAGGCGGCGGCGTGGGCGGCCACGCGCTGCATGGTTTCCTTCTCGGTGGCCGCGGCTGCCACCGGCACCACCTGGATGGAGCGCAACTGGTAGCGTTCGGCGATGGCGGTTTCCAGATTGCCGGAAACCTCCTGCGGATCGTGCACGCGGATCTCGACCAGGCCGCGGTCGAGCGCGAAGGACAGCAGGCGCGAGACCGTGGCGCGCGAGGTGCCGATCTCCTCCGCGATGGCGGCGGTGGTCATGTTCTGGAAGTAGTACAGGCGCGCGACGCGCACGGCCATGTAGGCGGTTTCTTGGCGATCCCCGTTAGCCATTTTCTTGTTTGGACAACAATGATGAGTGTTGATGTTCGGCAACGATGGCTGCTTGCACCCGGCAAGCAGCGGCGATCCGGCCCCGTCTGACAGCATGGCGGCGATGATAATGAGCTTTTGTTACAGCTTGATGAACGGATGTTCTTTCGTTGTGGAAAGCCGTTCCGGCCGACGCCGGCGACAGCCATGGACGGCATGGCGAGGGCAGCCGCCGCGCATAAGGACATGCGGATTCCTTCGTTGGTCGGCGCCGGGCGCGTCCCTACACTTGGCTTTCCCGGCGCCCTGTGACACCAGGGGCGACGCCACAACTCCAATGAAGGAACAGCCATGACTCCTCGCTTTCGCGTGCGCGCCCTGATCGCGGTCGCCTTGTTTTCCCTTGCCGGCCTGGCGCAGGCGGCCGACCAGAAGACCTTGCGGGTCGGCGTGCGCGGCGGCACCGACGAGCAGATCTGGGAAGTCGTCACCCAGGTGGCGAAAAAGAATGGCCTGAATGTGCAGCCCGTGGTGATCTCCGGCGCGGCCAGCCCCAACGAGGCGCTCAATAACGGCGACCTGGACGCCAACTCCTTCCAGCACATTCCCTTCCTGCGCGACCAGATCAAGCAGCGCGGCTACAAGCTGGCCGTGGTGGGCGACACCTATATCTCGCCGATCGCCTTCTATTCGAAGAAGTACAAGGCCATCAAGGACTTGCCGGAGGGCGCCAAGGTCGCCATTCCGAATGACCCGAGCAACCAGACCCGCGCGCTGGTGGTGCTGCGCGACGCCGGCCTGATCACGCTGCGCGAGGGCTTCGATCCCTACACCGGCACCGCTTCGCTGACCGACATCACCGGCTACAGGAAGAAGATCAACCTGATCGAAAGCGCCTCGGTGGTGCTGGCGCGCTCGCTGGAGGACGTCGATGCCGCCGCCATCGTCAACACCTTCGCCTACCAGGCCGGCCTGATCGCCACCCGCGACGGCATCGCGGTCGAGAAGCGCGAGCACAATCCCTACGTCAACATCATCGTGGTGCGCGAGCAGGACAAGAACGCCGCCTGGGTCGCGCCGCTGGTCAAGGCCTATCAGTCCGAAGAAGTGCGCCAGTTCATCCAGAAGCAGTTCGGCGGTTCGGTGGTACCGGTATTTTGAGCTTCGCAGCCCTGATCCGCGCCGGCATCCGCTTGCCGGCGCGGCGCCCGCAGACGCTGCAAACTGCGCAGGCGGAAGCGGCGTTGCCGGACGGCGCGCATGTGAGCTTCCGCGCGGTCGGCAAGCGCTACGCGGCGGCGGCGGGCGAGGTGCAGGCACTGCGCGACGTGACGTTTGAGGTCAGGCGCGGCGAGATCTTCGGCATCATCGGCCGCAGCGGCGCCGGCAAGTCGACCCTGCTGCGCACCATCAATGCGCTGGAGCTGCCGACCGAGGGAGCGGTAAGCGTCAACGGCGCCGACGTCGGCGCGCTCGACGAGGATGCGCTGGTGGCCTTGCGCTGCCGCGTCGGCATGATCTTCCAGCATTTCAACCTGCTCTCGGCCAAGACGGTGCGCGAAAACGTCGGCCTGCCGCTGCGCGTGGCCGGCGCCTCGCCACGGCGCATCCGCGAGCGGGTGGACGCCTTGCTCGATCTGGTCGGGCTGGCCGACAAGGCCGACGTCTATCCGGCCAAGCTGTCGGGCGGCCAGAAGCAGCGCGTCGGCATTGCCCGCGCACTGGTGCACGAGCCGGAAATCCTGCTATGCGACGAAGCCACGTCGGCGCTCGATCCCGAAACCACGCAATCCATCCTGGCCTTGCTGCGCGAGGTCAGCGCGGCGATGGGCCTGACGGTGGTGCTGATCACGCACGACATGGCGGTGATCCGCGAAATCTGCGACCGCGTGCTGGTGCTGGACCAGGGCAGGGCGGTGGAGCTGGGCGAAGTGTGGCGAGTGTTCGGCCATCCCCGGGCCGAGGCCACGCGTGCGCTGCTGCGGCCCTTGCTGCATGGGGTGCCGCCGGATCTGGCGGCGCAACTGGTGGACGATTTGCGGGGCGCGCCCGGCAAGGCCGTGGTCAGCCTGCATTTCAGCGGCGCCGAGCGGCCCCAGGGCGTGAGCCTGCAGGCGCTGGCCCGGTTCGGCCCGGACGCCACGCTGATCCACGGCGGCCTCGACCGCATCCGTGGCCATGCCCAGGGCGAGCTGTTGGTGGCGCTGCCGGCGCAGGGCTTGCCGCGCGTACGCGCTCACTTCGAGGACGGCCACGGCGCCGGCCAGATCAAGGTCATCGGTTATGTCCCTGCCAGCGCTTGATAAATATTTCCAGGCCTTCTTCGAAACCCTGCTCATGGTGGGCGCCTCGGCGCTGCTGGCGATCTCGCTGGGCCTGCTGCTGGCGGTGGTGCTGACCGTGACGGCGCGCCACAATCTCTATCCCAGGCCGCGCCTGCACCGCGCGCTGTCGGTGACGGTCAACGTCTTTCGGGCGGTGCCTTTCATCATCATGCTGGTGGCGCTGCTGCCGGTCACGCGCTTGCTGGTCGGCACCACGCTGGGCACCTGGGCGGCGGTGGTGCCGCTGACGGTGAACCTGATTCCCTTTTATGCGCGCATCGCCCAGGTCTCGCTCAACGAGGTCGACCACGGCCTGGTGGAAGCGGCGCGCGCCATGGGCTGCCGGCGCTGGCACATCGTGCGCCATGTGCTGTTGCCGGAAGCCTTGCCCGGCATCGTCGGCGGCATGACGGTGAGCGTGATCGCCATGATCAACGCCTCGGCCATGGCCGGCGCGGTGGGCGCCGGCGGGTTGGGCGACCTGGCGATCCGCTACGGTTATGAACGCTACGAGACGCGGGTGATGTTCGAGGTGATCGTGATCCTGATCGCGCTGGTGTCGGTGATACAGCTGGCGGGGGAGGCGGTGGCGAGGATGCTGGATCACCGGCGTTGAGGGAGACGGCTTCCTTCCGAGGATGAGTCATCGTCCAGGCGAGGGGCCGTATCCAGCCTCGTTCAGCCTGTCTCTGCATGCGGCAAACGCCCCTGGCTCCTGACGTTCGTCAGGATGACGGCAGATTTTTTTTGGGGCGGTTAGTGGCAATAGCCAGGTGCTGCGCAGATAAGCGCGCTACGTTGATCATGGCCACCAGCGATATCGGTCGTGCCCGTTAGTTCTGCTCCGTCGTCGCGGCGAAGGCCGGGATCCAGTGTCGTTTGTCGCATGCCACGACAGGTCGAACGATGCGCGATCCTGGCTTTCGTTAGGACACTGGCAGCGCCGTTCAACACGACGCCATGCGGCATCAATGCCGCATCATCCTGCGCATCACGATAGGCGAGGGTTCTTGCGGATTGGCCCGGGTATATTCCAGTTCCGGCGCGATCTCGAAGCCGAAGGCGGCGTACAGGTCCACCAGTTGCGCCTGGTCGGTGCGCACCGCCAGTCTCAGTTCGCGCACGTCGGCCGACTGCGCGCGGTGGATCAGGGCTTCCATCAGATGCTGCGACAAGCGCTCGCCGCGGAAAGCCGGGGCGATGCCCATGCGGCGGATTTCCCAGACGTCCATCTCGGTATCCAGCGGCAGCCAGCGCACCGACCCGGCCGGCGTCTCGCCGCGCAGCAGGATGAAGGCGCCGCCATGCTGCAGATCCTCGATCACGTGGTCCGGCGCCTCGCGGTGGCCGGAGGAAGTGGGCGCCACCTTATTGGCCCAGCTGCTGCGGGTCAGTTCCGCAATCAGCGGGGCGTCTTCAGAGGTGGCTTCGCGTATCAGCATTTCCATGGCGTCGTCTCCTGCTTGCCTGTCCCTTGCCGTCCGGATCAGCGCACCCGCATGCCCGGCTCGGCGCCCGGCCACGGATTGAGCACGTAGATGCCCGGATTGGCTTTTTCATCCTTGGCCGAGGCCGCCAGCACCATGCCTTCGGACACGCCGAACTTCATCTTGCGCGGCGCCAGGTTGGCCACCATCACGGTCAATTTGCCGACCAGATCCTCGGGCTTGTAGGCCGAGGCGATGCCGGAGAACACGTTGCGGGTGCGCCCTTCGCCGGCGTCCAGCGTCAGGCGCAGCAGCTTGGTCGAGCCTTCCACCGCTTCGCAGTTGACGATCTTGGCGATGCGCAGATCGATCTTGGCGAAGTCGTCGATGGAGATTTCCGGCGCCAGTTCCTCGATCGCGCTTTCCGCGGCGGCGGGGGCTGCAGCAGCCGGCTCGGGTGCATCGAACAGCGCATCCAGCATCTTGGGATCGACGCGCTGCATCAGGTGGGCGTAGGTGTTGATCACGTGGCCGTCGGCCAACGGCACGGCGACGTCGCTCCACTGGAAGGGCTGCACGTTGAAGAAGCTTTCCACCTGGGCCGCCAGCTGCGGCAGCACCGGCTTCAGGTAGGCGGTGAGGATGCGGAAGGCTTCCAGCAGGCGGCTGCAGACTTCGTGCAGCTGCGCGTCCTTGGCCGCGTCCTTGGCCAGTTCCCAGGGCTTGTTGGCATCGACGTAGGCATTGATGATGTCGGCCTGCTCCATCACCAGGCGCAGGGCCTTGCCGTACTCGCGCTGCTCGTACAGCGCGCGGATGTCATCGGCCACGCCGCGCAGCCCGGCCAGGAAGGCATCGTCGGCGCTGGCCCATTGCGTGGATACCTTGCCGTCGAAGCGCTTGGCGATGAAGCCGGCCGCCCGGCTGGCGATGTTGACGTACTTGCCGATCAGGTCGGCGTTGACGCGCGCCACGAAGTCGTCCGGGTTGAAATCGACGTCTTCCACCTTGGCGTTGAGCTTGGCGGCGATGTAGTAGCGCAGCCATTCCGGGTTCATGCCGATGTCCAGGTAGCGCAGCGGCGAGATGCCGGTGCCGCGCGACTTCGACATCTTCTCGCCCGAGACGGTGATGAAGCCGTGCGCGAACACGTTGGTCGGCGTCTTGCGGCCGGCGAACTTGAGCATGGCGGGCCAGAACAGCGTGTGGAAGTAGGTGATGTCCTTGCCGATGAAGTGGTACTGCTCGGTCTTGTCGTCGGCCATGAAGGCGTCGAAGTCGCGGCCGGTCTTGCCGAAGTAGTTCTTCAGCGAGGCCAGGTAGCCGATCGGTGCGTCCAGCCAGACGTAGAAGTACTTGCCCGGCGCGTCCGGGATCTCGATGCCAAAGTAGGGCGCGTCGCGCGAGATGTCCCAGTCGCCCAGGCCGCCTTCGCCGTCCAGCCATTCGCGGCACTTGTTGGCCACTTCCGGCTGCAGCCGGTTGTTGTCTAGCGCCCATTCGCGCAGGAACGCGACGCACTTGGGATCGGACAGCTTGAAGAAGAAGTGCTCGGACGACTTCATCACCGGCGTCGCGCCCGACAGGGTCGAGTAGGGACTCTTCAGGTCGGTCGGCGAATAGACCGCGCTGCAGTTCTCGCAGGAGTCGCCGTACTGATCCTTGGTGCCGCACTTGGGGCACTCGCCCTTGATGTAGCGGTCGGGCAGGAACATGTTCTTGACCGGATCATAGAACTGGTCGATGGTCTTGGTCGAGATCAGCTTGGCGTCGTCGCGCAGGGCGCGGTAGATCTCCTGCGACAGTTCATGGTTCTCCGGGCTGTCGGTGGAGCTCCAGTTGTCGAAGGCGATGTGGAAGCCGTCGAGATACTGCTTGCGGCCGGCGGCGATGTTGGCCACGAACTGCTGCGGCGTGATGCCGGCCTTTTCGGCCGCGATCATGATCGGCGCGCCGTGCGCGTCGTCGGCGCCGACGAAGTGGACTTCATTGCCCTGCATTCGCTGGAACCGGACCCAGATGTCGGCCTGGATGTACTCCATGATGTGGCCGATGTGGAACGCGCCGTTGGCGTAGGGGAGTGCGGTCGTGACGAAGAGTTGGCGGGGTGCTGAAGTGCTCATTGGCAATACGGACGATGCGGTAGGTGAATGAAGAGGAAAATTGCGGGAAAGAGAAGCATTCTATCAGTCACGGCCGTTCAGGCGCAGCAGTTGCCGTTTTGTTAAGCGAAATCGGCTGGCCGCGGGCTCATCCTTGATCGCGGCACAGGGCGGCCGACGCGCGATTGGTTTAGACTTGCGGGTTCTGAGCAAGGAGAAACAATGAGCATCACCGTGGAAGAAATCAAGGCCGCCCTGTTGCAGGTGATCGACCCCAATACCGGCAAGGATCTGATCAGCGGCAAGGAAGCCAAGAACATCCGCGTCGAGGGCGCGCGCGTGCTGCTGGACGTGGAACTGGGCTATCCCGCCAAGAGCCAGATCGAGGCCATCCGCCAACGGGTGACGGAGGCGCTGGGCAAGCTGCCGGGCGTGGCCGCGGTCGAAGCCAACGTATATTTCAAGATCGTCGCGCATGCGGTGCAGCGCGGTATCAAGCTCAAGAGCAACGTCAAGAACATCATCGCCGTGGCGTCCGGCAAGGGCGGCGTGGGCAAGTCCACCACCGCGGTCAACCTGGCGCTGGCGCTGGCCGCCGAAGGCACCAAGGTGGGCATCCTGGACGCCGACATCTATGGCCCGTCGCAGCCGATGATGATGGGTATCTCCGGCCAGCCGGAAACCAAGGACGGCAAGACCATGGAGCCGCTGGAGAACCACGGCCTGCAAGTGTCTTCGATCGGCTTCATGATCGATCCCGACGAGCCCATGGTGTGGCGCGGCCCCATCGTCACCCAGGCGCTGCAGCAGTTGCTGGATCAGACCAACTGGCGCGACCTCGACTACCTGATCGTGGACATGCCGCCGGGCACCGGCGACGTGCAGCTGACGCTGTCTCAGAAGGTGCCGGTGACCGGCGCGGTGATCGTCACCACGCCGCAGGACATTGCCCTGCTGGATGCACGCAAGGGCTTGCGCATGTTCGAGAAGGTCGGCATTCCCATTCTCGGCATCGTGGAAAACATGAGCATGCACGTGTGCTCCAACTGCGGCCATGCCGAACCGATCTTCGGCGTGGGCGGCGGCGAGAAGATGTGTGCCGACTTCGGCGTGGACTTCCTGGGCGCCTTGCCGCTGACCATGGAAATCCGCCAGCAGACCGATTCCGGCAAGCCGACCGTGGTGGCCGATCCAGAGGGCAAGGTGGCCGAGATCTACAAGGCGATCGCGCGCAAGGTGGCGGTGAAGGTGGCGGAAAAGGCCAAGGACATGACCAGCAAGTTCCCCACCATCGTGGTGCAGAACGACTGAGACGGATGGGCCCGGGCCAGCGATGCCTGCGGGCAAGCTGGCGTGGTCAGTCAAAGCGGCGGGGAGGGTTTCCCGCCGCTTTTTCGTTTGCGCACGGGGATGCCGGGCGCCCGGCATGGCGTGACGGCCGTCAAAGGCGGTAGAATAGAGGCTTTCCGATTGACGACATCGACCGCTGGACGGCTTTGGCATGCCAAGGCCGTTTTGGTTTTTACTTCCGATCATGACTGCTTCCAACGTACGTACCCGCTTCGCCCCCAGTCCCACCGGCTATCTGCACCTGGGCGGCGCCCGCACCGCGCTGTTCTCGTGGGCCTATGCCCGTCGCTTCGGCGGCACCTTCGTGCTGCGCATCGAAGATACCGACGTGGAACGCTCGACCCCGGAAGCGGTGCAAGCCATCATCGAAGGCATGCAATGGCTGGGTCTGGAGCACGACGAAGGCCCGTTCTACCAGATGAAGCGCATGGACCGCTACCGCGAAGTGGTGGCGCAGATGCTGGAGCAGGGCACCGCCTACCACTGCTATTGCTCGCCGGAAGAAGTTGAAGCCATGCGCGAGCGCCAGCGCGCCGCCGGCGAAAAGCCACGCTACGACGGTACCTGGCGTCCGGAACCGGGCAAGACCCTGCCGGCCATTCCCGAAGGCCGCCAGCCGGTGGTGCGTTTCAAGAGCCCGCTGGAGGGCGACGTCACCTGGAACGACGTGGTCAAGGGCCCGATCACCATCTCCAACCGCGAGCTGGACGACCTGGTCATCGCACGTCCGGACGGCACGCCGACCTATAACTTCTGCGTGGTGGTGGACGACTGGGACATGAAGATCACTCACGTCATCCGCGGCGACGATCACGTCAACAACACCCCGCGCCAGATCAACATCTTGAAGGCCCTGGGCGGCACGTTGCCCGAGTACGGCCACGTGCCGATGATCCTGGGCGCGGACGGCGAGAAGCTGTCCAAGCGCCACGGCGCGGTGTCGGTGATGGATTACCCGGCCCAGGGCTACCTGCCCGAGGCCATGCTGAACTACCTGGCGCGCCTGGGCTGGAGTCACGGCGACGACGAGATCTTCTCGATGCAGCAGTTCTGCGAATGGTTCGACCTGGACCACCTGACCAGCTCGGCGGCGCAATTCAATCCGGAAAAGCTGAACTGGCTCAACAACCACTACATCAAGCTGGCCGACAACGCGCGCCTGGCGACGCTGGTGCGCCCGCTGCTGGAAAAGGAAGGCGCCGTCTTCGACGGCGCGCCGGCGCTGGATGCGGTCATTGCGCTGCTGAAAGACCGCGCCAATACCGTCAACGAGATCGCCGCCGCATCGCTGATGTTCTACCGCCAGCCGGCGCCGGACGCCGCGCTGGTCGAGCAGCACATCACCGACGCCATCAAGCCGGCGCTGGCCGATTTCGCGCAGCGCTGCGCCACGGTCGAATGGACCAAGGAAGCGATCGCGCCGATGATCAAGGAAGTGCTGGCCGCCCACAAACTGAAGATGCCGCAGCTGGCCATGCCGCTGCGCCTGATCGTTGCCGGCCAGCTGCAGACCCCGGCGATTGACGCCGTGCTGCAACTGTTTGGCCGCGACACGGTGACTGCGCGTCTGAATGGCTACGTCTGAAAAAAATCAGGGTTTTTTGTTTAAAAAGATATTGTCTTTTGAAAATAGGTATTGCATAATCTCGCTTCTTCGCAAGGGGGTATAGCTCAGCTGGGAGAGCGCTTGCATGGCATGCAAGAGGTCAGCGGTTCGATCCCGCTTACCTCCACCAGCGACCCGCGGTAGTTCGGCGGTGATATTCCAAGCGAAACTTGGATGTAGAAATTAGCAGCACCTGTATGTCCCTATCGTCTAGAGGCCTAGGACATCACCCTTTCACGGTGAGTACCGGGGTTCGAATCCCCGTGGGGACGCCAGCTTAAATGATCCGGTCATCCGGATTGTTTATAAGGCCCGCATCAGCGGGCTTTTTACTTCGCAGGGGGTATAGCTCAGCTGGGAGAGCGCTTGCATGGCATGCAAGAGGTCAGCGGTTCGATCCCGCTTACCTCCACCAGCGACCCGCAGATGTCATGCGGTGTGACGGACCAGGCAGTTGCCGGTCGTCAGGTAAATCAACACAAGGCAGTATCCGTATCAGATTTGTCCCCTTCGTCTAGAGGCCTAGGACATCACCCTTTCACGGTGAGTACGGGGGTTCGAATCCCCCAGGGGACGCCAGATAAAACAAGCCCGCATTGCGGGCTTTTTTATTTGGCGGCACCTAGCGATGTGCTGAGCACATCGCGGCGGGATTCGAAAGGTTTCGCTTGCAAGCGAAACCGGGCCTGCGGCACGTGGGCGAATCCTTCGCTCGCGCAGCGAGCGTTAGAGGGCCCTAGTTTGCGTACCTCCAGTAATTCAAGTGAAGAACGAGCCCGCATTGCGGGCTTTTTTATTTGGCGGCACCTGGCGATGTGCTGAGCACATCGCGGCGGGATTCGAAAGGTTTCGCTTGCAAGCGAAACCGGGCCCGCGGCACGTGGGCGAATCCTTCGCTCGCGCAGCGGGCGTTAGAGAGCCCTAGCTTGCGTACCTCCAGTAATTCAAGTGAAGAACAAGCCCGCATTGCGGGCTTTTTTATTTGGCGGCACCTAGCGATGTGCTGATACATCACGGCGGGATTCGAAAGGTTTCGCTCGCAAGCCAAACCGGGTCCGCGGCACGTGGGCGAATCCTTCGCTCGCGCAGCGGGCGTTGGCAGGCCGCAGCTTGTGCACCGTCTGCAATCCAGGCCAGGAGGAAGTCCGCATCGCGGGCTTCTTTATATGGCGTCACCTGGCGATGTGCTGACCAGGCAATCTGCCCTTGCGACCGGCTATTTCAGTCCCGACGTATACCCTTTGTCTTCCGCAAAACATTTCCCTCCGCCATTTTGCGCTATCCTCCCAGCAACCCGCACCGCCCGCAAACGGTGCAATGCGAGACAAAAACAGGAGCGCACATGACAGCGGCAGCAAATCTCGACATCGACACCCGCGGCGTGGCCACTATCACGCTGAATCGTCCCGATGTACACAATGCCTTTGACGACAAGCTGATCGCCCACCTGATCGGCTTGATCAATCAGGCCAAGGAGGACGCGCGCACCCGCGTGCTGCTGTTGGCGTCCACCGGCAAATCCTTCTCCGCCGGCGCCGACCTGGCCTGGATGCGGCGCATGGCCGATGCCTCGCGCGAGGACAATCTGCGCGACGCGCGCAACCTGGCGCTGCTGATGGAAACCTTGAACAGCTTCCCGGCGCCGACGGTGGCCAAGGTGCAGGGCGCGGTGATGGGCGGCGGAGTGGGACTGGTGTCCTGCTGCGACATCGCCATCGCTTCCGAGGCGGCCTTCTTCGCGCTGTCCGAGGTCAAGCTGGGCCTGGCGCCGGCCGCCATCAGCCCGTATGTGATCGCCAAGATGGGCGTGTCGCAGGCACGCCGCTATTTCGTCTCGGGCGAGCGTTTCTCGGCGATCCGCGCCGCCGCCGTGGGACTGGTGCATGAGGTGGTGCTGGCCTCCGAGCTGGAAGCCAAGGTGGAGCACATGCTGGGCACGTTGCTGGCCAACGGTCCGCAAGCCATGCGCGCGGCCAAGCAACTGGCGCAGGTCGCCAATCCGCTGCGGGTCACGCCCGAGCTGGCCGAATACACGGCCAGCGTGATCGCCGATCTGCGCGCATCCGACGAAGGCCGGGAGGGCTTGCGCGCCTTCCTGGATAAGACGACGCCGGCATGGACCAAGACCGGCGACTGAGGCGGCTGCCCCCATTCAGAAAAAGAAAGAGCCAGACGTGCCTTTGATTCCGCGCCGCCCCATTCCTTTTTCCTCCCCTGATCTTTCCCCAATGGAGCCGGCATGAAGCCGCGACACGTCGCCATTGCCGGCGCCGGTCCGGCGGGCTTGGCCATGGCCTTGTACCTGAAGCGCGCCGGCCATCGCGTCACGCTGTTCGAACGCTTCGTGCAGCCCGCGCCGCTCGGCTCCGGCCTGATCCTGCAACCCACGGGGTTGACCGTGCTGGGCGATCTCGGACTGTTCCCGCGCATTGCCGCGCTGGGCCATCGCATCGACCGCCTGTACGGCGCCGATGCCCTTAGCGGCAGCACCGTGCTGGATGTGCGCTATGACGCCATCAAGGGTGGCCGCTACGGCATCGCCGTGCATCGGGCGGCGCTGTTCGACGTGCTGTTCGAGGCGGTGCGGCAAGAGGGGATCGCGATCGATACCGGGCATGACATCGCCGGCGTCGAGAACGGCAGCGGCCAGGCCTGGCTGGCCACCGATGACGGTCGCCGCCTGGGCGGCTTCGATCTGGTGGTGGATGCCAGCGGTGCGCGTTCCAGGCTACGCCGGCATGCGCTGCGCAGTTGCGAGCCCAGGCCCTTGCCCTACGGCGCCTTCTGGGTGTCGCTGCGGGCGCGGCAGGGCGAGGCGTTCGGGGTGAATTCGCTGGTGCAGCGCTATCGCCGCGCCAGTACCATGATAGGCGTGCTGCCCATCGGCCTTCCGGCGCCGCGGGAGGATCCCATGGTGGCCTTCTTCTGGAGCACCAAGCCGGATGAGGCCGAGACGCTGAAGCGCGCCGGCATCGCCAGCTGGAAGGACGGCATTCATCGCCTATGGCCCGAGTGCGAGCCCTATCTGGCGCAGATCGATTCCTTCGAGCAGATGACGCTGGCGCGCTATGGTCATCACACCTTGCCGCTGCCGTATGGCGAGCGCCTGGCCGTGATCGGCGACGCCGCGCATTCCACCAGTCCGCAGTTGGGGCAGGGCGCCAACATGGCGCTGCTGGATGCGCGCGCGCTGGCGCATGCCTTGCAGACCTCGGCCACGCCCGAGGAAGCGCTGCCGCGCTACGCCGCTTCGCGCCGCCGCCATGTGCGGACGTTCCAGATGATGTCGGCCGCCTTCACGCCGTTCTACCAGTCCGATTCGGCCTGGCTGCCCTTCGTGCGCGACAAGCTGGCCGCGCGCCTGTCGATGGTGCCGCCGGCGCCGCAGTTGCTGGCCATGATGGTGGCCGGCACCTTCGTCGATCCCTTTAGGCCCATCGGTCTGCAAGAGCGCGACTGGCTGGCCGGTGCGCAGCCCGTGCCGCAGCCCTGAACGCTCGGGCTGCGCGCTCAGGCCTCGCTCAGGCTTCGATTTCGTCCAGCGGCCAGGCCAGCGACAGGGGCGTGAGCCGCAAGCCGAACTGCGCCGCCGTGGCGGCTGCAGCATCGGCGTCGCGCGGCGCGGCGATGCGCGCCAGCAGATCGCCGACCGAGCGTTGCAGCAGGGGGCAGGCCAGCGTCTGCAGCGGCGCCGTGCGCACCGCCACGTCGCAGCCGTTGGCCAGCCTGGCCAGTTGCGCCAGGCTGTGTTCTTCCGGTCCGCCCAGTTCGTAGATGCCCGATCGTCCCGCGCCCAGCGCCGCGGATTCGGCTACCGTCGCCACATCGCCCAGATTGATCGGCCGGCTGGTACGCGCCTGGTCGCCGTACAGCACCACCGGCGCATCCGGCGCCTGCTTCAGCAGCGCCTGCTCGAAGGGCAGCGGCTGCGGGCTGCCGCGCACCACCGGACCCAGGCGGAAGATCACGCTGCCGGGCAATTCGCCCAGCACCTGTTCGGTCATGCCTTTGGCACGCAGGTACCAGTTGTCGGAAGCGGCATCGGCCAGCAGCGAAGAGAAATACACCACCCGCGTGCCACGTGCCCCCACCGCCTGAGCTACCCGGCGCGCGGTGCCAACCATGCCGTGCTCGTAGGCGGCCCAGTGGTCGGCGCCGCACACGCCGGTCAACAGCACCACGGCGTCGGCCGCGGCGATGGCGTCGGCGCTCTGCGGATTGCCGGTCCAGTTGCAGATCACTTCATCGGCCACCAGCGTGGCCGGCTGGCGCACCAGCGCGGTGGCATGCACGCCGGAGTCGCGCAGCAGCAGGAGCAGCAGGCGTCCGGTCGGGCTGTTGGCGCCGGCGACGACGACGCGGCGGCGCCGGATGGGGTGGGGCTGGATCATGTTTCCTCCGGTCGGGTAGGGAGAAAAGGAAGGCCGCTCAGCGCCGGGTCAGCGTGATGGCATGTTCCGGACAGGCCTTGACGCACAGGCCGCAGGCGCGGCAGGCGTCGGCATTGGGTGTATAGGCGACCTGCATGCCGTGCACACGCAGTTTCAGGCGGTTCATGAAGCCCAGCGCCTGGAAGTCGGCATCGTCGATGCGGCGCACCTCGAAGACGTTTTCCGGGCACACCGGCACGCAATCGGCCTTGCCTTCGCAGCGCTTCAGGTTCACCACCGGCACGATGATGCCGGGCGGCTGCTTGCAATTGGCGGCCTGCATCGGGAAAGCGGCGCCCATCATTGCTCCCGGTCGCGGCAACGGCCGAACATGCGGAAGCGCGACTGGAAGCGTTCGCGTTCTTCCGGCGTCATGGATTCCCAACGGGCACGCATGCGGCGTTTCTTTTCATGCCAGCCGCCATGATGGCCGCGGAAGCCGCCGAACAGGATGCGGCACAGCACCAGCAGACCCAGCGCGCGCCAGTAGCCGATCTCTGCCGCGCCCGGGAAGATGGGTGGCACCACGCAATTCCATAGCAGCATGACCGCCGCGCCCAATACCGCCACGCACAGCAGCACGCAGATCGCCTTCACCAGAAAGCGCAGGCGAAAACGCCGGCGCGGCCCCATTTGATCCTGATCCATTACATCTCCAATTCGTCATAAACCGCCTGCAGCCGCTCGCGCAGATGCAGGACCGCATAGCGCTTGCGCGCCAGCAGGGTGTTGAGACTGGTGCCGCTGGCGGCCGCCATGTCCTTGAAGCTGATGCCGTCGAGCTCGTGCGCGACGAACACTTCGCGTTGCTTTTCAGGCAGCTCGTCGAGCGCCTCTTGCAGGGTTTCCAGCAGCACCGCGCGGGCATAGGCCGCCTCCGGACCATCGTCGCCGGCCGGCAGGACCAGATCCAGCCGCCATGCGCCATCGGCCGCGTCGAAGTCTTCGACGTCGCCGGGATCGGCCAGCGGCTCCTCTTTCTTCTTGCGGAAGCGATCGATGATGCGGTTGCGGGCGACGCGGAACAACCAGGCGCTGACCTGCTCGATCGGCTCGGGCAGGCGATAGGCCTGGACGAACTCGTGGAACACATCCTGAAGGATGTCCTCGGCTTCGCCGGCGTCGGCCACCCGGCGGCGGATGAAGCCGCCCAGCCGCGTGCGCTCGCGCAGTACGGTGGCGGTAATCTCGCTGTCCTTGTCGCTCATTGCCTGATTGTTGGAAATCGACTGCATGCCCTGAAGACGGATCATCTTCCGGGATATTGTGCGCCCGCGAAAAAAGTCGATGTAAGGAGAAACCGCCGATTCTAGCGGCGGCGCCTGTCGGCAAGCTGAAGAGGGGCTGAAGAAAGGCGGCGTTGCCGGAAGGGCAACGCCGGAGGAAGTTGCTGCCGGTAAAAACTCAGCGGCGGCCGAATACGGCGACCGCCTCCATCAAGGTGCGCATGCGTTCCTGCATGTCGGCCACGGCGGCGGCCGAGTGTTCCACCATGTCGGCGTTCTGCTGGGTCATGCGATCCAGCTTGAGCGCCGATTGGCTGACCTGCGCCACGCCCAGGCTCTGTTCGGTGGCGCTGGTGGAGATCTCGCCGATCAACGTGCTTACGCGGCGCACCTCGGACACGATGGTTTCCATCGCCTGGCCGGCCTGTTCGGCGCGACGGGCGCCGGCCTCGCTCTTGGCGACGCTCTCGCCAATCAGTTGCTTGATCGCGCGCGCCGCGCCCGCGCTGCGCTGGGCCAGGCTGCGCACTTCGCTGGCCACCACCGCGAAGCCGCGTCCGGCCTCGCCGGCGCGCGCTGCTTCCACCGCGGCGTTGAGCGCGAGGATATTGGTCTGGAAGGCGATGCTGTCGATCAGGCCGTTGATCTCGCCGATCTTTTCCGACGAATCGGCGATCTGGTGCATGGTCTGCACCACTTGCATCACCACCGCGCTGCCGCGCGCGGCGGCGTTGCTGGTCTCTTGCGCCAGCGCATGGGCGGCGTGCGCGGTTTCGGCGCTGTGCTGCACGGCCGAGGCCATCTGCTCGGCGGCAGCGGCGGTTTCCTGCAGATGGGCGTGGGTGTCGGCGGTGCGGCGGCGCAGATCGCCGTTGTCGCCGGCGATCTGCTGATTGGCCTCGGCCAGGCCGCCGATCTGGGCCGAGACGTCATCGATCAGTGCACGCAGGTTCAGCCCCGACTGATTCACCGCGCGCAGCAACAGGCCGATTTCATCGACCCGGTTCATGCCCGGTACATCGCCGGGCTGGCCGGCGGCGACCGCCTTGGCCTGGGCCAGCACGCCGGCCAGCGGTCGGGCGATGCGCCGTTCCAGCCAGAAGCCGGCAACTGCCAGCGCGGCCAGCAGCACCGCGGCCACGGCCAGCGGCGAGCCGGCCGCCAGCCATTGCGCCGACAGCGCTGCCGCGGCCGCGCCGCTCAGCGCCAGGCGCAGACGCCAGCGCACCGGCATCACCTGGCCCAGCCGGGTCCACGCCATCAGGCCACGGCGCACCACCAGGCCCTTGTGGAAACGCAGGCCGCGCGCACGGCCTTCGCGAAAGCCGCGATAGAGCGCCGCCGCGGCCGCGATTTCCTGCGGCGCCGGGCGTGTGCGCACCGAGAGATAGCCATTCACCTGACCATCGCGGCGGATCGGCGTGACGTTGGCGCGCACCCAGTAATGGCGGCCGTCGGCGCGGCGGTTCTTGACCAGCGCGGTCCAGGCGTCGCCGCGGCGCAGCGTGGACCACATGTCGGCGAAGGCTTCCCTGGGCATGTCCGGGTGGCGCACGATGTTGTGCGGCTGGCCCATGATGCGGTCGCGCGCAAAGCCGCTGACCTGGAGGAAGGTGGTGTTGGCGTAGGTGACCACGCTGGCGGTGTCGGTGGTGGACATCAGCGTGGCATGTTCCGGGTAGGCATAGCCGGTTTCATCGTCGCCCGCAGCGCAGGCCGGCACGGGAGCGCTGGCGCCGATGAGGGCTGGCATGTGCCGGTCGGTTTCCCCGGCGATGGGGGCGAAGTCTTGAGGCAGGTCGTGGATTTTCATAGTGGCTGAGCGTTGGCAATACGGGGGCGCATGCGCGCGGCAGGAGGCCGTGCGCATGAGCATGAATGTCCATCTGGAATTCGACCGGGATGACTCGCCGGTGAGCGGCGGGTCGGGCGAGGGCGTATCCGCGCGCCCACCCGATGAGGGCTGCGGTCAGCCGTCCTGAACTACGATCATTTGCACCCCCCTGCGGTTACGCCGTCCTGTCCGCGGCGTCGATGGCCATGCGCGCACAAGGCTGATCTTGCCCCCGTTTCACGGACCCCCCTATAAGCGATTAACTATCGCAATAGGAGGTGGACGATGACCAAGAGCAAGGCAGGCAGAAAGGGGCAGGAGTTCAGCCTGGAGTTCAGGCAGCAGGCACTGTTGCGAGCGGCCACAGAAGGGGTAACCACGGTGGCTCGTGATCTGGGGTTGCAGCCTGCCCAGCTGTACAGTTGGCGCGCCCAGGCGCGGCGGCACGACCAGGACGATCAGGCACAACGCTTGGAGTTGGCCGAACATGCACGGCTCAAACGTGAAGTGGCGCGGCTGGAGGAGGAGAACGCTTTCCTAAAAA
>WNDX01000043.1 GCA_009914615.1 Herbaspirillum frisingense
GAAAGCGTTCTCCTCCTCCAGCCGCGCCACTTCACGTTTGAGCCGTGCATGTTCGGCCAACTCCAAGCGTTGTGCCTGATCGTCCTGGTCGTGCCGCCGCGCCTGGGCGCGCCAACTGTACAGCTGGGCAGGCTGCAACCCCAGATCACGAGCCACCGTGGTTACCCCTTCTGTGGCCGCTCGCAACAGTGCCTGCTGCCTGAACTCCAGGCTGAACTCCTGCCCCTTTCTGCCTGCCTTGCTCTTGGTCATCGTCCACCTCCTATTGCGATAGTTAATCGCTTATAGGGGTGTCCGTGAAACGGGGGCAAGATCAGGGTTCTGCTTCGTTGAATTCAATGAATAACCGGTGCTATCAGGCTTTATTCATGTTTCCGTACGACAGATACGGTACGGAAAGCGATTATACGTGTATATACGTCAGTTTGCAGGGCTTCCTTTAGTCCGCCTTTTCATATCGAAATTCCAAGAATTTTTTTTACCCTCATTTCGATAGCCCTATTGCCGAACGAATAATAGTCGCGCCCATCGCAATGCGATTGTTTTTTGGAAACATCACGTAAGTGAAAAAATTGCGAAGCAAGACAAGAATTGCGAAGCAAAAAAAAGCGGCTCACATCGCTGTGAGCCGCTTCGGCATTGGTGCTGGCTGCAGGACTTGAACCCGCCACCCCCTGATTACAAGTCAGGTGCTCTACCAGATGAGCTAAGCCAGCAAAAACTTTAGCCGGCGATTATAGCTTATTTGATACGGGTCAGTACAGGGCGGCCGCCTTTTTTGGGTGGTTCCGGATCGTCGTCGCCCTTGCTTTCGCTATCGGCAGCCTTTTTTTCCGGTTCGGAGACCGGCACCGAAGACAGCACCGGGGCGCTTTCTTCCTGCTCCTGTTGTTCCGCCGCACTCAGCGCGGTGGCCGGGTTGGGCGCTTCGAAGGCCATGCCCTGGCCGTTTTCACGGGCGTAGATGGCGATGACGTTTTCGACCGGGATCAGGATGTCGCGGGAGACGCCGCCGAAGCGCGCGCTGAAGCTGATGGTCTCGTTTTCCATCTTCAGGCCGCTGGTGGCTTCGAAGCTGATGTTGAGAACGATCTCGCCGTTCTTGACGAATTGCATCGGCACCCGCGTGTTGGCGTCAACCACTACGGCGATGTGGGGCGTGTAGCCGTTGTCGGTGCACCATTCATAGATGGCGCGCAGCAGGTAGGGCTTGGTGGAAACTTCAGGCATGACTGAACGTGGTGTGCGATGCCGGGCTGGGCCCGCATCTGCCGGCTGGGCCGGGGTGGAACGGCAAATGATGCAACTGCTGCCGCGCTTCCGGCACGGAGCCGGAAGGCGCGGCGGATGCGCTTAGCGGCGCATCACCTTTTCCGACGGGGTCAGCGCTTCGATGTAGGCGGGGCGCGAGAAGATGCGCTCGGCGTACTTCATCAGCGGCGCTGCGGTCTTGGAGAGCTCAATGCCGTAGTGGTCCAGGCGCCACAGCAGCGGCGCCAGCGCCACGTCCAGCATGGAGAACTCGTCGCCCAGCATGTACTTGTTCTTCAGGAACAGCGGAGCCAACTGGGTCAGGCGGTCGCGGATCTCGTTGCGGGCCTTTTCCTGGTTCTTCTCGGCAGCCTTGGACTTTTCGTTTTCCAGGGTGTGCACGTGGACGAACAGCTCTTTTTCGAAATTGAACAGCATCAGGCGGGCGCGCGCGCGCATCAGCGGGTCGGCCGGCATCAGTTGTGGGTGCGGGAAGCGTTCGTCGATGTATTCGTTGATGATGTTCGATTCGTACAGCACCAGATCGCGCTCGACCAGGATGGGCACCTGGCCGTAGGGGTTCATGACGGAAATGTCTTCCGGCTTGTTGAACAGGTCAACGTCGCGAATCTCGAAATCCATGCCTTTTTCGAACAGAACAAGGCGGCAACGTTGCGAAAATGGGCAGGTCGTGCCCGAGTAAAGAACCATCATTTTTTCAGAGCCCTAAAAACAAAAGGGGGGCGAGACGCATAACGCTCACCCCGGAGTACGCAATTCCGCAAACTGCGCGGATACGAGATTGTACTTTTTTACTTGATGTTCTTCCAATAGGACGCGTTCAAACGCCACGTCAGTACCAGGAAGAAACCCAGGAACAACAGGACCCAGACGCCAAGCCGCTTGCGCGTGTTCTGCGCGGGTTCGGCCATCCATTCCAGATAGGCAACAAGATCGGCGACGGCGTTATCATATTCGATAGTGCTCATCTTGCCGGGCTTGATCTGCTCAAATCCCGCGAATTTGTGGATAGTCTTGCCTTCGTCGTGGGGATCCTTCTCCTCGACGTACTTGACACCCCGGATTCCTTGCAATTCCCACAACACGTGCGGCATGCCGACGTTGGGGAACAGCATGTTGTTCCAGCCGGTGGGGCGGCTGTCGTCCTTATAATAACTGCGCAGGTAGGTATAAATCCAGTCCGGGCCGGATCCCGCTTCCGATGCCTTGGCGCGCGCGATCACGGAAAGGTCCGGCGGCGTGGCCCCGAACCAGGCTTTGGCATCGGCCGGCTGCATCGAAATTTTCATCAGATCACCAACTTTTTCCCCTGTAAACAACAGGTTATTCTTGATCTGGTCTTCCGACAGGCCGATATCGCGCAGACGGTTGTAGCGCATCGATGATGCCGCGTGGCAATTCAGGCAATAGTTGACGAACAGCTTGGCGCCGTTTTGCAACGCGGAAACATCCTTGGTGCGGTCAGGCGCGTGGTCCAGCGCAAAACCGCCCTCGTTGGCGCAGGCCAGCGCCGGCAGCAGCGCCAGCGCGGCAATCACTTTCTTCAGCAATTTCATGTTCTTGTCCTTTGGCGGCTGGCTTAGTGCGGATGGAAGACGACGCGATCGGGCACCGGCTTGAAGGTACCGGCAGCGCTCCACCACGGCATCAGCAAGAAGAAGCCGAGGTAGATGAAGCTGCAGACCTGCGAGATCACGGTGCCGATGGCGGTCGGCGGCTGCACGCCAAGATAGCCAAGGACGACGAAGGCGATGCCAAAGACGAGATACACATACTTATGCCAGCTCGGGCGGTAGCGGATCGATTTGACCTGCGACTGATCCAGCCATGGCAGACCGCCCAGGATCACGACCGACAGCCCCATCAGCACCACACCCCAGAACTTCGCATCGAACACCAGCATGCCGGCGATCACTGCCAGGCCGATGACGATGGCCGCGATCTTCAGCGCGCCGCTCAGGCGCGACTTGAACACCAGCAGCGCGACGTAGGCCGCCACGCCGGCGATCAGCCAGCCCATGAAGTCGGCGGTGGTGGCACGCAGGATCGAGTAGAACGGCGTGAAGTACCAGACCGGGGCGATGTGCGGCGGCGTCTTGAGCGAATCGGCCGGGATGAAGTTGTTGTACTCCAGGAAGTAGCCGCCCATCTCCGGCGCGAAGAACACCACCGCCGAGAACACGATCAAGAAGATCGACACGGCAAAGATGTCGTGCACCGAATAATACGGATGGAAAGGCACGCCATCCAGCGGCACGCCGTTCTCGTCGGTCTTTTCCTTGATCTCGATGCCGTCCGGATTGTTCGAACCGACTTCGTGCAGCGCGATGATGTGCGCCGCCACCAGGCCGATCAGCACCAGCGGAATGGCGATCACGTGGAACGAGAAGAAGCGGTTCAACGTGGCGTCGGAAACGACGTAGTCGCCGCGAATCCACAGCGACAGGTCGGGACCGATGAAGGGGATCGCGCCGAACAGGTTGACGATCACCTGCGCGCCCCAGTACGACATCTGGCCCCAGGGCAGCAGATAGCCCATGAAGGCTTCGCCCATCAGGCACAGGAAGATCGCCACGCCGAACAGCCACACCAGCTCGCGCGGCTTGCGGTAGGAACCGTACAGCAGCCCGCGCACCATGTGCAGGTAGACCACGATGAAGAAGGCCGAAGCGCCGGTCGAATGCATGTAGCGCACCAGCCAGCCCCAGGGTACGTCGCGCATGATGTACTCGACGGAAGCGAAGGCCAGGGTAGCCTCCGGCTTGTAGTGCATCACCAGGAAGATGCCGGTGACGATCTGGATCACCAGCACCAGCAGCGCCAGCGAACCGAAGGCGTACCAGAAGTTGAAGTTCTTGGGAGCGTAGTACTCGGAAAGGTGGGCTTTCCAGGTGGAGGTCAGCGGGAAACGGGCATCGACCCAGTTGAGCGCCTTGGCGGAGAGTGGAGCATCGTCAGGCAATTTCTTTTCGTGAAATGCTCCCATGATCACGCCTCCCCTTTCTCGTCCTTGCCGATGACGAGCTTGTTGTCGCCTTCGAACATGTAACGCGGCACCTGGAGATTGTCTGGGGCCGGCTTGTTCTTGTACACCCGTCCGGCCAGATCGAAGGTCGAACCGTGGCACGGACACAGGAAACCGCCCTGCCAGTCATCCGGCAGCGAGGGCTGGGCGCCGCTCTGGAAGCGCGCGCTGGGGGAGCAACCCAGGTGCGGGCAGATGCCCACCACCACCAGGAGATCCTTGCGGATGGAGCGCCACTCGTTGAGCGCGTACTCGGGGGTTTCGGAGAAATCCGTGCGCTTGGAGGTCGGGTCGGCGACCTGGCTGTCGGTCTTCTTCAGCGACTCGACCATTTCGGGAGTGCGCTTGAGGATCCAGACCGGTTTGCCGCGCCATTCCACGGTACGCATTTCGCCCGGGGTCAGCGAGGAAATATCGACTTCTACCGGTGCGCCTGCGGCCTTGGCGCGCTCGGAGGGCTGCAGGGTGGACACGAACGCACCTGCTGTCGCCAGACCGGCTACACCACCTGCTGCACACGTGGCAACAAGCAAACCTCGTCGACTCGCGTCGACCTGATTCTCGTCAGTCATATGACCCCAATCTCCAAATGTAAGTTAGCGTGGACCTTCTAAGTGACCCTCATGCAACTTTTCGATTATATATAAGCTGAATAGGGTTTTGTAGCTAACGGCGGCTATGGTAGCGACTGACGGAAATTTAGATTTGACGCAGCGCAACCTATTGTCAATCTGCTCTTTTTGCCACTTTTCCTGCACTGCGGCGTCGGAGGATGTCCAATTTACTTTTCTCTGCCGACACGCTATAACCCGTTGTAAGCCCGCCTCATGTTTAAACAGCAACTTTCAAAGGAGAAACCAAGGATGAGCATGCTTAAAGATTTCCGCGCCTTCGCCATCAAGGGAAATGTGATCGACCTGGCGGTCGGTGTCATCATCGGCGGCGCCTTCGGCAAGATCGTGGGCTCCCTGGTGGAAGACATCATCATGCCCCTGGTCGGCAAAATCTTCGGCGGCCTCGATTTCGCCAACTACTACCTGCCGCTGAACGGCCAGGCCTACGGCCTGCCGCTGGCCGAGGCCAAGAAGGCCGGCGCGGTGTTCGCCTACGGTAACTTCCTGACCATCCTGATCAACTTCCTGATCCTGGCTTTCATCATTTTCCAGATGGTGCGCGCGATCAACAAGGCCCGCGACCTGGCCAGCAAACCCGAGGAGGCCGCGGCAGCCGCTCCCGCAGCGCCGCCGGAAGACGTGCTGCTGCGTGAAATCCGCGATGCACTGAAGAAGTAAATCCTTCCCGCCCGCACGATGGAGCCCGCGCGAGCGGGCTTTTTATTCCCGGCGTCGAGCCGTGCCTCAGACCGGGTTGTCGATATCGATGAACTGGTGCTCGATGCCGAAATGCTCGGCGGCGTGCGCGCCCAGCGCCTGCACGCCGTAGCGCTCGGTGGCGTGATGGCCGGCAGCGATGTAGATGGTGCCGGTCTCCCGCGCCAGATGCACGGTGGGCTCGGAGATCTCGCCGCTGATGTACACCGAGGCGCCGGCCGCGATGGCCTCGCCCAGCATGCCTTGCGCGGCGCCGGTGCACCAGGCGACGTCGCCCACGGCCTGCTGCGGATCGCCGATCAGGAGCGGCATGCGGCCCAGACGCTTCTCGATCAGCGCGGCGAGGTCGGCGGCGGTCTTCACCGCGGGCGAATTGCAGCGGCCCAGCCAGCCGAGGTCGTCGTCGCCGAAGCGGCCGGTGGCGCTCAGATCGAGCTGGCGCGCCAGTTGCGCGTTGTTGCCCAGCTGCGGATGCGCATCCAGCGGCAGGTGATAGGCGAACAGGTTGACGTCGTTGGACAGCAGCAGCTTCAGACGGCGCTGCTTGGTGCCGATCACTCGCATATCCTCGCCGCGCCAGAAGTAGCCGTGGTGCACCAGGATGGCGTCGGCCTTCAGATCCAGCGCCGCCTCGATCAGCGCCAGACTGGCGGTCACGCCGCTGACCACCCGCCCTATCCCGGCGCGCCCTTCCACCTGCAGGCCGTTTGGGCAATAATCGCGGTATTGTGCGGCGTTCAGCGTCTGTCCGAGATATTTCGCGAACTCGTCTCTGGTAATCTGCCGGGTCATTTCATCCTCATCCGATTTCAATTTCTAATATGCGACGTTTATGGCTGTTGTTTGCCCAAACCGTGACGGTTGGTTTGGCCTTGTGGTTCATTGTAGCGACCTTGAAGCCCGACTGGACATCCGGCACCTTCAGCTCGCGCGCAAGGCCGGCCCAATCCACGGTGCAGATGCAGGAGGCCACGCCGGACGCGCCCGCGCTCAACTCCTACCGCCATGCCGCGCGCCAGGCCATGCCCTCGGTGGTGAACATCTTCACCACCACCGAAGCGCGCCCGCAGAAGAGCCCGTTCCAGAACGATCCCTTCTTCCGCAAGTTCTTCGGCGACCAGTTCGACGAACAGCAGCAGGATGACAAGCAATCCAGCCTCGGCTCGGGGGTGATCGTCAGCCCGCAAGGCTACATCCTGACCAACAACCACGTGGTGGAAGCCGCCGACCAGATCGAAGTGGCACTGGCGGACGGTCGCAAGGCCAGCGCCAAGGTGGTCGGCATCGATCCCGAGACCGATCTCGCGGTGATCAAGATCGACCTGCCCAACCTGCCGGCAATCACCCTGGGCCATCCGGAGAACAGCTCGGTGGGCGACGTGGTGCTGGCCATCGGCAATCCGTTCGGCGTGGGCCAGACGGTGACCATGGGCATCGTCTCGGCGCTGGGCCGCAATCACCTGGGCATCAACACCTTCGAGAACTTCATCCAGACCGATGCCGCGATCAATCCGGGCAACTCCGGCGGCGCGCTGGTCGATACCAACGGCAACCTGCTGGGCATCAATACCGCGATCTATTCGCGCACCGGCGGCAATCTGGGCATCGGCTTCGCCATTCCGATGTCCACCGCCAAGACCGTGATGGAAGCCATCATCAGCAACGGCCAGGTGGTGCGCGGTTGGATCGGCGTCGAGCCGCAGGACATCACGCCCGAACTGGCCGAGAGCTTCGGCCTGGGCAAGAAGACCGGCGCCATCATCGCCGGCGTGCTCAAGGGCGGCCCGGCGGATCGTGCCGGCATGAAGCCGGGCGACATCCTGGTCAGCATCGAAGGCAAGCCGGTAGCCGACACCACCGAGATGCTCAACGTGATCGCGCAACTGACGCCGGGCCAGAACATCAGCATGACGGTGCTGCGCAAGTCGCAGGAGACCAAGCTGGGCATCACCGTGGGCAAGCGTCCGCCGCCGCCCAAGACCGAGGACAGCGAAAGCGACGAAGAATAAGAAGGGCTAGAATGCCCGCTGGCGCGCACATGCACCGCGCGCCGCCAGCCATCCACGAGGAGAACCGACCAAATGCACGTGCGCGACCTGATCCAGTTCCTGGGCGAACTCACGGAAAACAACAACCGCGCCTGGTTCGTGATGAACAAGCCGCGCTACGACATCCTGCGCGAGGAGTTCCTGGCGCTGACCATCAAGCTGATCGCCGAGATCAGCAAGTTCGACCCGGCCATCGCCGGCTGCAATCCGAAGAAGGCGCTGTTCCGCATCAACCGCGACATGCGCTTTTCGCACGACAAGAGCCCGTACAAGACCCACTTCTCCGCGGCCATCACCGCCAGCGGCCTGAAGAAGCCCAGCCAGGGCGGCGGTCCGGCGTATTATTTCCACATCGATGCGCAAGGCAAGCTGCTGATCGCCGGCGGCGAATACATGCCGCCCGCCGAGCGCCTGCGCGCCATCCGCACCCGGGTGGTGGAAGACGCGGCCGGCTTCAACAAGATGCGCAAGAACAAGAAGCTGGTCGAGACCTATGGCGACTTGCAGGATGAAGGCAAGCTGGTGCGCCCGCCCAAGGGCTTCGATCCGGAGAGTCCCAACATCGAATACGTGAAGCTGAAGAGCTTCATCGTCTGGAGCGAGACCAGCATCAAGAAGAAGATTCCGGCCGATCTCGGCAAGGATGTGCTGGCCGGCTTCAAGGACGCCTATCCGCTGGTCCACTGGCTGCGCAATATTCCGCTGGTGATTCCGGAAGAGTAAGCCCTTGTGCGAGCCCGGCGCCGATAAAAAAAGCCCGCTTGCCGCGGGCTTTTTTGCATCCTGATCTGGCTCAGTCCGCGGAAGACGAACTGGCCTCTTCCGGCGCACGCGTGGCGCGTTCGAAGATCGGCGCGACCAGCAGTCCTACCTCGTACAGCAGCACCAGCGGCACGGCCAGCATCAGCTGACTCATGATGTCCGGCGGCGTGACGACGGCGGCGATCACGAAGGCGCCGACGATCACGTAGGGACGGATCTGCTTGAGCTTGGCCAGGGGCACCAGGCCCATGCGCACCAGCACGATCACGATCACCGGCACCTCGAAGGTGACACCAAAGGCCACGAACATGGTCAGCACGAAATCGACGTAGCTATCGATGTCCGGCGCCACCGATACCGACTTCGGTGCGAAATTGTTAATGAAGGGGAACACCACGCCGAATACGAAGAAGTAGCAGAACGCCACGCCCGCCACGAACAGTATCGAGGATGAAATCACCAGCGGCGCGATCAGGCGCTTCTCGTGCGTGTAGAGGCCGGGCGCGACGAAGGCCCAGAGTTGGTACAGCACCCAGGGCAGCGAGATCAGCACCGCCACCAGCATGGTGACCTTGATGGGAATCAGGAAAGGCGTGATGACGCCGGTGGCGATCATCTTGCTGCCGGCGGGCAGCGCGTGGATCATCGGCGCGGCCAGCACGTCGAAGATATGGGCCGCGAAGGGCATCATGCACAGGAACACCACCAGCACCACCGCCGCCGCCTTGACGATGCGGCTGCGCAATTCGATCAGGTGCGAGATGAAGGTGTCTTCGGTGCCGGCCTGGTTGTTTTCTTCAGCCATGGATTTGCGGCGTTGAGATTAGGTGAGACGCGGTGCGCCGGAGATTAAAAGAAGCCGGCCGACTTGCCGGCGCTGATCGGGCGGTACTTGGCCACTCGCGCCGACGCCGAGATGACGCGCGTCTTGCGGCCGCTCTGGTGCTTGTACCAGGCTGGGACCGCGGTGGTGCGCGCCAGCTTCTTGCGGCGGAAAGCCTTGGCCTTGATCGACAGGCCGTCGGCGCTGGGCGCGCGGCTCCAGCTGCCAGCGCCGGCGCTGCCGGAGCCGGAGGAATCGTCGCCGCCGTTCCAGGCGTCGTTAAGCGATGCCTCGGTCTCGGACATGCTCTTGTGGATGCTGCCGCTGACGTCGCTGGCGGCCTGCTCCACGTCCTTTTGCATCTTGCGCAGTTCGTCGAGCTCGATCTCGCGGCTCACTTCCGACTTGACGTCGTTGATGTAGCGCTGCGCGCGGCCGAACAGGGTGCCGGCCATGCGCGCCACCTTGGGCAGGCGCTCGGGGCCGATCACGACCAGCGCGACCACGCCGATCAGGGCCAGCTTGGAAAGGCCGATATCAATCATGAGTCTGTGTGGACATTAAAGGCAGCACAACGAAGTGCGGTGAAAGCACCCGCTCTGCATGGCCGGAAGGCCGGCGGCGGACACGGAAAACCGAAGCGGCCCGCCGTGCTCCCTCGCGCCGGCGGGCGCCGCCTGATCAGCTGCCGGACTTGTCTTTTTCCTTGGCTTGCACGTCGATGGCGTGGTCCTTCTTCTCTTCCTCGGCACCCTCGCCGCCCTTGACGCCATCCTTGAAGCCCTTGACCGCCTTGCCCAGGTCGGAACCCATGTTGCCGAGCTTCTTGGTGCCGAACACCAGCATCACGATCACCAGAACAATCAGCCAATGCCAAATACTGAACGAACCCATTCTATTCTCCTAAGCGGACATCCCTGCCCTGTGTACAAAACCTTCCTTGCCCCCGCCGGCGCCTCGCATTGCCAATGCGCCGGATCTTCATGCCTGCCGATGCCTGCTTGTTGTCGTGCTCCGCTTATTGTTGCACGAAGCGCACGCGCCACGGATGAGGTCCGCCGATGACGTGCATATGCAAATGGTACACCTCTTGCCCGCCGTCCGGCCCGGTGTTGAACAGAGTCTTGAAACCGCCGCTGCGCTTGCCTTCGGCATCGATCTCGTAACCGCAGCCTTGCTCGGCTGCCAGCTTGGGCGCCAGGGCGGCCATCTTGCCCAGCAGGGCGGTATCTTCCGGGGCGCACTCGGACAGCGTCGGGATGTGCTTGCGCGGCACGATCAGGAAATGCACCGGCGCGGCCGGATTGATGTCGTGGAAGGCGATCAGGTCTTCGTCCTCGTACACCTTCTTCGACGGAATCTCGCCGGCGGCGATCTTACAGAAAATGCAATTATCCAAAACCGTTCTCCTGCGTGGGTGTGTGGGGGCGACGCTCAGTCCTTGCGCGCGGCCTTTTCTTCCAGGCCGGACAGGCCCTCGCGGCGCGCCAGTTCGTCCAGCACGTCCTGCGGGGACAGCTCGAACTGGGCCAGCAATACCATGGAGTGGAACCACAGGTCGGCGCACTCGTAGAGCACCTTGGACTTGTCGCCCGAGACGCGGGCATCCTTGGCGGCCATCACGGTTTCGGTGGCCTCCTCGCCGATCTTCTTGAGGATGGCGTCATCGCCCTTGGAAAACAGCTTGGCGACGTAAGATTTTTCGGGATTGCCGCCGTTGGCCAGCTTACGCGACTCGATGACTTCCGCCAGCCGCTTCAGTGTTTCGCTCATGATGGGGTCTTGTCGCTATCGGCCGGCTTGGAGGCCGCGCTCTTGCGCACGCGCTTGGGCTTGTCGGATTTATCGGCCTTGTCGGCAACTGTCGCTGCCTGGCCGCCGCCGGCGCCCGGCGCCAGATCCTTGAGCACCGGTTCCACGGTCTGCCATTCGCCGTTGTCGGCGCTGCCTTCGAATTTTTGGAAGAAGCAGGAGTGGCGGCCGGTGTGGCAGGCGATGCCGGCCACCTGCTCAACCTTCAGCAGGACCACGTCTTCGTCGCAGTCCAGGCGGATCTCATGCACCTTCTGGAAGTGGCCGGACTCTTCGCCCTTGTGCCACAGCTTCTTGCGCGACCGGCTCCAGTACACGGCCTGACCGATCTCGACGGTCTTGGCCAGGGCTTCGCGATTCATCCAGGCGAACATCAGCACGTCGTTGCTGCCGACTTCCTGGGTGATCACCGGCACCAGGCCGACTTCGTCCCATTTGACCTTGTTGAGCCACTTGGCGCTGATGCTCATGCCAGCCTCATGGAAATGTTCTGGTCGGCCATGAAGCGCTTGGCTTCCTGCACGGTGTGCTGGCCGTAGTGGAAGATGCTGGCGGCCAGGACGGCGTCCGCGCGGCCCTTGGTGATGCCGTCGGCCAGATCCTGCAGGCCGCCGACGCCGCCGGAGGCGATCACCGGAATATTCACCGCTTCGGACACCGCGCGCGTCAGGTCGAGGTCGAAACCGCTCTTGGTGCCGTCGCGATCCATGCTGGTCAGCAGGATCTCGCCGGCGCCCAGGCGCGCCATGTTGCGCGCCCATTCGACGGCGTCCAGGCCGGTGGCGTTGCGGCCGCCGTGGGTGTACACCTCCCACTTGCCGTCGCCGGCGCGCTTGGCGTCGATGGCCACCACGATGCACTGCGAACCGTACTTGCCGGCGGCATCGGCCACCAGTTGCGGGTTGGTCACGGCGGAGGTGTTGATGCCGACCTTGTCGGCGCCGGCGTTGAGCAGGCGACGCACGTCGTCCACGGCGCGCACGCCGCCGCCGACCGTCAGCGGAATGAAGACTTGCGAGGCGACCGCTTCGATGATGTCCAGGATCAGGTCGCGACCGTCGGAAGAGGCCGTGATGTCGAGAAAGGTCAGCTCGTCGGCGCCCTGCTCGTCATAGCGGCGCGCGATCTCGACCGGATCGCCGGCGTCGCGCAGCTCCAGGAAGTTGACGCCCTTGACGACGCGGCCGGCGGTCACGTCCAGGCAAGGGATGATGCGTTTGGCGAGGGCCATCTTTTTGCTACCTTTTATTGGGCGCCGGCGTCGCGATTGGCTTCCAGGGCGCGCGTCAGTTCGTCGGCGCGATCCTGGCCGCTGGACAGGTCCAGCGTGCCTTCGTAGATCGAGCGGCCGCAGATGACGGCTTCGATGCCTTCGTCTTCGACCTTGCACAGCGCTTCCACATCGTGGATGTTGTGCACGCCGCCGGAGGCGATGATGGGAATGGACACCGCCTGCGCCAGGCGTACGGTGGCTTCGATGTTGACGCCGCCCATCATGCCGTCGCGGCCGATGTCGGTATAGACGATGGCTTCGCAGCCATAGCCTTCGAATTTCTGCGCCAGGTCGATCACTTCATGGCCGGACAGCTTGCTCCAGCCGTCGGTGGCGACCTTGCCGTCCTTGGCGTCCAGGCCGACGATGATCTGGCCCGGGAAGGCGCTGCAGGCGTCGTGCAGGAAGCCGGGGTTCTTCACCGCGGCGGTGCCGATGATGATGTAGGAAAGACCATCGTCCAGGTAACGCTCGATGGTGTCCAGGTCGCGGATGCCGCCACCCAGTTGCACGGGGATTTCCTCAACGTCGTTTTCTTCCGCGAAGCTGGCCACCGCCTTGAGGATGGCTTTCACCGCGGCCTCGTTCTTCGGCTTGCCCGCGAAGGCGCCGTTCAGATCGACCAGGTGCAAGCGGCGGGCGCCTTGCTTGAGCCAGTGCAGGGCCATTTCCGCCGGATCTTCGGAGAAAACGGTGGCTTGTTCCATATCGCCTTGTTTCAGGCGGACGCAATGACCGTCTTTCAGGTCGATGGCGGGTATCAGCAGCATGGCTACGGTATGACTATTCAGTGAAAAAAGTGGGTTGATCGGGCGCCGGCGAGCCGGTTCTTGCCTGGAAGGCAAAAATCACGGCTTCCAGTGTACGAAATTCCGATAGAGCTGCAAACCCGCGGAGGCACTTTTTTCCGGATGAAACTGGGTTGCAAAGATATTATCGCGGGCCACCGCGCAGGCGAAGTCGCGGCCGTACGGGGTCTGACCCACAACATGGGCGCTCTCGCCCGGCACTGCGTAGAAACTGTGCACGAAGTAGAAGAAGGCATTGTCGGCAATCCCTTCCCACAACGGATGCTGGCCGGTCTGGCGCACGTGGTTCCAGCCCATTTGCGGCACCTTGAAACGCGAACCGTCGTCCTGCAGCAGGCCGTCCAGCTCGAAACGCACCACCTTGCCGGGCAACAAGCCGAGACCGGGCGTATCGCCTTCCTCGCTCCAGTCGAACAGCATCTGCTCGCCAACGCACACGCCGAACAGCGGCTTGCTGCGCGAGGCTTCGACCACCGCGTCCTGCAGGCCGGATTCGCGCAGGCAGCGCATGCAATCGGGCATGGCGCCCTGGCCGGGCAGCACCACGCGGTCGGCGGCGCGGATATCGGCGACCTCGCCGGAGATGCGAACGTCGGCTTCGGGCGCGACATGGCGCAGGGCTTGCGCCACCGAGCGCAGGTTGCCCATGCCGTAATCCACTACAACGATTTTATTCATAGCTCAAAGATGGCGGCGCCAGCGCGCCGCAGTGCCGGATGATTACAAGCTGCCCTTGGTGGAAGGAATCGTGCCCGCGGCGCGCGGATCGAGTTCGATCGCCATGCGCAGCGCGCGGCCGAATGCCTTGAACACGGTTTCGCACTGATGGTGCGCATTGACGCCGCGCAGGTTGTCCACATGCAGGGTGACCTGGGCGTGGTTGACGAAGCCGTGGAAGAATTCGCTGGTGAGATCGACGTCGAAGGCGCCGATCATCGAACGCGTGAACGGGATGTGGTATTCCAGGCCCGGACGGCCGGAGAAGTCGATCACCACGCGCGACAGCGCCTCGTCCAGCGGCACGTAGGCATGGCCGTAGCGGCGGATGCCCTTCTTGTCGCCGATGGCCTTGGCGAAGGCCATGCCCAGGGTGATGCCCACGTCTTCCACCGTGTGGTGCGCGTCGATATGCAGGTCGCCCTTGGCGTGGATATCCAGGTCGATCAGGCCGTGGCGCGCGATCTGGTCCAGCATGTGGTCGAGGAAGGGCACGCCGGTGTCGAGCTTTTGCTGGCCGGTTCCATCCAGGTTGATCGCAACGCGGATCTGCGTCTCGTTGGTGTTGCGGACGACTTCCGCGGTTCTCGGTGTAGACATGGTCAGGGTAAAGCGGGATTCAAACGTTTGGGATTGTGCCTGGTTGCTTGCCGAAGCGCGCCTTCACAACTCGTCCAGCGCTGCCTTCAGGGCCGCCAGGAAAGCTGCGTTTTCTTGTTCTGTACTGACGGTAATGCGCAAACAGTTTTGCAGCAATGCATGCATTTTACCGGCATTTTTGACCAGCACCTTACGTGCCAGCAAAGCGCCAAAGACTTTATCGGCATCCGGGACGCGGATCAAGACGAAATTGGCAGCCGACGGGAATGCGTGCACGCCTTCCAGCGCCGCCAGTTGCGCCATCAACCGGGTGCGTTCCTCGCGCAACGCCGCGGCCTGGGCTTCGAGCACATCCAGGTGTTCCAGCATGAACAGCGCCGCGGTTTCGGTCAGCACGTTCACATTGTAGGGTGGCCGCACCTTGTCGAATTCGCGCAACAGCGCCGGTGCGGCGGACATGTAGCCGAGCCGGATGCCGGCCAGGCCCAGCTTGGAAACGGTGCGCATCAGCACCAGATTGTTGAACTGCGGCAATGCAGACATCAGCGTGGCGCCGGCGAACGGCTGGTAAGCCTCGTCCACCACCACCAGGCCGTAGGAGGCGGCGGCCTCGGCGATGCGCAGCACGTCGTCCGCGGCGAACAGCGTGCCGGTGGGATTGTTGGGATAGGACAGATAAGTGATCACCGGGCGATGTTCTTCCATCGCCGCCAGCATGGCCGGCACATCCAGCGTCAGGTCGGCCCGCAGCGGCACGCCGACGTAGCCCAAGCCGGCCATCTGCGCCGGGATCTGGTACATCACGAAGCTGGGCTCGGGCGCCAGCACCTTGCGCCCGGGCACGGCGCAGGCCGCCGAGAGCATGGAAATCAGCTCGTCCGAGCCGTTGCCCAGCAGTACGTCATAGCCTTCCGGCACGCCCATGCGGGTGCGAATTTCCTGCTTCAGACGCGTGTAGCTGGGCACCGGATAGCGGTTCAGTTCGGCCGCGGCCAGGCGCCCGGCCAGTTCTGCGCGCAGCGCCGTCGGCAACGCGTAGGGATTTTCCATCGCGTCCAGCTTGACCATGCCGTCGGCCGACGGCACGTGATAGACATGCCAGCCGCGCACCAGCGGACGGATCACGCCGTCCAGCAATGAGTCGAGAGACGCAGGATCAGCCGGTGACTTGTTCATCATGTTGGCTCGCAGGTTCCAGCGCGGCCAGGCGCTGGCGTATCAGTTCACAATAATCGGAATTGAGTTCGAAGCCGGCGAAATGCCGGCCGCAGCGGCGCGCCGCCACCGCGGTGGTGCCGCTGCCCATGAAGGGATCGAGCACCACGCCGCCCGGCGGACAGGAAGCCTTGACCATGCGCTCCACCACTTCCAGCGGCTTTTGCGTGGGATGGTCGGCCCGTTCCTTGTGCTCGCGGTGCAGGCGCGACACGCTCCACACATCCTTCGGGTTGTAGCCCATCTCCAGCCACTTGGCGCCGACGAAAATGGCGCGCGAACGCGCCTTCTTGGTTTGCGCATCGTAGGGAATGCGGATGGCGTCGAGGTCGAAGAAGTAATCCTTGGCCCGCGCAAAGAAGCCGATGGTGTCGTGCACCGAGGAATAGCGCCGGGTGCTGCCGCCCATGGACGGCACGCGACGATCCCAGATGATCTCGTTGACCATGGTCATGCGCTGTTTGAGCATGACGAAGATCTCCGGCGAATAGCGCCAGGTCAGGAAGATGTAAAGACTGCCATTGGCCTTGAGCTTGGGCAGCGCGGCGTCTATCCATTGCTCGGTCCAGGCCAGGTAGGCAGCCGTGTCCAGCTTGTCGGAATCGTTGCCGTAATCCTTGCCCAGCCCGTAGGGCGGGTCGGCGATCAACAGGTCGATGCTGCCGTCGGGGATGCGCAGCAAGCCTTGCAGCGCATCCTCGCAATGCACGCGGTCCAGCCAGCCTTCGCCTGCAAACGGGTCGGAGGCAGCCGTCATCGGATCACTTCAGGCGCAGTTCGGCCGAGCGGGCGTGCGCCTGCAGGCCTTCGCCGTAGGCGAGTTCGGCGGCGACGCGGCCGAGGGTCTGGGCGCCGGCTTCCGACACGCGGATCACGCTGGAGCGCTTCTGGAAATCGTACACACCCAGCGGCGACGAGAAACGCGCGGTGCGCGAGGTCGGCAGCACATGATTGGGCCCGGCGCAATAGTCGCCCAGCGATTCGGACGAAAAGCGGCCCAGGAACATGGCGCCGGCATGGCGGATCTTGTCGGCCCACTGCTGCGGTTCTTCGGCGGAGATTTCCAGGTGCTCGGCGGCGATCATGTTGGCGATCTCGCAGGCTTCATCCATGTCGCGCACCTTGACCAGCGCGCCGCGGTCGGTCAGCGAAGTGCGGATCACGTCCTTGCGCGGCATCGCCTCCAGTTGCCGGTTGATCGAGGCTTCAACCCGGGCGATGTAAGCGGCATCCGGGCACAGCAGGATGGATTGCGCCAGTTCGTCGTGCTCGGCTTGCGAGAACAGATCCATGGCGATCCAGTCGGGATCGGTGCTGCCGTCGCAGATGACCAGGATTTCCGAGGGGCCGGCGATCATGTCGATGCCCACCACGCCGAACACGCGGCGCTTGGCGGCGGCGACATAGGCATTGCCCGGGCCGACAATCTTGTCCACTTGCGGGATGGTGGCGCTGCCATAGGCCAGCGCACCCACGGCCTGGGCGCCGCCGATGGTGAACACGCGATCCACGCCGGCGATCGCGGCGGCGGCCAGCACCAGTTCGTTCTGCACGCCGTCCGGCGTGGGCACGACCATGATGACTTCCTGCACGCCGGCGACCTTGGCCGGAATGGCATTCATGAGCACCGACGAGGGATAGGCGGCCTTGCCACCCGGCACGTAGATGCCGACGCGATCCAGCGGCGTGACCTTCTGGCCCAGCTCGGTGCCGTCGGCTTCCTGGTACAGGAATCCGTCCGAGCCGCATTCTTTTTTCTGACGCTCATGGTAGGCGCGCACACGGTCGGCGGCGGTCTGCAGCGCCGCGCGACGCGCTTCGGGCAAGCCGGCCAGGGCGGCCTGCAAGGCCTCCTTACCGATCTCCAGGCCGACCACGGAGGCGGCCTGCACGCGGTCGAAACGCTGCGTGTATTCCAGCACGGCGGCATCGCCGCGCCCCTTGACGTCGGCCAGGATGGTCGCCGCGGCGCGGTCGATGGCCTCGTCTTCGCTGGCTTCGAAGGCCAGCACGGCCGACAGCTTGTCGCGGAAGCCGGCGTCGGCGGAATCGAGTTTTCGGATGGCAATGCTCATGGGGTCACCTGCAAATACGGCTGGATCTGTGGATCTTAGGGCTTACTTGGGCTTGGAGGCCTTCTCGAACGCATCGAGAATGGGCTGCAGGCGCTCGCGCTTGAGTTTCAGCGCGGCCTGGTTGACCACCAGGCGCGACGAGATATCGATGATGTGCTCGACCTCGACCAGCTTGTTGGCGCGCAGCGTGCCGCCGGTGCTGACCAGATCGACGATGGCGTCCGACAGGCCGACCAGCGGCCCCAGCTCCATCGAGCCGTACAGCTTGATCAGATCGACGTGCACGCCCTTGGCGGCGAAATGCTCGCGCGCGGTCTTGACGTACTTGGTCACCACGCGCAGGCGCGCACCCTGGCGCACCGCGCTGGCGTAATCGAAGCCTTCCTGCACCGCCACCGACAGGCGGCACTTGGCAATGTTCAGGTCGATCGGCTGGTACAGGCCTTCGCCACCGTGTTCCAGCAGCACGTCCTTGCCGGCCACGCCAAAGTCGGCGGCGCCGTATTGCACGTAGGTCGGCACGTCCGAGGCGCGCACGATGATCACGCGCACGTCGGGATCGTTGGTCGGCAGGATCAGCTTGCGCGACGATTCCGGGTCTTCGGACACGGTGATGCCGGCGGCCTTGAGCAGCGGCAGGGTCTCTTCGAAAATGCGGCCCTTGGAGAGCGCCAGCGTCAATTGTTGGGTCATGTTCTCTGCTTCTGTGGATACTTACTTGACGCGCTGGATGTCGGCGCCGATGGCCGACAGCTTGGCTTCCATGCGATCGTAGCCGCGGTCGAGGTGGTAGATGCGCTCCACCACGGTCTCGCCCTCGGCGGCCAGGCCGGCGATCACCAGCGAGGCCGAGGCACGCAGGTCGGTGGCCATCACCGGGGCGCCGTGGAACTTGTCCACGCCCTTGACGATGGCAGTGTTGCCTTCGATATCGATGGCCGCGCCCAGGCGGTTCAATTCCTGGACGTGCATGAAACGGTTCTCGAAGATGGTCTCGGTCACGTGGCTGGTGCCCTCGGCGATGCAGTTCAGCGCCATGAATTGCGCCTGCATGTCGGTCGGGAAACCCGGGTATTCGGTGGTGCGGAAGCTGACCGCCTTGGGACGGCGCGCCATCTGGATACGAATCCAGTCCTCGCCCGAGGTCAGGATGGCGCCGGCTTCGCGCAGCTTGTCCATGGCAGCATCCAGCAGGCCGGAACGGGTGCGGCGCAGCGTCACGTCGCCACCGGCGGCCGCCACCGCGCACAGGAAGGTACCGGTTTCGATGCGATCGGCGATCACCTCATGCGACGCGCCGTGCAGCTTGTCCACGCCCTGGATCACCAGACGGTCGGTGCCGATGCCTTCGATTTTGGCGCCCATCTTGACCAGCAGGTTGGCCAGGTCACCCACTTCCGGCTCGCGCGCGGCGTTTTCCAGCACGGTCTCGCCGTCGGCCAGCACCGCCGCCATCAGCAGGTTCTCGGTGCCGGTCACGGTGATCATGTCGGTGACGATGCGCACACCTTTCAGGCGCTTGGCCTTGGCGTAGATGTAGCCGCCGTCGATGTGGATATCGGCGCCCATGGCTTGCATGCCCTTGATGTGCTGATCCACCGGACGCGAACCGATGGCGCAGCCGCCCGGCAGCGACACCTTGGCTTCGCCGAAGCGCGCCAGCAGCGGCCCCAGCACCAGGATCGAGGCGCGCATGGTCTTGACCAGCTCATACGGCGCTTCCAGCTTGGTGAGGTCGTTGCCGTTGAGCACCATCTCGTCGCCGTTTTCCTGCACCCGCAGGCCCATCTGCTTCATCAGCTTGGTGATGGTGGTCACATCCTGCAGGTGCGGAACATTGGTCAGGCGCAGGTCGTCCGCCGTCAGCAGGCCGGCGCACAGGATGGGCAAGGCCGCGTTCTTGGCGCCGGAGATGGTGACGTCGCCGGACAGCCGTTTGCCGCCGTGGATCAGGAGCTTGTCCATGTTGTTGCCTTATTTCTGGAATTCTTCAGGAGTCAGTGTCTTCATCGACAGCGCGTGGATTTCTTCGCGCATGCGGTCGCCCAGCGCGGCATACACCAGCTGGTGGCGCTGGATCAGGCGCTGGCCGGCGAAGGCTTCGGAGACGATGACCGCATTGAAGTGCTGGCCGTCGCCCTCCACTTCGATATGCTGGCAATCGAGGCCGGCGACGATGTAGCTTTTGACGAGTTCGGGTGTGGGTAGCATGGTTCGGCTCTTCACTAGGGATGTTGGGTGGGCCGGATCAATGCGAACCGGCGCGCAGCTTGTAGCCGCTCTTGAGCATGCGCACCGCCAGGGTGGACAGCGCCACGAAGAACACGGCGACGATACCGAGGCTGGTCATGGGATTGATGTCGGACTGGCCGAAGAACCCGTAGCGAAAGCCATCGATCATATAAAAAAACGGGTTGAAATGCGACACCGCCTGCCAGAACGGGGGCAGCGAGTGTATCGAATAGAACACGCCGGCCAGGAAAGTCAGGGGTACGATCAGGAAATTCTGGAACGCCGCCAGTTGGTCGAATTTCTCGGCCCAGATACCGGCAATCAGGCCCATGGTGCCCAGGATGCCCGCGCCCAGCACGGCGAAGACGGCGATCCACAGCGGCGCCACGAAGTCCAGGTGGCCGAACCAGGCGGTCACCACGAACACGCCGGCGCCCACGATCAGGCCGCGCACCACCGCCGCCAGCACGTAACCGCCGAACAGCTCCCAGTGCGACAGCGGGGTCAGCAGCACGAACACCAGGTTGCCGGTGATCTTGGACTGGATCAGCGAGGACGAACTGTTGGCGAAGGCGTTCTGCAGCACGCTCATCATCACCAGGCCGGGCACCAGGAAGCCGGTGTAATGCACGCCGGGATAGACCTGCACGCGATCCTGCAGCACATGGCCAAAGATCAGCAGATACAGCAAGGCGGTCACGACGGGCGCCGTCACGGTTTGCGTGGCGACCTTCCAGAAGCGCAGGATTTCCTTGTAGAACAGGGTACGGAAACCGATCATTTTTCATCTCCCATGATCTGGATGAAGACGTCTTCCAGGTCGGCCTGCTGCAGTTGCAGATCGTCGATCTCGGCGCCGGCGGCGCGCAGCGTGGCCAGGATGGGCTCGACTTCCTTGTAATCGGTCACGCGCAGCGTGAACTTGTCGCCGGAGAGCAATTCCTCCGGATGCGTCACCAGCGCCTTCAGGCCGTCCGGCAGGCTGCCGCTCTTCAAGCGCAGCACCAATTGCGAGCCGGAAATGCGGCGGATCAGGCCATCGGTGGAGTCCAGCGCCACCACCTTGCCGAACTTCAGCATGGCGATGCGGTTGCACAGCGCCTGGGCTTCTTCCAGGTAGTGGGTGGTCAGCACGATGGTGTGGCCTTCGCGATTCAGGCGGCCGATGAATTTCCACAGCGTCTGGCGCAATTCCACATCGACGCCGGCGGTCGGCTCGTCGAGCACGATCACGGGCGGCTTGTGCACCAGCGCCTGGGCCACCAGCACGCGCCGCTTCATGCCACCGGACAGCGCGCGCATGTTGGTATCGGCCTTGTTGGTGAGGTCCAGGTTTTCCATCACTTCGTCGATCCACTTGTCGTTGTTCGACAGGCCGAAGTAGCCGGACTGCATGCGCAGCGTTTCGCGCACGGTGAAGAAGGGATCGAACACCAGTTCCTGCGGCACCACGCCCAGCTTGGTGCGCGCAGCGCGATAGTCGGTCACGACATCGTGACCGTGGATGGTGACGTTGCCGGAATCGGCACGGTTCAGGCCGGCGATGATGGAGATCAGCGTGGTCTTGCCGGCGCCGTTAGGGCCCAAGAGACCGAAGAATTCGCCTTCTTCGATCGCCAGCGAAACGCCACCCAGCGCTTGCAGCGGCTGGTAGCGTTTCTTGATGTCATTGATTTGGAGAGCGGCCATTGCCTACAGCCCGTTCAATTCGTTACTTGCAAGAAAGAAATAAGGAAACAGGAAATACGCTGTCTGCCTCGCCCTGGCGTCGCTGCCGTCCCCTCTGCGGGTGGCTGGGCCTCTGCGATGCCGTTGTTGTCGTTGGATTAATCGGGTTTTGCCCGGCCAAGGGGCCGCGTACAGGGGAAGGAAGGTCCGGTGGACGTACGCCGCAACGGGCGTCTGCAAAAACCAACGATTATAGGGGAATTCGATTTTCCGGGCCGGGCCGCGCTACAAACGCGGCGGCCGGAAAGAGACGACCGGATCAGTGATGTCGGTCGGTGGCGGAAGTGGGGGCCGCGGCGGTGCCGTGCAGCAGCGCGGTCACGCCGTAGAGATCGGCCAGGCTTTGCAGGTTGGCCGGAAGAGCGCCGAATTCCAGCGCCGCGCCGCGTTGCTGGGCCGCACGGCGCCAAGCCAGCAGGGTTGCGACGGCCGAGGAATCGACCACCGCCACTTCGCTGACGTCGATGCTGGACTGACCGACGGCGATGGCCGACAGGCCGTCCCGCAGGACGGCGCTGGCATTGATGACGGTCAGCGAGGCGCCGGGCTTGAACATGATGGTCTTTCGGTGGCGGGGCGGATTACTTCTTGCCGCTGGCGCGCGAGGCCAGTTGCTTGTTCTTGTCCGACAGGGTCTTGATCAGGCCGTCGATGCCGCCCTTGTTGATCTCGTTGGCGAAGGTGCCCTTGTAGGCTTCCACCAGCCAGGCGCCCAGCACGTTGACGTCATACAGCTTCCAGCCGTCGGGCTTCTTTTCCAGGCGATAGCTCAACTGGATCGGCTCGCCGCCGCGCGACGAGATCACTTGCGAGTTCACTTCCACCTCGGTGTCGGAAGGCGACGCGCGCAGCGGCTTGAATTCGATCTTCTGGTCGCGCACCTGGGACAGCGCGCCCGAGTAGGTGTACACCAGCAAGCTGCGGAATTCGCTGATCAACTGCTTTTGCTGATCCGGTGTAGCCTGGCGCCAGAAGCGGCCAGCCGCCAACTGAGTCATGCGTTCAAAATCGACGTAGGGCAGGATTTTCTGCTCCACCAACTGCATGATGCGGCCGTTGTTGCCGGACTGGATGTCCTTGTCGGTCTTGGCGGTGTCCAGCACTTCCGAACTGATGCGCTTGACCAGCGCGTCGGGAGCTTCCTGGGCGGAGGCCGCGCCGGAGAAGGCCAGCGCGGAAACGGCGATTGCAAAGAATTTGGTGAGCATCTTCATAAGTCTTTATCCATTCGAGTGAGCGGAAGGCGCCGTGGCCCGACAAGAGCCGGCTTTCCTTCGAAGCCCGCGCAAGGGCTGGGTTCCCGTCAGATCACAGGTGGCAACGGGAGTTACAGATTGTACGGTTTGCGTGAATTTCAAGGCCGCCGGCCCACAAAAGCATGGACGCGGCGGCCGTCAGACGGCCATCACGGCTTGATGGCGTCTTCCTTGCGTTCCTTGCCGGAGCCGGAGCTGGCGCCGTCGATCTGGCTCTGGCGGCGCTGCAGGTATGCGTCGCGCACGAAGTCATACTTGTCCAGGGCAGCGTCTTCCAGCAGGGTCGAAGCATCCAGCAACTGGGCGCGGCGATCCACCACGCGGATCACGGAGCCGACGTTGCGCCAGCGGGTCGGACGCTTGTAGGTCCACAGGTCGCCGTACATATCGACCGGCAGGCCGGCGGTGTCGCGCACCGTGGACGGGCCGAAGAACGGCAGCACCACGTACGGGCCGGAGCCTACGCCCCACTTGCCCAGGGTCTGGCCGAAATCGGACTTCTCGCGCGGCAGGCGGGCTTCGGTCGCCACGTCCAGCACGCCCCCCAGACCGAAGGTGGTGTTGATCGCCACGCGCATGAAGGTGGACACGCCCTGCTCGATACGGCCCTGCAGCAGCTGGTTGATCGAGGACCACAAGTCGCCGATGTTACCGAAGAAGTTGCCCACGCCATGCTGCACCGGATCCGGCACGACCGCGTCATAGGCCTGCGCGGCCGGTTTCAGCGCCACCGTATCGACGGTGTCGTTGAAGCTGAACATCGCGCGGTTGAAACCCTCGATCGGATCGTTGGGATTGTTGGAGGTGGCGCAGCCGGTCAAGGCTGCCGCTGCCAGCGCGAAAGCGCCGATGCGTGCTGCGTTATTTTTCATTTGGAGTCATCCTTTCCCTCGGCCGCCTTGCTGTAGAGGAACTGACCGATCAGGTTCTCCAGCACGATTGCGGATTGCGTCATCTTAATGGTATCGCCGCCGGCCAGGTTGGCGGTATCGCCACCCGGCTCGATGCCGATGTATTGCTCACCCAACAAACCCGAGGTCAGGATCTTGGCGGAACTGTCCTTCGGGAATTTGTAGCTTTCGTCCATGTTCAGCGAGACCACGGCGCGGAAGCTCTGGTCGTCGAAGCGGATCGAATCGACCCGGCCCACCACCACGCCGGCGCTCTTGACCGCGGCGCGCGATTTGAGGCCACCGATGTTGTCGAAGCTGGCCTTGATGGCATAGGTCTTCTGGCCGAACGACAGCGAGCTCATGTTGCCGGCCTTGAGCGCCAGGAACACCAGGGCCGCCACGCCCAGCAGCACGAAAAGTCCAACCCAGGCGTCCAGTGATTTACGTTGCATAGTCATACCTTTTTATTCATGGGCGGCGCGCCGCCCTCATTCTCAGCTGAACATCAGCGCGGTCAGGAGGAAGTCCAGGCCCAGCACCATCAGGGATGCGATCACCACCGTGCGGGTGGTGGCGCGCGCCACGCCTTCCGGCGTCGGCTGCGCTTCGTAGCCCTGGAACAGCGCCACGAAGGTCACCGCGATGCCGAACACGATGCTCTTGAGCACGCCGTTGGCGATGTCATTCCACACGTCCACGCCGCCCTGCATCTGGGACCAGAAGGCGCCCTCGTCGACGCCGATCAGCAGCACGCCGACCACGTAGCCGCCGATCACGCCCACTGCGCTGAAGATCGCCGCCAGCACCGGCATGGCGATCACGCCGGCCCAGAAACGCGGCGCGACCACGCGCTGCAGCGGGTTGACGGCCATCATTTCCATGGCCGACAACTGCTCGCCGGCCTTCATCAGGCCGATCTCGGCGGTCAGCGAGGTGCCGGCGCGGCCGGCGAACAACAGCGCCGTCACCACGGGGCCCAGTTCGCGCGTCAGCGACAGCGCCACCAGCAGGCCCAGCGCCTGTTCGGAGCCGTATTTGTTCAGCGTGTAATAACCCTGCAGACCCAACACGAAGCCGACGAACAAACCCGACACCGCAATGATCACCAGCGAATAGTTGCCGATGAAATGGATCTGGTCGGTGATCAGGCGCGGACGGCGCAACAGGCCCAGCGAGGAACCCAGCATGTTGACGAACATGCGCGCGGCAAAGCCGGCGCCGACCACGAATTCGCGGATCGCGCGGCCCAGGCCGCTTACCAGGTTCACGATCATGGGCGGCCTCCGAGTCCGAGGTCTTCGGCCAGCGACTTGCCGGGATAGTGGAACGGCACCGGACCGTCCGCTTCGGCATGCACGAATTGCTTCACATAGGGATCGGAGGAGCTGCGCATTTCCGTCGGCGTCCCCTGCGCCACGATCTTGCCGGCCGACAGGAAATACACATAGTCGGCGATGGCGAAGGATTCGTTGACGTCGTGAGACACCAGGATCGACGTCGATCCCAGCGCGTCGTTGAGGCGTCGGATCAGGTTGGCGGTCACGCCCATGGAAATCGGATCGAGGCCGGCGAAGGGCTCGTCATACATGATCAGCAGCGGATCGAGTGCGATCGCACGCGCCAGCGCCACGCGGCGTGCCATGCCGCCGGAAATCTCGGCCGGTTTGAGTTCGGCGGCGTTGCGCAAGCCCACCGCGTTGAGCTTCATCAGCACCAGATCACGGATCAGGTCTTCGCCCAGGTCGGTGTGCTCGCGCAGCGGGAACGCCACGTTGTCGAACACCGTCATGTCGGTGAACAGCGCGCCGTTCTGGAACAGCATGCCCATCTTGCGGCGCAACAAATACAGTTGTTTCGTATTCAGGCCGGGGACGTTTTCGCCATCCACCGCCAGCGTGCCCTGCTGCGGCTGCAGCTGGCCGCCGATCAGGCGCAGGATGGTGGTCTTGCCCGAACCGGAACCGCCCATCACCGCCACCACTTTTCCGCGCGGGAAATCCATATGGAGCCCGGTCAGGATAGGCCGGTCGCCATAGCGGAAATGCAGATCGCGGATTTCTGCGATATTAGGCAAAGGGATTTTCTTTGTTTTCTTTGGAAAACCAATATTGTAGAGCAAAATTTACAAATCGCTTTCAAGAAGGCAATACAGCGTGTAAATCGACGGCAACGAAAAACTCCGTTCTTTACAACTTGCCTACAGTTTCGACGGAGATGCAAACTATTAGCGACGAGTGAGCTTAGTGACGCCAAGGTCATTAAATCCTCACAGAACGCCCACATTCCCGTTCCGTGGCATTTGCGCAACGCAACAGAGCGGTGCGAGCGATGTTCGACGAAACGCATCGTATCAGCATCCGCCCCACGACCGGGCAAACCCTTCCCGGGCACAGCAAACCGTAGGGCATCGCTGCGCGCCTTGATACAATGTCGGTTTTGCTTTCGGAAGAATTTTGTCATGAGCCTCAAATGCGGCATCGTGGGCCTGCCCAACGTCGGTAAATCCACCCTCTTCAACGCACTGACCAAGGCTGGCATCGCCGCCGAGAACTACCCGTTCTGCACCATCGAGCCCAATGTCGGCGTGGTGGAAGTCCCCGATCCGCGCCTGAAAGCGCTGGCCGAGATCGTCAAGCCCGAGCGCATCCTGCCGGCCACGGTCGAATTCGTGGACATCGCCGGCCTGGTGGCCGGCGCGTCCAAGGGCGAAGGCCTGGGCAACCAGTTCCTGTCGCACATCCGCGAGACCGACGCCATCGTCAACGTGGTGCGCTGCTTCGAAGACCCGAACGTGATCCACGTCGCCGGCCGCGTGAGCCCGCTGGACGACATCGCCGTGATCCAGACCGAACTGGCGCTGGCCGACATGGGCACCGTCGAGAAGGCCATCCACCGCGAACAGAAGAAGGAGCGCTCGGGCGACAAGGACGCCGCCAAGCTGGTGGCGCTGCTGGAACGCATCATGCCGGCGCTGGACGAAGCCAAACCGGTGCGCGCGCTGGGCCTGGACGCAGAAGAAATGCTGCTGATCAAGCCGCTGTGCCTGATCACCGCCAAGCCGGCCATGTACGTGGCCAACGTCTCCGACAGCGGCTTCACAAACAACCCGCTGCTGGACCAGTTGACCGGCTACGCCAAGGAACAGAATGCGCCCATCGTCGCCATCTGCGCCGCCATCGAAGCCGAGATCGCCGACCTGGACGACGCCGACAAGGCCGACTTCCTGGCCGACATGGGCATGGAAGAACCCGGCCTGGATCGCCTGATCCGCGCCGGCTTCAAGCTGCTCGGCCTGCAGACCTACTTCACCGCGGGCGTGAAGGAAGTGCGCGCCTGGACGGTGCCGGTCGGCGCCACCGGCCCGCAAGCCGCCGGCGTGATCCACACCGACTTCGAACGCGGCTTCATCCGCGCCCAGACCATCGCCTACGAAGACTACATCGCCTTCAAGGGCGAAAACGGCGCCAAGGAAGCCGGCAAGATGCGCGCCGAAGGCAAGGAATATATCGTCAAGGATGGCGATGTGATGAACTTCCTGTTCAACGTCTGAGCACGCCCGGACATTGAGCCGCCAGCCCATCGCATTGTCGTAACGCAGTCATCGCCGGCAGGTCTCCTGCCGGCTTCACCTCCCTTCGCAGCACCATGAGCAAGCAAGCCCCCACGGAACCCGGCCGCGCCAGAAACAAGGGCAAGCGCCCGCCGCCAGCGGCCGACGCCGCGTCCCAGGCCAATGACATCCGCCCCGGCCAGTCGATCGAGCTGCTCAAGGAGCTGCACATCCTCACGCGCGACGGCAAACTGAACCAGGATAGCCGCCGCAAGCTGAAGCAGGTCTATCACCTCTACCAGTTCATCGAGCCGCTGCTGCAGGAAGTGCTGCAGTCGCATCCGGACGTGACGCTGGTGGATCACGGCGCCGGCAAGTCCTACCTGGGCTTCATCCTGTACGACCTGTTCTTCAAGGGCTTGCAGGGCGCGCCGCACATCTACGGCATCGAGACCCGCGAAGAGTTGGTGAAGAAGTCGGAAGAACTGGCCGCGCGCCTGGGCTTCGGCGGCATGTCCTTCGTCAACCTGTCGGTGGCCGATTCCATCACGTCCGAGCGCCTGCCTGAGCAGATCGACGTCGTCACGGCGCTGCACGCCTGCGATACCGCCACCGACGACGCCATCCATTTCGCGCTGGCCAAGCAGGCGCGCTTCATCGTGCTGGTGCCGTGCTGCCAGGCCGAAGTGGCCTCGGTGCTGAACCGCAACAAGGGCAAGTCGCTGGCCAATTCGCTCACCGAAATCTGGCGCCATCCGCTGCATACCCGCGAATTCGGCAGCCAGGTCACCAATGTGCTGCGCTGCCTGCAGTTGGAGGCGCATGGCTACAAGGTCAGCGTGACCGAACTGGTGGGCTGGGAGCATTCGATGAAGAACGAGCTGATCATCGCCCAGTACCGCGACCTGCCGCGGCGCCGGCCGGCCGAGCGCTTGCAGGAGGTGCTGCGCACGCTGGGCCTGGAAGAGATGGAGACGCGCTTCTTCGCGCCGCAGACGGCCTGACGCTGCCGTAGGGAAATGTCAGGAAATGCGGCCCGCACGGGAACGTTTCTTGCACGGGATTGGGGTAAGATGGCGGCGCGTTGAACGGCGGGGCTTCAGACCTGGGCCCGACGTGCCGTTATAGCCGCCATCGGAATGACGCCGCGCGCCACAAGCGCCGGCGGGCAAGGGGACGCCGGGCGACCGGTTTGGGCAAAGGGGGCCGGCCGTACGCCGGAAACGCACATGATATCCGCCGTCGATATGGAAACGCTGATCGCCGACAATCAGCAGCTGAGGGCCGAACTGCAGGATCTGCTGCAGCAGGCGCACATCAATCAATCCATCATCGAACGCCACCAGGCTTTCGACTTGAAACTGATCGGCGCCAGCGAATTCCGCGAGCTGATCGAGGTGATGCTCTCGGTCATGCCGGGCGTGTTCAACCTGGAATCGGTGACGCTGTCCCTGATCGATGACGATTACGCCATCCAGCGCATCCTGCGCGACCTGCAGATCGGCCTCAACGAATTTCCCAACCTGCTGTTCCTGAAGCATCCGATCGCCTTTCCCCATGAGGACGGACGCCAGTTGACGCAGGAAAAACCGCGCCTGGGCGAGTTCATCCCGGCCTCGCACCAGACGCTGTTCCCGCACTACCAGCCGGTCAGCGTGGCCATCCTGCCGCTGGTGCGCCAGCATCGCCTGCTGGGCTATCTGGCGCTGGGCAGCGCCTATCCCGAGCGCTTCACGCGCGCGCTGGCGACCGATTTCATCCAGCGCCTGGCCACGGTGGCCGCGATCTGCCTGGAAAACGTCATCAACAACGAGCGCCTCAAGCACATCGGCTTGACCGACCCGCTGACGGGCGTCAACAACCGCCGCTACATCGAACAGCGCATGCAGGAAGAAGTGGCGCGGGGCCAGCGCGAGCGCTCGGCGCTGTCTTGCCTGTTCATCGACATCGACCATTTCAAGCGCGTCAACGACCAGTACGGCCACCAGAGCGGCGACGACGTGCTGCGCGAAGTGGCGGCGCGCATCAAGAAAGAACTGCGCCTGTCGGACGCGCTGGGCCGCTTCGGCGGCGAAGAATTCGTGGTGCTGCTCACGCACGCCACGCGCGACGACGCCGCGCGCATCGCCGAGCGCATCCGCGCGGGCATCGCCAGCCGCGGCATCATGATCGAGGGTTCGCGCGATCCGCTGAAGATCACCGCCTCCATCGGCACCGCCTCGCTGGTACCGCCGGATCGCAGCCGCCCGGCCGGCGACGTCAAGCAGGCCATGCTGAAGGCGGCCGACCAGGCGCTGTATCAAGCCAAGGAAAGCGGCCGCAACCGCGTGGTGCTGTCGCCCGCGGGCTAATGCGTTGATCAGGCCGGCGATGGCGCCGCCGCGCGCCGGTCGCGGATGATCCAGGGCGCGGCGATGATCAGCACGCCGCCGATCAGGTCCTGCGGCCGCAGTTCAGCCGCACCCAACAGCCAAGCCGAGAAGCTCGCCACCAGGATTTCCGCCAGCATCACCACCGCCGTGATATTGGCCGGCAGGCGCGACACGCCGTACTGCAGGCACAGGTTGGAAACCAGGTACAGCACCGCCCACAGGCCCACCAGCGGCCATGCCGAGGCCGGCACATGCGCCGGCCAGGCAATCATCCCCGACACCGAAAACGCGATGCCCAACAAGCAGGCCAGCGTGGCGCCGCCGCTGAGCATGGCGATGGCGCGCGCGCCGTCGGAGACGCCGTGCAGGCGACGCAGCAGCACGTTGTTGACGGCGAAGGACAGCCCGCCCAGTACCGCCATCCAGTCCGGCAGGGTCTGCGGCAGCGGCAAACCCAGGCGCGGCTGGTACAGCACGATCACGGCGCCGCCCAGGCCCAGCGCCACCCTCCCCAGCGAGCGCGGTGTGATGGCTTCGTGCAGCACGATGCGCGCCAGGATCACGGTCCAGATCGGCATGAGATAGAACAGCAGGATCACGCGCACCACGTCGCCATAGGCGATGGCGACGTTGAAGGCGGCATTGGTCAGGCCGGTGGCCAGCGCCACGCCCAGCAATTCGGGATGGCGCAGCAGCAGCGGGATGTCGCGGCGCTTGAGCGCCAGCAGCATCAGCGCGCAACCGCAGAAGATGGCCGCGGTGGCCCACAGCGGATGCATGCCCATCGCTTCCAGCGCGCGCATGCCGGTCCAGGACAACCCCCAGATGACGGTATTGAGAAGCAAAGCCGCGACGGCGGACTTGGGCAGATGTTGCATCGTTGTGGTTTGTCGTATTGGCGGCTCCGGCATCCGCCTTAATCTATGCCGGCGCGGGGCGCGGCGGCGGCGCTGGAATCGGATAAGGTTTATTTCCCGGCAGATATATCTCCGTGCGCGCCTGAAATCGGGATAGGGGCGGCCAGAACCTGGCCGATCCCCTCCCACACCACCCGGCGTGCGGGTCCGCACCGGGCGGTTCGAGTCGTTGAGGTCAACAGAGCCGAGGTACCCCAAGCCGGTCGAAGTAGGC
>WNDX01000044.1 GCA_009914615.1 Herbaspirillum frisingense
GGCTGCACTCGTTTCGGCGCCTGAAGATTCGTTACGAACGCTATGCTCATATCCACGAAGCCTTCCTGTCATTGGCTTGCGCCTTGATTTGCTGGACCCGGTTAAAACAACTTTTAAAATAATTTCGCAACAGCCTCTTAGGCAACAGGCTGGATGTTCGAAGCTTGCTTGCCCTTCGGGCCGGTGGTCACTTCGAAGGTAACGCGTTGGTTTTCCTTCAGCGACTTGAAGCCGTTCGACTGAATAGCCGAGAAGTGAGCGAACAGATCTTCGCCGCCTTCATCGGGGGTAATAAAACCAAAACCTTTTGCATCATTGAACCACTTGACGGTACCAGTTGCCATTACGGACTCCTAAATTTAATTGATTGGGGCTTGCGCCCGGCTCTTTATCGTTACTCGGGAGGAATGACAGCGAGATGACCGCACTACCAGCTCGAATCCTAACGACGCGGTGATTATACTCATTAAATCGAGAATGCAAGCTATTTTCAGATGCAAACTTCAATTTAAATATTTAATTGCTTTTCCATGCACTTTAGATTTTACTTTTTGTCGGAAAATGGTGCATCGGAATGCTCTGGAGCCCTTGTCTGGTGCGGTTTTCAGCGTGTCAGTCATTGTCCTACGACGTAACTTCGGAGGCCGTCCTACAACGTGTTTTTAACCGCTTTTACGGTGAATCAGCACGACGGCTTCGGCGGCAATTCCTTCCTCGCGGCCCAGGTAACCCAATTTTTCATTGGTCTTGGCTTTGATGTTCACTTGCTCGCCAGAAATCCCCAAATCCGCTGCAACATTGTTCACCATCGTTGAAATATGAGGCGCCATCTTGGGCGCCTGGGCGATGATAGTGGCGTCCACGTTGCCCACCGCGTAACCCGCTGCATCCAGGCGCTTGCAGGCTTCGCGCAGTAGTGCGCGCGAATCGGCGCCCTTGAACTGCGCATCGGTGTCGGGGAAGTGGCGGCCGATATCGCCCAGCGCGGCCGCGCCGAACAGCGCATCGGTGATGGCGTGCAGCAGGGCGTCGGCGTCGGAATGGCCGAGCAGGCCCTTCTTGTGCGGGATCGTGACGCCGCCCAGGATCAAGGGACGGCCTTCGACCAACGCGTGGCAGTCATAGCCCTGGCCGATGCGGAAGGAGAATGCGGTACTCATGAGGTTCAGCCTTTCAGGAAGAATTCGGCCAGCGCGGCGTCCTGCGCCAGCGTGACTTTGAGATTGCGGGGACTGCCTTCGACCAGGCGCGGCTGCAGGCCAAGCATTTCGATGGCGCTGGCGTCGTCGGTGATGGCGCCGATGCGGCCCTGTTCGGAGGCCTGCAGCAGGGCGCGCTGCAGCAGGGCGTAACGGAACATCTGCGGCGTTTGCGCGGCCCACAGGCCGGCGCGCGCCACGGTTTCCTGCGAGCGGCCTTCGGCGTTTTCGCGCTTGAGCGTATCGACAATGGGCAACGCCAGCAGGCCGCCGACCTCATCGTCGGCCAGCGTGTCGAGCAGCCGGTCGATCAGTTGTGCGTTCAGGCCGGGACGGGCGGCATCGTGCACCAGCACCCAGTCGGCATCGGCGGCCAGCGCGCGCATGGCATTGAGGCCGTTGAAGACGGTTTCCTGGCGGGTCGCGCCGCCTGCGCGCAGGATCGTGGCGCGCTGCGCCAACGCGGGCGTGAGCAGTTCGTCGATCCAGTCATCGGCCGGGCTGACCACCACGAAGGTGCGGGCGATGCGCGGATGGGCGGCGAAGGTTTCCAGCGCGTGGTGCAGCATGGGCTTGCCGGCCACGGTCATGTATTGCTTGGGAATGCGCGCGCCCATGCGGGCGCCGACGCCGGCGGCCGGGATCAGCGCAAAGCGTTGCACCGGCGGGGCGGCGGGGGAAGAGGAGACCGGTTGGTTCATGCGTCGCGGGCTTGCTGCCCGGCCGGCCCGCCTGGCGGCGGCCTGCGGCGGGGCCATCGTTTATAATGAGAGGCTGAATTTTAATGCCAATCCAACGCAAGCGGCCGGCATTTTGCGGCGATCCGCCCGCACCGGGCCGCCGTACCCGATTTCGCCGATCCCGATGTCCTTCGACCTGAAAAAATCCCTTCCCAAACCTGGTGTGAGTTTCGTGCCTCCCGCGGTGCACGGCTCGTCTGATGCTTTCCTGCTGGCGCAGGCGGCGCTGGCGCTGAAAGCCCAGGGGCGCATGCTCGCGGTGGTGGTGGCCGGCGCGACCGACGCCCAGCGCCTGCTGGCCGAGATTCCCTGGTTCCAGCCCCAGGACGGCGACAAGCTGCGCTGCCACCTGCTGCCCGACTGGGAAACCCTGCCTTATGACGCTTTTTCGCCGCACCAGGATCTGGTGTCGGAGCGCCTGGCGACCCTGTATGAAGTGCAATCCGGCCAGTGCGACCTGCTGATCGTGCCCGCCACCACGGCCCTGCTGCGCATGGCGCCGCCGGAATTCCTGGCGGCCTATACCTTCTTTTTCAAGCAGGGTGAGAAGCTGGACGAAGGCAGGCTGAAGTCGCAGCTGACGCTGGCCGGCTATAGCCACGTCGGTCAGGTGATGTCGCCGGGCGAATACTCGGTGCGCGGCGGCCTGATCGATATCTTCCCCATGGGCTCGGTGCTGCCGTATCGCCTGGACCTGTTCGGCGATACGGTGGAAACCATCCGCACCTTCGACGCCGACACCCAGCGCTCGCTGTATCCGGTGCCCGACGTGCGCCTGCTGCCGGGCCGCGAATTCCCGATGGACGAGGCCGCGCGCCTGGCCTTCCGCAACCGCTGGCGCGAAGTGTTCGAGGGGGATCCCTCGCGCTCGGCCATCTACAAGGACATCGGCAACGGCATCGCCTCGGCCGGCATCGAGTATTACCTGCCGCTGTTCTTCGAGCAGACCGCCACCTTGTTCCAGTACCTGCCGGCCGACGCCATGTTCGCCACGGTGGGCGATATCGAGCAAGCCATCAAGCGCTTCTGGAGCGATACCCAGTCGCGCTGGAAATTCCTCAACGCCGACCGCGAGCGCCCGGTGCTGGAGCCCCACGCCATCTACCTTGACGACGAGGATTTCTTCACGCTGCTGAAACCGCATGCGCGCTGGGTGCTCAAGACCGACGATGCGCCGTCCGAGCTGTCGGCGCCGCTGCCCAATATCGCCGTCAATCGCCGCGTCGAGGATCCGCTGACCAATCTGCGCGGCTTCCTGCTCAAGACCGACCAGCGCGTGCTGATCTGCGCCGAGACCAATGGCCGCCGCGAAACGCTGCAGCAATACTTCGCCGAATACGATCTGCATCCCGTACCGTGCGAAGACTGGGAGGCATTTATCTCCAGCGGCGAGAATCTGATGCTGGGCGTGGCGCCGCTGCACGCCGGCTTCTCGCTGGCCGAGCCGGGCCTGGTCTTCATCACCGAGACCGAGCTGTACGCCGGCACCGGCCGCCGCGTCGGCAGCCGCAAGCAGCAGGCGGCGACCGAAGTCGAATACATGGTGCGCGACCTGTCGGAGCTGAAGATCGGCGACCCGGTGGTGCACTCCAGCCATGGCATCGGCCGCTACATGGGCCTGATCAGCATGGATCTGGGCGAGGGCGAGACCGAGTTCCTGCATCTGGAATACGCCAAGGAAACCAAGCTCTACGTGCCGGTCTCGCAACTGCACGTGATCTCGCGCTACTCCGGCGCTTCGCCGGAAGACGCGCCGCTGCATGCGCTGGGTTCCGGCCAATGGGAAAAGGCCAAGCGCAAGGCAGCCCAGCAGGTGCGCGACACCGCCGCGGAACTGCTGAACCTGTATGCGCGCCGCGCGCTGCGCCAGGGGCATTCCTTCCAGTATTCGGCGCATGACTATGAAGCCTTCGCCGACAGCTTCGGTTTCGAAGAAACCGCCGACCAGGCCGCCGCCATCAATGCCGTGATCAAGGACATGACCGGCGGCAAGCCCATGGATCGCCTGATCTGCGGCGACGTCGGCTTCGGCAAGACCGAGGTCGCGCTGCGCGCCGCCTTCGTCGCCGTGATGGGCGGCAAGCAGGTCGCCATCCTGGCGCCGACCACGCTGCTGGCAGAACAGCACGCGCAGACCTTCGCCGACCGCTTCGCCAACTGGCCGGTGCGTATCGCCGAGCTGTCGCGCTTTCGCACCGGCAAGGAAGTGGCGCAGGCGATCAAGGGCATGGGCGACGGCACGGTGGACATCGTGATCGGCACCCACAAGCTGTTGTCGGATGAAGTGAAATTCTCGCGCCTGGGCCTGGTCATCATCGACGAGGAACACCGCTTCGGCGTGCGTCAGAAGGAGGCGCTGAAGTCGCTGCGCGCCGAGGTCGATGTGCTTACGCTGACCGCCACGCCGATCCCGCGCACGCTGGGCATGGCGCTGGAGGGCCTGCGCGATTTTTCGGTGATCGCCACCGCGCCGCAGAAGCGTCTGGCGATCAAGACCTTCGTGCGCGCCGAGAACGAATCGACGATACGCGAAGCCTGCCTGCGCGAACTCAAGCGCGGCGGCCAGGTGTACTTCCTGCACAACGAAGTGGAAACCATCGCCAACCGCAAGGCCGCGCTGGAAGCGCTGTTGCCGGAAGCGCGCATCGCCGTGGCGCACGGCCAGATGCACGAACGCGATCTGGAAAAGGTGATGCGCGACTTCGTGGCGCAGCGCTTCAACATCCTGCTGTGCACCACCATCATCGAGACCGGCATCGACGTGCCGACCGCCAACACCATCATCATGCACCGCGCCGACAAGTTCGGCCTGGCCCAATTGCACCAGTTGCGCGGTCGGGTCGGCCGTTCGCACCACCAGGCTTACGCCTATCTGCTGGTGCAGGATGTGCACGGTCTGTCCAAGCAGGCGCAGCGCCGGCTGGAAGCGATCCAGCAGATGGAGGAACTGGGCAGTGGCTTCTACCTGGCCATGCACGACCTGGAGATCCGGGGCGCCGGCGAGGTGCTGGGCGAACACCAGTCGGGTGAGATCCACGAGATCGGCTTCCAGATGTATTCGGACATGCTCAACGAGGCGGTGCGAGCGCTGAAGGATGGCAAGGAGCCCGATCTCGCCGCGCCGCTCTCGACCACCACCGAAATCAATCTGCACGCGCCGGCGCTGCTGCCCAACGATTACTGTGGCGATGTGCATGAACGCCTGTCGCTGTACAAGCGCTTCGCCAATTGCGAAAAATCCGACGCCATCGATGCGCTGCAAGAAGAGCTGATCGATCGCTTCGGCAAGCTGCCCGAGCCGGCACGTGCGCTGATCGAGACCCATCGCCTGCGCATCGCGGCCAAGCCGCTGGGTATCATCAAGATCGATGCCCACTCCGAGGCGGCGCAGCTGCAGTTCGTGCCCAATCCGCCGATCGACGCCATGCGCATCATCGAACTGGTGCAGAAGAACCGCCAGGTCAAGCTCAACGGCCAGGACAAGTTGCGCATCACGGCCAGCATGCCCGACCTCAATGCGCGGGTGCAGCAGGTCAAGGCCACCATGAAGGCGCTGACCGGCTGACCGGCTGTGCGGCACAGACCGCGCCGGCACTGGCACGGAACGAATGTCCTCGATACTCAATACCAATACCAATACTCATCAATACGTAGCAATTACAGACACACCATGAATCTGATCCTGCAAGCCCTGAAGAGCGCCGCCGTTTCCCCGTCTGATATCGATGCCATCGCGGCGCTGGCCGGTGGCAAGGCCGAAGCGCTGGACGGCGCGCGCGTGCCCGGCGCCAATGCCTGGCGCGTGCCCGGCGTGACCCCGAACGACGCGCTCAAGGCCAGCATCGACGCCGCCAGCCTGGCCGCGGGGCTGGACTACGCCTTTGTCGATCCGGCGCGCAAGCTGGCCGATTTCCGCCTGGTGGCGATGGACATGGATTCGACCCTGATCACCATCGAATGCATCGACGAGATTGCCGACATGCAGGGCCTCAAGCCCCAGGTGGCCGAGATCACCGAAGCCGCCATGCGCGGCGAGATCGAATTCAACGAGAGCCTGACGCGCCGCGTGGCGCTGCTGAAGGGCCTGGACGCTGCTGCCTTGCAGCGCGTCTATGACGAGCGCCTGCAACTGTCGCCGGGCGCCGAGGACATGCTCAAGGCCATCCAGGCCGCGGGTTTGAAGACATTGCTGGTATCGGGAGGCTTCACCTTCTTCACCGACCGCATGAAGACCCGTTTGGGCCTGGACTACACGCATTCCAACACCTTGGAGATTGCCGATGGCAAACTGACCGGCAAGGTGGTGGGCGACATCGTCAACGCCGAGGAAAAGCGCGCCACCGTGGAGCGCGTTTGCCGCGAGATCGGTGCCCAGCCGTCGCAGGCCATCGTCATGGGCGACGGCGCCAACGACCTGCGGATGATGGGCATCTCAGGCCTGTCCGTGGCCTTCCGCGCCAAGCCGGTGGTGCGCGCGCAAGCCGACGTGGGCTTGAATTTCGTCGGCCTGGACGGCATCTTGAATCTGCTGGGCTGAAGCGCGGCCGCAGGTAAGAGAGCGCGCGCAGGATCCGGAGACTTTCTTCCACCACAGACAGGAGACGCGATGAGCCAGGAGCTGGTGTTCGACGACAAGACGCAATCGGCCAAGGACCTGGCCTGGTGGCTCTACATCTTCCACGGCATCTGCCTGGCATTTTCGCTGGGCACGCTGTCGTGGCTGCCGCTGATCGTGAACTACGTCAAGCGCGAGGACGCTGCTGGCACCTTCGTGCAAAGCCACCACCGTTGGCAGATCCGCTCGTTCTGGTGGTATCTGTTCTGGATGTTCGCCGGCGGTCTGCTGTGGGTCACCATGGTGGGTATCCCGTTGGCCATCCTGGTGTGGACGCTGGCCTGGATCTGGAAGGCGTACCGGCTCATCAAGGGCTTCCTCGACCTGCTCGACAACAAGCCCATGCCGGTCTGAGGCTCCTGCCGCGCTTCGGCTCATCCGACGGCGTCCCTTGTGGGGCGCCGTTTTCGTTTGGGGCCGTCGTCACGGGGCGCCGCCAGGTATTAGTTGCTGAAAAGCAAACGCCAGGCCGGGCGCGGGGAAGATGGTCATATCGAATCCTTTCGATCATAATCTCAATGGTTTACAAGCTTATTAGCCGGATTCCACTTCCGGACGGCCTCCGGAATGCGGGAGCCGCTTCCCAGGAACCGCCTACCAATACCAAGAAAGCCTGCGCATGAAGAACTGGTCGATCAAGCAACGCATCCTCGGGAGCTTCGTGCTCATCCTCGTCCTGATGGCGCTGATGGCCGGCATCTCGGCGGTCAACCTGGGCCGCATCGAGAAGAGCGCCACCAGCCTGCGCCAGGATTCGACGCCCGGCCTCTACTACAGCACCATGATCAACGCGGCCTGGTATGAGAACCTGCTGATGGGCCAGCAGATCGCCCAGGTCGACGTCACCGACGCCGAGCGCCAGGCCGACATCGCGCTGCTGCGCCGTAACGGCGAGCGCCTGGATCGGCTGCAGGAAGACTACGACAAGACCGTCTTTAGCGAAGGCGACCGCAAGCTGTTCGAGGAATTCAAGGAGGCGCGCCAGAAATACCGCGCCATGATGACCGCAGTGCTGAAGATGGATTTCAGCCAGCGCGCGCCGATCGACAAGATCTTCAACGAACAGATCCGCCCGCAATGGCGCCTGGCCTACCAGTTGACCCAGCGCATGGTGGAAAAGAACAAATCCATCGCCGATGATGCCGCCAACAACATCGGCGACGCCGTGACCTCGGCGCAGTTCGCGATGCTGGTGTCGCTGCTGGCGGCGCTGGTGTGCGGTTTCTTCCTGATGCGCGCGATCAACGAACCGCTGCAGAGGCTGATGAGCATCCTCGACATCATGCGCTCCGGCGATTTCTCGCGCCGCCTGGAACTGGAGCGCAACGATGAATTCGGCCATCTCGCGTCCGGCTTCAACCGCATGACCGATGACCTGACCACGCTGGTCGGCCAGGCGCAGAAATCCTCGGCCCAGGTCGCCACCTCGGTGACCGAGATCGCCGCCACGTCCAAGCAGCAGCAAGCCACCGCCGCCGAAACCGCGGCCACCACCACCGAGATCGGCGCCACCTCGCGCGAGATCTTCGCCACCTCGCGCGATCTGGTGCGCACCATGAGCGAGGTGTCGGTGGTGTCGGAGCAGACCTCCAACCTGGCCGGCAACGGCCAGGCCGGCCTGACGCGCATGGAAGACACCATGCAAAGCGTGATGGATGCGGCCGGTTCGGTCAGCGCCAAGCTGGCCATCCTCAACGAGAAGGCCGGCAACATCAACCAGGTGGTGACCACCATCACCAAGGTGGCCGACCAGACCAACCTGTTGTCGCTGAACGCCGCCATCGAAGCCGAGAAGGCCGGCGAGCACGGCCGCGGCTTCTCGGTGGTGGCGACCGAAATCCGCCGCCTGGCTGACCAGACGGCGGTGGCGACCTACGACATCGAAGTGATGGTCAAGGAAATCCAGTCGGCCGTGGCGGCCGGCGTGATGGGCATGGACAAGTTCTCCGACCAGGTGCGCCGCGGCATGCAGGAAGTGCAGAACGCCGGCGGTCAACTGTCGCAGATCATCGCCCAGGTGCAGGCGCTGGCGCCGCGCTTCCAGATGGTCAACGAGGGCATGCAGGCGCAGGCTAACAGCGCCGAGCAGATCAACCAGGCGCTGGTGCAATTGTCGGAAGCGGCGCAGCAGACGGTGGAGTCGCTGCATCAATCCAGCCAGGCGATCGAAGAATTGACGGTGGTCTCGAACGAGCTGCGCAACGGCGTGTCACGCTTCAAGGTGTCGGGCTGAGGCCCGGCCGCCGTGATCCCGTGATGCCGGATTGACGTCCGCCTTGTTTGCGCCAGCTGCGTTTTTTACATGACACAAAAACTGTTCTTGCTGTTTAGCATCGGGCACGACCGCTACGCCTTGCTGGCGTCGGACGTGGCCGTCGTGCTGCCGCTGGCGCAATGCAAGGCCGTGCCGGGCACGCCGCCATGGGTGGCGGGCCTGTTGAGCTACGGCAAACGCCATGTGCCGGTGATCGATATGTCGATGCTGGCGCTGGGCCGCGCCGCGGAGGCGCGCGTGAGCACACGCCTGGTGCTGGCGCACTACGCGCCGGCCGGCCGCGCGCCCGAGCTGCTGGGTTTGATCCTGGAGCAGGCGACCGATACCTTGCGCTGCGACTCGCAGCAATTCCTCGCCTCTGGCATTTCCAACGAAGAAGCGCGCTATCTCGGGCCGGTGATGCATCACCAGAACGGCCTGCTGCAATGGGTAAGCGTGGCCGAGCTGCTCGACGAGCCCACGCGCGCCTTGCTATATCCCGACGACGGCGCCGCGCCGGTGCGGGAGGAGGACGCATGAAGTCGCTCCATCGCATTGCCGGCAAGCTCAAGGCGTCGATGGGCCTGGACATGGCCACCGTCGGCTCCAGCCTCATCGAGCGCGTGGTGCGCGAACGCATGGCCGCGCTGCAGATCGAGGACGACGAACTCTATCTGGCCCACTTGCAGATCTCCGAGGTCGAGCTGCAGTGCCTGATCGAACTGGCGGTGGTGCCGGAAACCTGGTTCTTCCGCGACCGCGAGGCGATGCTGGCGGTGGCGCGCATGGCGCGCGAGAAGCTGGCGCGCATGCCGGCGGGGCGTATCCGCATCCTCAGCCTGCCGTGTTCGACCGGCGAAGAGCCGTATTCGCTGGCGATGGCCCTGTTCGATGCCGGCGTTCCGGCGTCCATGTTCGAGATCGACGCCGTCGATATCCGCACGCGCTCGCTGGAGATCGCCGCCGAGGGCGTCTATGGCCGCAACTCTTTCCGCGGCCGCGACCTGGCGTTCCGCGATGCGTATTTCACGCCGCAGGATGGCGACTGGCGCGTGGACGACAAGGTCAAGGAGCCGGTGCGCTTCGCCGCCGGCAATATCCTGGCGCCGGATTTCATGCGCCACAGCGAATCCTACGATTTCATCCTGTGCCGCAATGTGCTGATCTATTTCGAGCATCCCGTGCAGTTGCAGGTGGTGGAGCTGCTGGAGCGCCTGATGAAGGACGACGGCCATATCTTCGTCGGCCCGGCCGAGGGCGGCATCTTGCTGAGTCCGCGTTTGGTGTCGGCCGGGATTCCCCTGGCCTTCGGTTTCCGCAAGCGTTTGCCCGAAGACAGACCGGCCGCCGCGCCGGCTCTCCCGCCGATCCTGATCGAGCCGGTGGCGCCGATCGCGCCGGCGCGCGTCATGCCGCGGCCCGCCCACGCCCCGCCGGTCGCGCGCAAGGCGCCGGCTGCGATGAGTGCGCCGCAGTCTTCCGAAGCATCGCTGCCGCAGCCATTGCTGGCCCGCGCCCGCACGCTGGCCGACCAGGGCGAGCTGGCGCGCGCCGCCGAGCTGTGCGAACGTGTGGTGCGGGAACATGGGCCCAGTGCCGACGCCTTTTATCTGATGGGTTTGATCAACGATGCCGGCGGCGATCTTGCCGGCGCGCAGCGCTGCTACCGCAAGGCGGTCTATCTGCAGCCCGGGCATCACGAGGCCTTGCTGCACCTGGCGGCGCTGCTGCAGTCGCAGGGTGATGCCGCCGGCGCGCAACTGATGCGCCAGCGCGCCGAGCGCGCGGAAAAGGCGGGGGAGGGAGCGCATGGCTGAACTGATGCGGGAAGACGCCGCCATCGACGATTGCTGGAACCGCATCGGCGTGCGGGGCGACTCGTCCTGCCCCGAGCTGCGCACGCATGTGCGCTGCCTGAATTGCCCGACCTATGCCAGCGACGCGATGCAGTTGCTGGATCGTGCCGCGGCCTCGCAAGACCTCGCGCGCGAGTGGGCGGAGTCGGCCCGTGCCGCCGAGAGGGAAGTCGATGCCAAGGACTTCGGTCATCACGCTTCCGCGCTGGTGTTTCGCATCGGCGAGGAATGGCTGGCGCTGGCCACCGGCGTGGTGCAGGAAGTGGCCGATGCACGGCCGGTGCATACGCTGCCGCACCAGCGCAACCGCGCGATCGCGGGCGTGCTCAATATCCGCGGCGCGCTGCGCATCTGCGTCTCGCTGGCGCAGTTGTTCCAGATCGGCGGCGCCGCCGCCAAGGACGCCGCCAAGCATCTGCTGGTGGCCATGCACGAAGGCCAGACGCTGGTGTTCCCGGTCGATGAAGTAGCCGGCGTGCATCGCTACGATGCGGATGCCGTGGCGGCGGTGCCGACCACGCTGGCCCATGCTTCCACCCAATACACCCGAGGCCTGCTGGACTGGTGCGGTCACAAGGTCGGTCTGCTGGATCACGGCCTGCTGTTCTATGCGCTCAATCGGAGCATGACATGAGTACGCCCGACCTGAGCCAGATGTCCATGCTGGATCTGTTCCGTTTCGAGGCGGAAAGCCAGATCGAGCTGCTCAACACCAGCCTGCTGGCGCTGGAGAACGACCCGGTCGCGGCCGAGCACCTGGAAGCCTGCATGCGCGCCGGCCACTCCCTGAAGGGCGCGGCGCGCATCGTCGGCCTCGATAGCGCGGTCAAGATCGCCCACGTGCTGGAAGACTGCTTCGTGCTGGCCCAGCAGGGCAAGCTGAGGCTGGAGAAAAAACATATCGACGTGTTGCTGCGTGGCGCCGATCTGCTGGGCCGCATTGCCACGCCGCCCGACGGCGACGAGGCCTGGGCCGACAATGCCGGCAGCGCCGAGGTGAACGCCTTCATGATTGCCCTGGCGGCGGTGATGAGCGGCGGCGAGGCGCCGCCATGGCCGGAAGCGCCGGCGGCGGCTGTCGTGGCAGCGCCCGCGGCGGAAACGGTCGCACCGGCCGAACCGGCAGCCGTGCCTGGCGCGGCTATGGCGCCGGCTGCCGACGCCGGGCCGGTATCCGCACCCGCCGCCACGGCGTCGCCTGCCGCCCACCTGTCGCCCGCAAGCGCCCCAACGCAGGCCACCGCTTCGCGTGCCGTGCGCGTGAGCGCCGAGAACCTGGATCGTCTGCTCAGCCTGTCCGGCGAATCGCTGGTCGAGTCGCGCCGGCTGAAGCCGTTTTCGGCTGGCATGTTGCGCATGAAGCGCGTGCAGAGCGAGGCCATGCAGGCGCTCGATCTGCTGCAGCAGAAGTTGTCGGTGACCAGTGTCGATGAATTCGCCCTGGCGGCCATGGCGGAGCTGCGCACGCTGATGCAGCAGAACCAGCATCTGCTGGGCGACCAGTTGAACGAGCTGGAAGCCTTCGACCGCCGTTCGGTCAATCTGTCGCAGCGCCTGTACGACGAAGCGCTGGCGTGCCGCATGCGACCCTTCGCCGACGGCACCGGCGGTTTCGCGCGCATGGTGCGCGACGTCGGCAGCACGCTGGGCAAGCCGGTGCGGCTGGAGATTTCCGGTAACGCCACGCAGATCGACCGCGACATTCTGGAAAAGCTGGAAGCGCCGATCGGCCATCTGCTTCGCAATGCGGTGGACCACGGCATCGAAAGCGCCGAGCAGCGCCGCGCCGCCGGCAAGCCCGAGCAAGGACTGGTGCGGCTGGAAGCGCGGCATAGCGCCGGCATGCTGTTGATCGAGGTGTCCGACGACGGTGGCGGTATCGACCTGGCGCGGCTGCGCGAAGCGGTGGTGCGGCGCAAGCTGTCCAATGAAGAAACCGTGGCGCGTCTGTCCGAGGCCGAGCTGCTGGAATTCCTGCTGTTGCCCAGCTTCAGCCTGCGCGACACCGTGACCGAGATTTCCGGTCGCGGTGTCGGCCTGGATGTGGTGGCCGACATGCTCAAGCAGGTGCGCGGCACCATCCGCATCACCACCCGTGCCGGGCAAGGCACGCGCTTTTTGATGCAGTTGCCGCTGACCTTGTCGGTGATCCGCAGCCTGCTGGTCGATATCGGCGGCGAACCTTATGCCTTCCCGCTGGCCTATGTGAATCGCACGCTGCGCTTGCAGACCGAAGAATTGCAGACGCTGGAAGGCTACCAGCACTTCACGCACGAGGGCCGCCAGGTCGGCCTGGTCAGCGCCCACCAGATCCTGCAGAAGGGCGAATGGCGGGCGCGCGACGGCGGCGTGTGCGTGGTGGTGATCGGCGATCACGACCATACCTATGGCCTGGCGGTGGACGATTTCCTGGGCGAGCGCATGCTGGTGGTGCAGCCGCTGGATCCGCGCCTGGGCAAGATCCCCGACGTGCTGGCCAGGGCCCTGATGGAAGACGGCGAGCCGCTGCTGATCCTGGACGTTGCCGACATGGTGCGTTCGGTGGAGAAGCTGACCTCGTCAGGCCGCCTGGATACCGTGCACCAGGCCGGCGATGCACTGGCGGCCGGCGCCGTACGCAAGAAAGTGCTGGTGGTGGATGATTCGCTCACGGTGCGCGAGCTGGAGCGCAAGCTGCTGACCAACCGCGGCTATCAGGTCACGGTGGCCGTGGATGGCATGGATGGCTGGAATGCCGTGCGCACCGAGCGTTTCGACCTCGTCATTACCGATATCGACATGCCGCGCATGGACGGCATCGAACTGGTCACGCTGATCCGCGGCGCGCCCACGCTGCAGTCGCTGCCGGTGATGATCGTTTCATACAAGGACCGAGAGGAAGACCGGCAGCGAGGACTGGAAGCCGGCGCCGACCATTATTTCACCAAGAGCAGCTTCCACGACGAGAGTTTGCTGCAAGCCGTCGCGGATTTGATTGGAGACGCTTCATCGTGAAAATCGGCATCGTCAACGACACACCGATGATGGTGGAAGTGCTGCGCCGGGTCATTGCCGAGACCGGCCGGCATGAATTGATCTGGATTGCGCGCGACGGCGAGGAGGCCGTGCAGATGTGCGCCTGGCAGTTGCCCGACGTGGTGCTGATGGATCTGCTGATGCCCAAGGTGGACGGCGTGGAAGCCACGCGCCGCATCATGCAGGACACGCCTTGTCCGATCCTGGTGGTGACCTCCGACATGGGGACCAGCGCCGGCAAGATCTACGAGGCGATGGGCCACGGCGCGCTCGACGCGACCCAGACACCGGCCCTGATCGGTGCGGCCGGCAAGCGCGATGCCGCGGCGCTGATCGAGAAGATCGACAACCTGGGGCGCCTGCCGCCGGAAGCGGTGGCGTCCCCGCCCAAGCCCAAGGCGCCGCCCCCGGTGGTTCCACCGGCGCTGGTGGAAGGCGCGGTGCCGCTGGTGGCGGTGGGCGCCTCGGCCGGCGGTCCGGCGGCACTGGCGGTGATATTAAAGATGATCCCGCGCGGCTTCCCCGGCGCGATGGTGATCGTGCAGCACATCGATGCAGCGTTCGCGCCGGGAATGGCCGAATGGCTGCAGCAACAGTCGGCGCTGCAGGTGCGCCTGGCGGAGGAGGGTGACCAGCCGCGCCGCGGCGAGGTCTTGCTGGCCGGCAGCAACCGGCATCTGGTGTTCAAGGGCGGCGGTACGCTGGGCTACGTCAGCGGCTCGCCGGGCGATGTCTACCTGCCCTCGGTGGACATGTTCTTTCACAGCGTCGTCAAGCATTGGCAAGGCAAGGCGACCGGCGTGCTGCTGACCGGCATGGGGCGCGACGGCGCCGCGGGTCTGAAGGCATTGCGCGACAACGGGTATCACACCATCGCCCAGGACCAGAAGAGTTGCGCGGTCTATGGCATGCCCAAGGCCGCGGTGGCCCTCAACGCCGCGTCCGAAGTGCTACCCGTCACAGGCATTGCAGCGCGTCTGCAAGGCATTTTGACCGGAATAATCTGAAGGATAAGAAAATGAGCTCGGTGCACACCGACATCCAGACGGGCGGCCCAGCGCTGCCGGCGGAAGAATACAAGATCATGGTGCTGCTGGTTGATGACCAGGCCATGGTAGGCGAAGCTATCCGCCGCGCCCTGATCAATGAACCCAACATTGACTTCCATTTCTGCACGCGCGCCGAAGATGCGCTGGGCGTGGCGGAAAAGACCAAACCCACGGTGATCCTGCAGGATCTGGTGATGCCCGGCGTGGACGGCATGACGCTGGTGCGGCAATACCGCGGCAGCCCGGTGCTGGCCGACGTGCCCATCATCGTGCTGTCGTCCAAGGAAGACGCCACGGTCAAGCGCGACGCCTTCGCCGGCGGCGCCAACGACTACATGGTCAAGCTGCCGGACGTGATCGAGCTGGTGGCGCGGATCCGCTACCATTCGCGCTCCTACATCAACCTGCTGCAGCGCGACGCCGCCTACCGCGCGCTGCGCGAGAGCCAGCAGCAGCTGCAGAAGTCCAACTTCGAACTGCAGCGCCTGACCAATACCGACGGCCTGACCGGCATCGCCAACCGTCGCTACTTCGACGACTACCTGGCCGCCGAATGGAAGCGCGCGCGGCGCGAAAAGCTGGAACTGTCGCTGCTGCTGATCGACGTCGATTACTTCAAGCTGTACAACGACAACTACGGCCACGTGGCCGGCGATGCCGTCCTCAAGCAGGTGGCGCAGGCGCTGGACAGCAGCATCATGCGCCCGGCCGACCTGTCGGCGCGCTTCGGCGGCGAGGAATTCGCCATGATCCTGCCGCGCACCGGCCTGGACGGCGCGCTGGCCATCGGCGAGAAGATCTGCAAGATGGTCGAGACCAACCAGGTGCCGCACGAGCGCTCGGCCGCCAGCCAGTGGCTGACGGTGAGCATCGGCGCGGCCTGTCTGGTGCCGGGCGAAGAACAGGACATCAAGGAACTGATCGAGATGGCCGACCGCCGCCTCTACATGGCCAAGCAGCAGGGCCGCAACCGGGTGGTCTGGCAGGATGCCTGACACGAGTCACGACAAGGATGAGGAAAGCAGGATGCGGGAAATCGCCACGCTGGAAGAGTTGAAATCGCTGGAAGGCCAGGAAGTGGCCGTCAGCGACTGGATCGAAGTCACGCAGGAGCAGGTGAACCGCTTCGCCGACGCCACCGGCGACCATCAGTGGATCCACGTCGATGTCGAGCGCGCCGCGCGCGAACTGCCCTTCGGCGGTACGGTGGCGCACGGCTTCCTGACGCTGGCGCTGCTGCCGCGCATCCTGGGCGGCGCCATCGGCCTGGGTGCGGACGTCAAGATGCTGCTCAACTATGGCATGAACCGCGTGCGCTTCCCGGCGCCGTTGCCGGTGGGGCGGCGCGTGCGCGGCATCATCGTGCTGCAGTCGGTGGCAGACATCCCGGGCGGCGCGCAGCTGGCTTGGGAAATCACCGTCGAATGCGAAGGCTCGGAAAAGCCAGTGTGTGTGGCCGAATTCCTGGTGCGGCGCTACTGATCCGGATCTGGTGGGCAACATCCTCGCAGATCGTCACGATATTTGTTGTCATACAACATCGCTCGTATCCGGGCGGCATGATTTTGGTGCAAGCCTCATTGGGAAAATGCTAAGGTGAACCACCCGGCCACGCCATGACGTGGCCGGCTGCGTGCAGCACAACGCACGCGGGGACGTCCGGTCGCGGTCGCCATGGGGGATGGTCGGCGCGGCATGGGCGCTCGCGCAGCAGGCAGCAACCGCCGTCGCGCGTTTGCCGAAGAATTGCCCATGACGTTCGAACCACCAGTACGACAAGCCGACACTGCTTTTCACCAGAAGGCACTGGCCTTCCATCACGTAACGCTTTCCTATATCGCCCGCGGCGCGCCGTTGGATCATTTGCTGGACCGCATTGCCGGCGGCTTTGCGCAAGCCTATCCGGCGCGCTCGCTGGCCATCTTCCTGTTCGACGCCCAGGCCCGCCGCATGCGCGTCGGGTCGGCGCCATGCATGGCGCCGCCGCACGTACAGCAGATCGAGGCGCTGGAGGTGCAGGAGCCCGACACGCCGCAGTTCTGGGCGCTGTTCCAGCAGGTCGCGGCCACGCACGGCGCGCAGGTGGTGGAGATGCTGCCGCTGCGCTCGTTCGCCGGCGACGTGGCCGGCATCCTGGTGGTGTGCGGCGCGCCCGGCGAGGCGGACGATGCGCGCTATGCCGAACCGCTGTACCGCCAGTCGGTGGGCGCGGCGGTATCGATGGCGATGCTGGCGATCGAGCGTTCGCTGGCGCCCAATCACGTGCGCTCGCCGGCCGAGCAGGCCGGACCCTCGGATGAACGCATGGCGCTGGCCATCGAGGGCAGCGGCACCGGCATATGGGACCGCAACGCGGTCACTGGCGAGATCTATTATTCGCGCGGCTGGAAGGCCATCCTGGGTTATGAGGACTGGGAGCTGTCCAACCATATCGAAGATGCCTACAAGCGCATCCATCCCGACGACCTGGCCGACGTGCAGCAGACCTTTCGCAAGCACCTCGAGGCGCGTTCCGACCACTATGTGGTGGAGCACCGCATCCTGTGCCGCGACGGCAGCTACAAGTGGATCTGCAGCCGCGGCAAGGTAGTGGCGCGCGACGCCGAGGGCAACGCGCTGCGCATGATCGGCACCACCACCGACATCACCGAGATCAAGCAGCTCACCGCCAAGCTGGGCAAGAGCAGCCAACTGCTGGCTGACCTCACCAGCGAGATCCCTGGCATGGCCTTCCAGTACCGCGTACCGCCGGGTGAGGAGGGCTATTTCACCTACGTCAGCGAAGGCGCGCGCGAGACCTATGGTTTGTCGCCGCAGCAGTTGCTGGATGATGGCGCGATCATCGAGAGCATCATCCATCCCGACGATCTGCCGCTGTACCTGGCCTCACGCCAGGCGATCATGGACGGCGCCGCGCATTGGCGCCTGGAGTTCCGCGTGATTCCGCCCGGCCTGGGCATGCGCTGGCTGCGCGGTCATGCGCGCCCGCGCAAGCTGGAGGACGGTACCGTGCTGTGGCATGGCTTCATCAGCGACGTCAGCGAAAGCAAGGCGATCGAGCTGGAGTTGCAGGAATTCGCGCTGACCGACTATCTCACCCAACTGCCCAATCGGCGCTATTTCATGAAGCGGCTGGAAGAAGAGCACGGCCGCGTCCAGCGCATCGCCAATGGCCGCGCCGCGGTGCTGATGTGCGATCTCGATCACTTCAAGGCGGTCAACGATACCTATGGTCATGCCGTGGGCGACATGGTGCTGAAGAACTTCGCCGATGTGCTCAAAGCGCAACTGCGCAAGAGCGATACGGTGGCGCGTTTCGGCGGCGAGGAATTTGCCGTGATCCTGGCCGATGCCGATGCGCAGGTGGCGGCCGGATTTGCCGAGCGCCTGCAGCGCAGCTTCGCCGGCCGGCCATTGCAGCACGAAGGCAAGACGGTGCTGGTGACGCTGTCCATCGGCATCGCCGTGATGCATGCCGGCAGCCAGTGCCAGGAAATGGTCTTGCGCGATAGCGATGATGCGTTCTATCGCGCCAAGGAAAAAGGGCGCAACGGTTTCGAGGTCGCGCCCTTGTCGAGCTGAGCCGCAGCACTTGCCGGGCGGCCTTGCATGGCCGTCCGGGTTCGAATCAGCGCTTCTGGTATTGGCTCTTGCCGAACAGCAGTTCCTTGGCCTTGTCGTCATGCAGCGGCTTGCGCTTGTCGGCCAGCACGGTCACGCCGCGCTGCACCGCCGGGCGCGCGCTGATGGCGTCGAACCAGCGCTTGACGTTGGGGAAGTCCTCCAGGGCAATCCCCTGGTTCTTGTGAGAACGCGTCCATGGGAAGCTGGCGATGTCGGCGATGGTGTATTCCTCGCCGGCGAGGTAGGCATGCTTGCCGAGCTGCTTGTCCATCACCTGATACAGGCGGCGCGCTTCGTTGCTGTAGCGGTTCACGGCGTATTCGATCTGCTCCGGCGCATACAGGCGGAAGTGATGCGCCTGGCCCAGCATCGGTCCCAGGCCGCCCATCTGGAACATCACCCATTGCAGCACTTCATATTTCTCGCGGTCGGTCTCGCCGAGGAAGCGGCCGGTCTTGCCCGCCAGATAGATCAGGATGGCGCCCGACTCGAACAGTGAAATCGGCTGGTCGTCCGGACCGTCGGGATCGACGATGGCGGGGATCTTGTTGTTCGGGGAGATCTTCAGGAATTCCGGCGTGAATTGATCGCCGGCGCCGATATCGATGGCGTGCGCGGTGTAGGGCAGGCCGCACTCTTCCAGCATGATGTGAACCTTGTGGCCGTTGGGCGTGGCCCAGCTATAGACGTCGATCATGGTTATCCTTATATGCGTTGATCCGGTTGCGACAGGCGCGCGAGGGCTGCTGTCGGGATGGCGGTGCAATATTGTCGCCCGGCTAGTGTAGCGGAAGGCCCCGCAGCCTGCAGGGCGGGAGAGGGTGACCGCGCCCTAGCGCTGCGCGGCCAGGCGCTTGCGTTCGCCGTCGAAATGCTCATCCAAGCGTTGGCCGCGCGCGGCGTGCAGCATATCCTTCAACTGTTCGATCGCTTGCGGCGCGGCCGGCGCCTGTGCGGCGATGGACTCGGCCCAGACCAATGCCTCCTCCAGCGCGCGGCCGTCGGCAGCCAGGCGGTTGACCGCGCCCGCGGCATGCAGGCGCGGCGCCGCGATGGGGGCGGCGTCGAGATGCAGTTCGGTCACGAGGGCAGACGGCAAGGCTTGCGCCAGCAGCCAGCCCGCGCCGCCGCTGGCCCACACGCCGCGCTGCGCGGCCGACAGGCCGAATTGCGCGCCGCGGCCGGCCACCAGGAGGTCGCAGGCCAGCGCCAGCGCGAGTCCGGCATCGGCCGCCAGGCCATCGACGGCGGCAATCACCGGCTTGGGATAGCTGCGCAGCATCTCGATCAGGCTGTGCAGGCTTTCCAGCGCGGCCAGCCTATCCTGGGTCTCCTTGGGCAGATCCAGGCCGCGGCTGAAGCGGCCGTCGGCGCCGGACAGCACCACCACGCGCACGGTCTCGTCGCGGTCGGCGGCCGACAGCGTTTCGATGGCCTCGGCCAGCATGGCGGCGTCCAGCGCGTTATCGCTGCCCGGATTGGAAAGCGTGAGGATCAGGATGGCGTCGCGGCGCGCGGCCTTGAGTTCTGCGGTCATGTCGGTCGGGTCTTCCGTGGTCGTTGTTTGTTCTTTTGTTGCGGCTGCGCGGCGCCGAAGCGTTCCACGATGAAGTCGGCGAAGGTGGTCAGCTTGGGCACGTTGCGCCGGTCGTGCGGATACAGCAGATGCATGGGCCGCGGCGCCGGTAGCCATTCGTCCAGCAACGGCACCAGCCGGCCCGCGGCGACGGCATCGGCCAGCAGGATTTCGGGCTGCATGATGATACCAAAACCGTTCAGCGCAGCCGTCAGCAAGGCCTGGCCGTTGTCGGCCACGAAACGGCTGGGCGCCGGCTCCTGCGGTTCGTGCGGGGCGAGTTGCCAGCACATGGTGCGGCGCCAGTGGGTGAAGCCCAGGCATTCGTGGCGCGCCAGGTCGGCCGGTTTCAGCGGCGTGCCGGCGCGTTCCAGGTAGGCGGGGGCAGCGCAGATCAGCATGCGGTAGGGCTGCAGTTCGCGCGCGGTGAAGCCGGAGTCCTGCAGATAGCCGATACGGATCGCCGCATCGTAGCCGGCCGCCACCAGGTCTTCCACCCGGTTGTTGAGCGTCAGTTCCACGCTGACCTCGGGATAGGCTGCCAGATAGTCCGTGATCGCGCTGCTCAATGGCCCGCTGCCGAAGGACACCGGCGCCGCGATGCGCAGCGTGCCGCGCGCCACGCTATGCAGCTCCGCCGCCTGCGATTCGGCGCTGCGCACGTCTTCCAGGATCTGGCGGCAGCGTTCCACGTAATGGCTGCCGATCTCGGTGAGGTGCTGGCGGCGCGTGGTACGGGTGAGCAGGCGCGCGCCCAGCTGTTGCTCCAGGAATCGGATGTGCTTGCCCACCATCGGCGCCGAGATATCGTGTGCCTCGGCGGCGGCGGTGAAGCTGCTGCGCGTCACCACGTCGACGAACACGGCCATGCTTTGCAGTTTGTCCATGGGATGGGGGATTTGAAACCCTGGGTTTTGAATGTTGTGAATGATAGAGGATTTATTCCTGGCGCGATGCGGTGGAGACTGTCGTCAACGCTGCCGCGCCACGGCGGCGGATCAGTCGAGTCACTCCAACCCACAGGACCATCCATGAAGATCGCACTTTTCGGCGCCTCCGGCACCATCGGCCGGGCCGTCGTCGACGCCTTGTCGGCGCGCCACCAGATCATCCGCATCGGCAGCAGCAGCGGCTACCAGCAGGCCGACGCCACCTCCAGCGCCAGCATCCGCGCGCTGTTCGAACGCATCGGCAAGGTCGATGCCATCATTTCCACCATTGGCAAGCTGCATTTCGGGCCGCTGTCGGAGATGACCGCCGAGCAGTTCCGCGTCGGCCTGCTGGACAAGCTGCTGGGTCAGGTCGATCTGGCGCTGGTCGGCCAGCATTATCTGAACGACGGCGGTTCGATTACGCTGACCAGCGGCATCGTCAGCGAAGCGCCAATCCGTTACGGCGCGAATGCCTCCACCGTGAATGCGGCGCTGGAAGGTTTCGCGCGCGGTGCGGCGGTGGAATTGCCGCGCGGCCAGCGCATCAACGTGGTCAGTCCGACGGTGGTGAGCGAATCGGAAGCGATCTACGGGCCTTACTTCCTGGGCTTCGAGAGCGTGCCGGCGGCGCGCGTCGCGCTAGCCTACAGCCGCAGCGTGGAAGGCGTGCAGACCGGGCAGGTGTTCAAGGTCTGGTAAGCACTGCCGCAGACAAAAAAACGGCGTCCGCGGACGCCGTTTTTTCATGTGGCAGACCTTACAGCCTGGCCAGGCGATCCAGCGCCAGCCCTAGCGTTTCATCCTTCTTGGCGAAGCAGAAGCGCACGATGCCGGATTCCCGGGGCGTGTTGTAGAAGGCCGAGACCGGGATCGCGGCCACGCCGATCTCGGTGGTCAGCCACTTGCAGAACTCGGCCTCCGGCAGGTCGGAAATGGCGCCGTACTTCACGCACTGGAAGTAGGTGCCTTCCGAGGGCAGCAGTTCGAAGCGGGTGTTCTTCAGGCCGTCGCGGAACAGGTCGCGCTTCTTCTGATAGAAGGCGGGCAGGTCGAGATAGGGCGCCGGATCTTTCATATAGGCGGCCAGGCCGTATTGCACCGGGGTGTTGACGGTGAAGACGTTGAACTGGTGCACCTTGCGGAATTCCGCCGTCATCGCGGCCGGGGCGGCGACGAAACCGACCTTCCAGCCGGTCACGTGATAGGTCTTGCCGAAGCTGGAGTTGATGAAGGTGCGCTGCGCCAGCTCGGGATGACGCGCCAGCGATTCGTGCGGCTGGCCGTCATACACCATGTGTTCATAGACTTCGTCGGACAGGATCAGGATGTCGGTGCCGCGCACGATATCGGCCAGCGCTTGCACATCGGCGGCCTTCATCACGCTGCCGGTCGGATTGTGCGGGGTGTTGACCATGATCATGCGAGTCTTGGGGGTGACTGCCGCCTTGACCTTGTCCCAAGGGATGCTGTAGCCGCGCTCGTCCACGTTCATCTGGACGAACACCGGGATGCCGCCGGCCAGCTCGATGGCCGGCACGTAGCAGTCGTACACCGGTTCGATGACGATCACTTCCTCGCCGGCGTGCACCGCGCACAGCACGGAGGTCAGGATGCCTTGCGTGGCGCCGGCGGTGACCGTGATTTCGCTGGCGGGATCGTAGCGATGGCCGTAGAGCTGTTCGACCTTGTCGGCGATGGCGTCGCGCAGCACTTGCACGCCGGCCATCGGCGGATACTGGTTCAGGCCGTCCTGCATGGCGTTGGTGACGGCTTGCACCAGCGACGGGTCGCAATTGAAGTCGGGGAAGCCTTGCCCCAGGTTGACCGCGCCCTTTTCGCTGGCGAGCGCGGACATGACGGTGAAGATGGTGGTGCCGACCTTGGGCAGTTTGGTGACGATGTTGGGAGTGCTCATTGCTACGGGCCTGATCCTGAGGGTGTTTCGCAAGCCCGCTATTTTAGCCGGATTCGCCGCCGTCCATTTTTGCGCTGCATCAGGAGATTGCGGCCAGGAAGGCGTCGGCACGCCAGTGCTGCGGTTGCACGATGGAAAACATGCCGCGCTTGACGGTGCGCTTGCCCAGCTTGAGCACCGCCTTGTCCTTGCTGACCAGGACATGGGCGCGGCATTGCAGCGCCAGCTCCAGGAATTTCTGGTCATCCTTGTCGGTGCACAGCGGCAGGCCGAAGGTGTTGACCTCGGCCAGCGGCAGGCAGCGCAGCAGGCGGTCGAATGCGGCGCAGATGACGGGCTTGTTCTCGGGTGTTACCGGCAGGTGCGGATAGTCGAGCACGGCCAGCCACTCGCTGCGGCAATCCTCGCGCGTGTAGGCTTCCACGCTGCCGTCTTCCAGCGCCTGCAACAAGGCGCTCCAGCGCGGATCGTGGAACACGAAGAGGTCGAGGCAGACGTTGGTGTCGAGCACGAGCCGCTGGCGCTCGCCTGAGGCGGGCGCGGGCTGGGTCATGTCGGCGGAGGATGCGTCGGAAAGGGGTATTGCCGGAATGCTCATTGAATCTGGAAACTAGTTGTCGATGCCGCGGTTGACCGCGGGCGGCGCGCCATGGCCGGCGAACAGATCGCCGCCGGCTTCGAGCGCATCATACACTTGGTCGGTGACGCGCCAGAAATTATGCATGTCCACCGCCGCCAAGCCGCGGTCGTGCAGCAGGCGCAGATGATGCAGGATCAGCTCCGGCGCGATCTGGCCGGGCAGGGCGCTCTGGATCTTTTCCACGTCGCCGTAAATGGTGCCGAACGAAGCGAGCTGCTTCAGGATTTCACCCATCAGGGCCTTGTCGCGTTTCATGATCTCCTCCTTGCCTGTGGGCATGGCTGCTGCAATGGGGATATTGTGCTTTTGCTAATACTGCCAATATCACTGTAGTCCTTCCAACGGTTGACCGCAAAGACCGTCGCGAGTGCCAGCGGCGCTTGCTTGCATCATTGTATTGATTAACGGCAAGCCGTGGCCCGCACTTGAGCGATCCTGTCGTCCAAACGAAAAAACAGCCCCGCTAACGGGGCTGGCATGGCGCGATCAATAAGTCAGAACTGTTCCCAGTCGCCGTCGTCGGCCGGTGCGGATTTGGGTTCGGCCTTCTTCGGCGGCAGTGCGGGCGCCGCTTTGGCGACGGCAACCGCGGCCTTGGGGGCGGCCGCTCCGGCCGGTTTCTGCGCGGGCCTGCCCGCTGCGGCGGCCGGCCTTGCACTGGCAGGCTTGGCGCCGCCGGTGGCGGTATGCGAGCGGTCCAGCTTGAACACGCTGACCAGCTCGGCCAGTTTCTCGGCCTGATCCTGCAGCGAACCCGCCGCGGCCGCGGCTTCTTCGACCAGTGCGGCGTTCTGCTGGGTCACTTCGTCCATCTGCGTGATGGCAATGTTGACCTGCTCGATGCCTTCGCTCTGTTCCGAGCTGGCGGCCGTGATTTCGCCCACGATATCGGTCACGCGTTTCACGCTGGCCACCACTTCGGTCATGGTCGAACCGGCTTGTTCGACCAGCTTGCTGCCGGTATCCACCTTGGCTACCGAGTCATCGATGAGCATCTTGATTTCCTTGGCCGCCGACGCCGAGCGCTGGGCCAGCGAGCGCACTTCCGAGGCCACCACGGCGAAGCCGCGGCCTTGCTCGCCGGCGCGCGCGGCTTCCACCGCCGCGTTCAGCGCCAGGATGTTGGTCTGGAAGGCGATGCCGTCGATGACGCTGATGATGTCCACGATCTTGCGGGAGGATTCATTGATGGCGCCCATGGTATCGACCACCTGGCCGACCACGCTGCCGCCCTGGATCGCGACGTCCGACGCCGAGTTGGCCAGTTGGTTGGCCTGGCGCGCATTGTCGGCGTTCTGCTTGACGGTGGAGGTCAGTTCTTCCATGGCCGACGCGGTTTCTTCCAGCGAGCTGGCTTGTTCTTCGGTACGGGAAGAGAGGTCGAGGTTGCCGGTGGCGATCTCGCGTGACGCGGTGCTGATGGTGTCGGTGCCCTGGCGCACCTGGCTGACGATGCGCAGCAGGCTGTCGTTCATGGCTTTGAGCGAGTGCATCAGGCGCCCGGTTTCGTCGCGGCCCGAAGGTTTGATGTCCACGGTCAGGTCGCCGTCGGCCACGCGCTGGGCAACGTGCATGGCGTCCTGCAGCGGGCGTGCGACGATGCGCGCGACCCAGGTCGCCAGCAGCAGGCCGAGGCCGATGCAGCAGGCCAGGATCAGGATGATCATGGTGCGCGAGCTTTCATAGCGCACCTGGGCTTCGCGATCGGTGGCGTCGCCGGCATCGACGTTGAAGCGGACCACCTTGTCCATCGTCTCGAACAGGCGCAGATAGACCGGCGTGACTTCCTTGATCAGGATCTCGCGCGCCTCGTCGATCTTCTGTTCGCGCACGCGCGCGGCGATGTTCTTGTGCAGATTGGTGAACGTGGCGAGATCGGCCTTGATGGCGGCGAAGTAGGTTTTCTCGGTCTCGGTGTCTGCCAGCGGGGCGTATTTGTCGAGCGCGCCGTTGAGCACGGCCAACTGGTCGGCGATCAGCTTTTCATTGCTGTCCACATTGCCTTCGTTGCCCGGCAGCATATGCTGCAGCTGGACCGTGCGGATGCGCGCCAGCGCCACCTTGGCTTCCAGCGGATAGCGCACGCTGGGCAGTGAATTGGTGGCGATGTCGGTCGAGGCCTGGTTGACCTTGGCCAGCTGGACAATGGAGAACACGCCCTGGAAGGCGGTCAGCACGAGGATGGCGGCGAAGGTGATGAGCAGCTTGCGGGCGATGCGCAGATCGTAGAACCAGTTCATGGTGTTTCCCTTCGATCAGTGGAGTGATAGTGATGAAACGGGGAGGCGCGGGCAGGAGGAGATCCTGCATGGTCTGACCGGAACAGTGTAGAAGTCCGCGAGGACGGCCAAAAGCTGCAAAAGGGCGGGGTTTGCGCGGCAAATTGGCGTATCGCGCCGGCTCGCCGTGCAAGGCTGCGCGCAACGGCCGGGCTTTCGGTATCATTGCGCCCAACCTGTTGATTGGATGAAAGACCATGCTGATTGTTTTGTCTCCCGCCAAGTCGCTCGATTACGATACTCCGGCCACCACCGATGTCCATACGACCCCCGGTTTCATTCCCCGCTCGGCCGAGCTGATCGAGGTGCTCAAAAAACTGTCGCCGGCCCAGATCGGCAGCCTGATGGGCATTTCCGATCAGTTGTCGGTGCTCAACGTGAATCGCTACGCCAGCTGGTCGCGCAAGTTCACCGCCAAGAATTCCAAGCAGGCGGTGCTGGCCTTCAACGGCGACGTCTATGAAGGCCTGGACGCCGGCTCGCTGAACGCCAGGCAGTTGGACTATGTGCAGGGCCATGTACGCATCTTGTCCGGCCTGTACGGCATGCTGCGCCCGCTGGATCTGATGCAACCCTACCGCCTGGAAATGGGCACCAAGCTGGCCAATCCGCATGGCAAGGATCTGTATGCGTTCTGGGGCAGCGAAGTGACCGAGGCGCTGAACGGCGAGCTGGCCGCGCAAAAGGCGCCGGTGCTGGTGAACCTGGCTTCCGAGGAGTATTTCAAGGTGGTCAAGCCGAAGTTGCTCAAGGCCAAGGTGATCTCGCCGGTGTTCGAAGACTGGAAGGGCGGCAAGTACAAGATCATTTCCTTCTACGCCAAGCGTGCGCGCGGCCTGATGGCGCGCTATGCGGCGCTGAAGAACATCAGCCAGCCGGAAAAGCTGAAGGGTTTCGATCTGGATGGCTATGCCTTCGCCGAGGATGCCTCGACCGAGAGCAGTTGGGTGTTCCGCCGCAAGCTGGAAGCCTGACACGGAGATGGGGAGATTGCAGCCGGAAGCGCCCGTCGCACTTGATGACGGGCAACAAAAAAGCCTCGCATTGCGAGGCTTTTTTTGTCGGTTCACGACCCGGATTACCAGATCTTCCACCAGGGCTTGGCTTTGACCTTCGGGCCGCCGGTGTAGTAGGGGCTGTTGGGGTAGTTGGCCTGGATGATGCGTTCGGTGTCTTCCTTCAGCTTGGTCTGGCCCAGGGCTTCGTAGGAGCGCATCAGGATGAACAGCGCTTCTTCGTTGGCCGGTGCATCCGGATATTGCTTGATGGCAGACTGGGCGCGGTTGGCGGCCGACACGTAGGCGCCGCGACGGTAGTAGTAGCTCGCCACGTGCACGTCGTATTGCGACATCGCGTTGACCAAGTACTTCATGCGCGCCACGGCGTCGGGCGTGTACTTGCTGTCCGGGAAACGTTCGGCCAGCAGCTTGAAGGAGTCGAACGCGTCGCGCATCGCCTTGGGATCGCGCTCGGTGTTGTCCTGGTCGGTGAAGGTGTCGAAGATGCTGGTGCGGTCATTGAAGTTGATCAGGCCGCGCAGGTAGTACATGTAATCGACGTTGGGATGATTCGGGTGCAGCTTGATGAAGCGGTCCACCGCGGCCAGGCCCTGCGCCTGGTCATTCTGGCGGTAGTAGGCATAGGCGATATCCATCTGCGCCTGCTGGGCGTAGGTGCCGAAGGGGTAGCGCGATTCCAGCTTCTCGAAATACTTGATGGCCTTCTCGTAGCCGCCGGCGTTCAGTTCGTCCTTGGCTTCCGAGTATAATTTCGAGGCAGACCAGCCGACCGTCTCGTCCTTTTGCTCGGGCAACAGGCCGCAGGCCGCGAGCGACAGGGCAAAACCGACGATGATGAACTTCAATAAGATTTTGTGCATGACTCTTGTGTGCTTGTCTGAATGCTTGTCGTTTGTGCATACCAGGCGCTGGCGCCTGTCCGGCCCGGCTGCATCGATCGTTATCCGAAATACAATCCGCCCGATCCCGCGATTATAGCTGATGTCACGTAAGAAACCCCCTCAGATTACAAATGGCGAACAGCCTGTAAAGACCGACCTCCCCGAGGATGATGATTTTGTGGAAGGCGAGGATGCCTCCGATGAATCCGCCTCCGGCATGGAGCCCATCACCTTGCGCCTGGACGATGACGCCATCGGCCAGCGCCTGGACAAGGTGCTCTCGGGCCTGATTCCCGAATTCTCCCGCAGCCGCATCCAGCAATGGATCGAGGATGGCCACGTCACCGTCAACGGCGCCCCGGCCAAGGGCAAGATGACCATGCTGGGCGACGAACTGGTGGAAGTGGCGCCGCAGTCGGCGCCGCAAGACCAGGCTTACGGCCCGGAACCGATGGAACTGGACATCCTGCATGAGGACAAGTCCATCATCGTCCTCAACAAGCCGCCCGGCCTGGTAGTGCATCCGGCCGCCGGCAACTGGAGCGGCACGCTGCTCAACGGCCTGCTGCATCACTGCCCGGCGCTGGCCAAGGTGCCGCGCGCCGGCATCGTGCATCGCCTGGACAAGGAAACCAGCGGCCTGATGGTGGTCGCCAAGACGCTGGCGGCGCAGACCGACCTGGTGCGCCAGTTGCAGGCGCGCAGCATGAAACGTCAGTATTTGGCGCTGGTATGGGGCCTGCCGCAGCTGTCGGGTACCGTCAACGCGCCGATGGCGCGCCATCCGCGCGACCGTATCAAGATGGCGGTGTCGCAGAGCATGACCGCCAAGCCGGCCGTGACGCACTACCGCCGCCTGGCGACCGGCGAGATCGACCGCAAGCCGGTCAGCCTGGTGCATTGCCGCCTGGAGACCGGCCGCACGCACCAGATCCGCGTGCATCTGCAATCGCTGGGCTTCGCGCTGGTGGGCGATTCGCTGTACGGCAAGCAGCACCTGGCGCCGGTCTTCCCGCGCCAGGCCCTGCTGGCCGCGCGGCTGGGCCTGGTGCATCCGACCTCGGGCAAGTTCAGGCAATGGGCGGCGCCGCTGCCGGAAGACATCGCCGAGCTGCTGCAGCGCGCCGGCATCGATCCGGCGCTGGCAGTGATCCCCGAGATGTCGGAGGAGCCCGATCCGATGATCGGCGATCTGGACGACGAAGACGACGAGTATTGAAAGCGCGCCCATGGAGTTGCTGATCCCCGAATGGAATGCCCCTGTCAACGTCGGCGCGCTGACCACACTGCGCGCAGGCGGCCACAGCCCGCGTCCCTATGACGACGGGCAGGGCGGCCCGGGCCTGAATCTGGGGACGCACGTGGACGACGATCCGGCGCTGGTGGCGCGCAACCGTGCCTTGCTGCGCCGGCTGCTGCCGCAGGAGCCGGCCTGGCTGACGCAGGTGCACGGCGCCGAGGTGCTGGACGCGGCGGCGCTGCCGCCCGGCGCGCAGGCCGACGGCTGCATCAGTGGCACGCCCGGCGCCGTCTGCGTGATGATGACGGCGGATTGCCTGCCGGTACTGTTCTGCGACCGCGCCGGCACCGTGGTGGGCGCGGCCCATGCCGGCTGGCGCGGGCTGGCCGGCGGGGTGCTGGAGAACACGATTGCCGCCATGCGCGCGCGGTGCGCAAGGCATCATGGCCTGGCTGGGGCCGGCCATCGGGCCCGAGCGTTTCGAAGTCGGCGCCGACGTGCGTGACGCCTTCACGCAGCGCGACGCCGCCGCCGGATCGGCTTTCCGTCCTTACGAAGGCCGGCCGGGCAAGTATCTGGCGGATATCTACCAGTTGGCGCGCATGCGCCTGGCCGCGGTCGGCGTGACCGACGTCAGCGGCGGCGGGCTGTGCACCGTCGGCGACACGCGCTTCTATTCCTATCGGCGCGACAAGACCACGGGACGCATGGCTTCGTTGATCTGGCTGAAGTGATCGTCTGATCGGGCAATGAAAATGGCGGCCGTCGAGGCCGCCATTTTTTCGTCTGCGTTCAGGCTCAGGCGCGGTGCGTGGCCTTGCGCTGGGGATGCGTCTGCAGCGCCTGGATGAGTTCGCGCGTATGTCCCGGCAAGCCATCCAGCCCGCGCACGCAGATCAGCAGCTGGCGCCTCCCCCAGCTATCGGACAGGGGGATGGGCCGGATCTCCATGTGCGCCGCGCAGGCATGCGCGGCCGTCTCGGGAATCACCGCCACGCCGACCTGCTGTTCCACCATGCGGCAGATGCCGTCGAAGCTGCGCAGTCGCACGCGGTATTGCAGCCGCTTGCCGGCGCGCGTGGCGTGGCCCGAGAGGTGCTGCTGCAAGGCGCTGTCGCCCGACAGGCCGACGAAATCCCCGCCCAGCAAATCGGCGAAGGCCACCGATTTGCGCTTGGCCAGCGGATGCTTTTTCGCCAGCACCGCCACCAGATTGTCCTGGCGGAAGGGATAGGTCTGCAGCGGTCCGCTATCGGTGGAGTCGGCGATGATGCCGACGTCGGCCACGCCATCCACCACGGATTGCACGACCTCATAGCTCAATTTCTCTTCCAGCTCGATATCGGTGTGCGGATGGCGCGCCAGGAAGGCGGCCAGCACTTCCGGCAATACCTCGGTCATGGCCGAGGTATTGCACAGCAGGCGGATGTGGCCCTTCAAGCCTTGTGCATACTGGCTCAACTCGTCGCGCAGTTGCTCCATCTGCTGGCCCATCATGCGCGCGTGGTGCGCCAACGCGCGGCCGGCGTCGGTGGTCTGCACCCCGCGTCGACCGCGTTCCAGCAGGGCCGCGCCCAGCGCGTCTTCCATGTTGCGGATGCGCGCGCTGGCCGATGCCAGCGCCAGGTGCGCCCGGGCGGCGCCGGCGGTGATGCTGCCCGTCTCGACGATATGCAGAAACAGGCGCAGGTCGGAAAGCTCGAATCGGTTGCTCATGGCGGAGGCGTGAAATGATCGGGGGGCTAAGAGGCTGTTGCGAAATTATTTTAAAAGTTGTTTTAACCGGGTCCAGCAAATCAAGGCGCAAGCCAATGACAGGAAGGCTTCGTGGATATGAGCATAGCGTTCGTAACGAATCTTCAGGCGCCGAAACGAGTGCAGCC
>WNDX01000045.1 GCA_009914615.1 Herbaspirillum frisingense
CTGGTCGCACATTGAGGCCGTCACCCTCAACCCGGAACGCGATTCGGTCGTCGCTGCGGCCTCTCGCTGCGAACATATTCAGCCATTGGCTGCATGACTGAGGCGACAAGTAGCTTGACGCGCGCCGCTGGTTCATGGCATTCAAATTCGGGAATTATTTCTTCTTCTTGTGCACGGCTTCCTTGAAAGCCTTGCCAGCCGAGAACTTGACGGTGGTCGCAGCGGCGATCTTGATTTCTTCGCCGGTTTGCGGGTTACGGCCGGTGCGGGCAGCGCGCTTGCCGGTCGAGAAGGAACCGAAGCCAACCAATTGCACGGTATCGCCCTTGGTCACGGCCTTGATGATGTTCTCGATGACGGAGTCCAGCGCGCGCTGGGCTGCAGCCTTGGAGATCTCGGTGTCGGCGGCGATAACGTCAACCAATTCAGATTTGTTCACTTTAAAATTCCTTTCACTGTTAAGGTGCCGAGATTTTAGCACTGGAATACGCCGGATCCGCAAGCCCTATCTGCGTTTTCAGCCGATTTGACCTCGTCGGACCCAGCCTTGATTGAAAAATATCGATGCGTCGATGCGGCTTTGTAAAAATCCGTTTTCTTCATCGATCTTCCCAAAAACACGGATAGTAAAAGTAGGTCGCCGCCTAAGTCAAAATAAAATCGCAACCGTGACAGAATTTGGCGAACTAAAGTTGCGGTGCAAAATCCATTTCGATTTCTCCGCTCACTCGCAAATGCGATCCGACAGTGCGGATTCGATCCGGTGCTGTCACGGCATGCCAAAGTCGCTTGAAGACGCCCCGGCATCGCGCGCAAATCCGCGCCGTTACGCAATTTTGACGATAAACACATGTGTATATCTCAGGTTGCACATTCAATGTAAATCCTAAGTCCTTCATTTTCTTCACAAAACTTCCTTGAACGGCGTTTTAAGGAAGTGCGCTAAGTCTTTGACTTTATTGGCAAAATCCCGGTTTTTCCTCACGTATACCGCTTGACCTGTATTAGTGCATCCTCTAAAGTGGGCGGCAGTGTCAAAAAGTGTTTTTTTGTGGGGCATTTTGCAAATTCATTTGCATTCGGCCGCCACGCCAAAGCACCCGATCAGCAATCTCACTCGCCGCAGGCGTAGGAAAAAACACAGTGTTCCAGGGCGCGTCAGCACTCAATCTCGATGCAAAAGGACGGATGACTATTCCGGCCAAGCATCGTGACGCCCTGATTGTGCAGTGCGAAGGGCGCGCTACCGTGACTCGTCATCCGCACGGCTGCCTGCTGTTTTTCCCGCGCCCGACCTGGGAGACGCATCGCGAACAGATCGCCGGCTGGCCGATGTCGGCCCGTGCGTGGCAGCGCATCTTCCTGGGCAATGCCCAGGACGTGGAGCTGGACACCGCCGGTCGCATCCTGATTGCCCCCGAATTGCGGGCGGCGGTCGGCTTGCAGCGCGATGTGATGTTGCTGGGCATGGGTAGTCACTTCGAAATCTGGGATGCCGTCAAGCTGGCCGAAAGCGAAGCCGAGGCCGTGGCGGAAGGCATGCCCGATGTGTTGAGCAATTTTTCCTTCTGACGGTCGGGCGAGATGAATCTGCAACCGGTGCCCGAGCTGCAGCACCGCACCGTGCTGTTGGAAGAAGCCGTGGACGCGCTGGCCATCGAGGGCGAGCGCGCCGACGGCGTGTATCTGGACGGTACGTTCGGCCGCGGCGGCCACAGCCGCGCAATCCTGGCCAAGCTGGGTCCGCGCGGCAGGCTGATCGCATTTGATAAGGACCCGTTGGCCATCGCCACGGCGGAGAAGATCGAGGACGCACGATTCGAGATCGTGCACGACAGCTTCGCCACGATGGACGAGGCGCTTGCCGCACGCGGCATCGCCCAGGTTGACGGGGTGTTGATGGATTTGGGTATTTCGTCGCCGCAGGTGGATGACGCCGCGCGCGGCTTCAGTTTTCGCTTGGATGGCCCGCTGGACATGCGCATGGATACCACGCGCGGCGTGTCGGCAGCGGATTGGCTGGCAACGGCGGACGAACAGACGATTGCAAAGGTGATTCGAGATTATGGGGAAGAACGGTTTGCTCTTCAGATTGCAAAGAAGATTGTTGCTGGCCGGGCAATCGAGCCAATTTCAAGCACACGACAGCTTGCCGCGCTCGTGGCACAAGCCGTCAAAACCCGCGAGAAAGGCAAAGACCCGGCCACTCGTACATTTCAGGCTGTACGGATTTTCGTCAATCAAGAGCTTGAAGAACTCGAAATAGGACTGGAAAAAGCATTTCGGCAGATGGCGCAGCACGGGAGATTGGTTGTGATCAGCTTTCACTCGCTGGAAGATCGCATCGTCAAGCAGTTCATGGCATCCAAAGCCCATGCGCCGCAGCCTGACCGCCGCCTGCCGATCCGCGCGGCCGACCTGCCGCGCCCGGATGCACGCCTGCTGTCGCGGGTCATGCCGAGCGACGCCGAAGTCCAGTCCAACCCGCGCGCCCGCTCCGCGGTCATGCGCGGCCTGGAACGCCTGACGACCATGGGGGCAGCGTCGTGACCGGCCGCTTGTGCATCCTGCTGACCATCATGCTGGTGGGCTGCGCCCTCTCCGTGGTGAGCGCACAATATAAGGCACGCAGCCTGTTCATCGAACTGGAGCGCTCGCAGACCGCCGCGCGCCAGCTCGACGTCGACTGGGCGCAATTGCAGCTGGACCAATCCACGCTGGGCAAGAACGCCCGCATCGAGGAGCTGGCCCGGCGCGACCTCAACATGGTGCCGCTGACCGCTGCCCGCACCCAATACCTGACCGTGGGGGGCAAATGACCAAGATGCCCCCACGCACCAATGTGAGCGGCGGCCGTGTCGCCGCCTCCAAGGGCGTGGCGTTCTCCTCCAATCCCATCCTGCAGGTCAAGCTGCCGGCGTGGCGTTCGCGCTTCGTGCTGTTCGTGCTGTTCGTCGCCTTTGTGGCGCTGATCGCGCGCGCACTGTGGCTGCAGGGGGTATCGACCGATTTCCTGCAAAAACAGGGCGCCTCGCGCTACGCCCGTACGCTGGAATTGCCGGCCACGCGCGGCAAGATCACCGACCGCAACGGTCAGGTGCTGGCCTCGTCGGTGCCGGTGAAGGCGATCTGGGCGATCCCGGAAGACGTCCAGGCCGCCCCGAAGGAGAAACTGAGCGAGCTGGCCAAGCTGCTGGAGATGAGCGACGCCGAGCTGCGCAAGAAGCTGGATTCCGACCGCAGCTTCGTCTATCTGAAGCGCCAGGTCGAGCAGGACGTGTCCGACAAGATCGTCAAGCTGGGCATCCCCGGCATCGAGACCCGCAAGGAATACAAGCGTTTCTATCCTGAAGGCGAGGTGATGGCGCACGTGGTCGGCTTCACCAATATCGAAGACGCCGGTCAGGACGGCATGGAACTGGCCGCCCAGAAGACGCTGGCCGGCATGACCGGTAGCCGCCGCGTGATCAAGGACCGCCTGGGCCGCATCGTCGAGGATATCGAGTCGATTCGCGACCCGCACGACGGCAAGGACCTGACGCTGTCCATCGACAGCAAGATCCAGTACATCGCCTTCACCCAGTTGAAGGAAGCGGTCGAGAAGTTCAAGGCCAAGGCGGGCGGCATCATCGTGGTGGACGCCAAGACCGGCGAAGTGCTGGCGCTGGCCAACATGCCGACCTACAATCCGAATGACCGCTCGGTGCTGACCGGCGCGCAGTTGCGCAACCGCGTCGTCACCGACACCTTCGAACCGGGCTCGACGCTCAAGCCGTTCACGGTCGCGCTGGCGCTGGATACCCATCGCGTCACGCCCTCCACGGTGTTCCAGACCGCCCCCGGCAAGATGACCATCGGCACCGCGACCATCGGCGACTCGCATGCCCACGGTCCGCTGACGGTTGCGCAGATCATCGAGAAATCCTCCAACATCGGCACCGCCAAGATCGCGCTGGGCATGCCGCCGGAAGAGATGTGGGAAATGTTCACCACGGTCGGCTTCGGCCAGCAGCCCAAGTACGGCTTCCCCGGCGCGGTGGCCGGCCGCGTGCGTCCTTACAAGTCCTGGCGCCCGATCGAACAGGCCACGATGAGCTACGGTCACGGCATCTCGGTCTCGTTGATCCAGCTGGCGCACGCTTACCTGATCTTCGCCCGCAACGGCGACATCATTCCCTTGTCCTTCACCAAGGTGAACGATTCGCCGATCGGCCAGCGCGTGATCTCCGAAAACACCGCGCTGCAGATGCGCCGCATGCTGGAAACCGTGGTGGCGCCGGGCGGTACGGCGCCGCAGGCCCAGGTGCCCGGCTACCGCGTGGGCGGCAAGACCGGCACGGCTTACAAGATCGAAGGCGGCAAATATGTCCGCAAATACGTGGCCTCGTTCTCGGGCATCGCCCCGATGTCCGATCCGCGCCTGATCATTTCGGTGATGATCGACGAGCCGCAAGGCCAGCACTTCGGCGGCCCGGTGGCCGGCCCGGTGTTCGCCAACGTGGCCGCCAACGCGTTGCGCGCGCTGAACGTACCGCCGGATTCCAGCGTGACCAACATCATCATTCCCAAAGAACCGCTTGAGGAGAGCATGTAATGCCTGAGCGCGTTCTGACCGTCGGCAAGATCCACGATTGGCTGCGCGGGGCCGCGCCTGCGGCGCAGCTGACCGCGGACTCGCGTCGCGTGGCGCCGGGCGATGTGTTCTTCGCCTACGTGGGCGACGCCGACGGCCGCTCTTATATAGCAGATGCCGTCGAACGCGGCGCTGCCGCGGTCGTCTATGAGGCCGCCGGTTTCGACTGGCCGGCCCAGCACGACCTGCCGCACCTGGCAGTGGATGACCTCAAGACCAAGGCCGGCGAGATCGCCGCCGTCTGGTATGGCCAGCCCGACCGGGAGATGCTCACCGTGGCCATCACCGGCACTAACGGCAAGACCTCCTGCTCCTACTGGCTGGGCTCGGCCTTGTCGCGTCTGCCCGGCGCCGGCCTGGCCGGGGTGGTCGGCACGCTGGGCGTGGGCACCTTCCTGGGCGGCCGCGCGCAAGCCTTCGACGTCACCGGCTACACCACGCCGGACGCCGTGCTGTTGCAACGCAATCTGGCCATGCTGGCCAAGGCCAAGGTGGGCGCGCTGGCCATCGAAGCCTCGTCCATCGGCCTGGCGCAAGGCCGCATGAACGGCATGCATGTCGATGTGGCGCTGTTCACCAATTTCACGCGCGACCATCTGGATTACCACGGCGACATGGCGACCTATGAAGCCGCCAAGCGCAAGCTGTTCGAGTGGGACGGTCTGAAGCACGCGGTGGTCAACCTCGACGACCCCATGGGCGTGCGCCTGTTGTCGCTGGTGCAGGGCCGCCAGGTGCCGCTGATCGGTTATGCGCTGGAAGACGAACTCGATCCGCAGGTCGCCGGCGTGCCGATGCTGCGCGCCAGCCATATCCGCGGCAGCCACGCCGGCACCGTGTTCCAGGTCGATTCGTCGTTCGGCAGCGGCCAGGTCAAGACGCAGCTGGTAGGCCGCTTCAACGTCAGCAACGTGCTGGGCATCATGGGCGTGCTGCTGGCCAAGGGCGTGGCCTGGGATGCCGTGGTGGGCGCCGCCGGCGCGCTGACCGCCGCTCCCGGCCGCATGCAGCAGTTCGGTGGTCCGGATGTGCCGCTGATCGTCATCGATTATGCGCATACCCCGGATGCCCTCGACAAGACCCTGTCCACGCTGCGCCAGGTGGCCGTCCAGCGCGGCGGCGAGCTGTGGTGCGTGTTCGGCTGCGGCGGCGACCGCGATCCGGGCAAGCGCCCGCAGATGGGCAAGGTGTCCGAACAGGCCGATCACGTGGTGCTGACCAGCGACAACCCGCGCAGCGAAGACCCGAAAGCCATCATCGAGCAGATCCGTGCCGGCATCGGCCGCATCGAGCCGGTAGTGCTGGAAGACCGCGCCGGCGCCATCCTTTGGGCGATCCGCCATGCCGCCAAGACCGATGTGGTGCTGCTGGCGGGCAAGGGCCATGAGGCCTACCAGGAAATCGCCGGCAAGAAACTGCCCTTCCTCGACGCCGACCACGTCGCGCTGGCCCTGGCCGCGCGTTCGACCATGATGGGAGGCGCATGATGCGGTTCGACTTCAAGCAAATGCTGGAATGGATCCGCGCCGCCGAGGCCGCGGCCTCCGCGCATGCCGTGCCGGGCGTCGTCAACGCGCCGGCCGGCGTGCTGGAATTGAACGACGTGGTCACCGACAGCCGCGCGGTCAAGCCTGGCAATGTGTTTGTCGCGCTGCGCGGCGAACGTTTCGACGCCCACGATTTCCTCGATGCCGTGGCGGCGCAAGGCGCCAGCGCCGTGGTGGTCGAGCGCGTGCCGCCGGGGCTGGCGATTCCCACCATCGTGGTGCCGGATACGCGCGTCGCGCTGGGCCAGATCGCCCATGGCTGGCGCGCTCGCTATCAGGTGCCGGTGATCGGCGTGACCGGCAGCAACGGCAAGACCACCGTCAAGGAAATGATCGCTTCCATCCTGGCGGCCGCCTTCGGCGAAGACGGCTACCTGGGCACGCGCGGCAACTTCAACAACGAGATCGGCGTGCCGCTGACCCTGTTCCGCATGGACGCCGCGCACCGCGCGGCCGTGATCGAGATGGGCATGAACCATCCCGGTGAGATCGCGGTGCTGTCGCGCATCGCGCAGCCGACGCTGGGCCTGGTCAACAATGCCCAGCGCGAACACCAGGAATTCATGGCCACCGTGGAAGCGGTGGCGCGCGAAAACGGCGCGGTGATCCGTCACCTGCCGGCTGACGGCGTGGCGGTGTTCCCGGCCGATGACGATTTCACCGCCTTGTGGCGCGAGGAAGCCGGCACGCGTCGCGTCCTGAGTTTCGGCTTGAACGAGCAGGCCGATGTGAGCGCCACTTATCAGGCCGGTGTGTTCGGCAGCACGCTGGACGTGACGGTCAAGGGCATCGCCGTGCCGCCGGCGCAATTCGAGGTCGAACTGGCCGCGGTGGGCGAACACAACGTACGCAATGCGCTGGCGGCCGCCGCCTGCGCCCTGGGCGCGGGTATTCCGGTCGAGGCCGTGGTGCGCGGGCTGCAGAATTTCGCGCCGGTCAACGGCCGCCTGCAGCGCAAGCAGGCCAGGAGCGGCGCGCTGGTGATCGACGACACCTACAACGCCAATCCGGACTCGGTGCGCGCCGCCATCGACGTGCTGGCCGCGATCAACGGTCCGCGCGTGCTGGTGCTGGGCGACATGGGCGAGGTCGGTGACCAGGGCCCGCAGTTCCATCGCGAGATCGGCGCTTATGCGCGCAGCCGCGGCATCCCGCGCTTCTATGCGACGGGCGGCCTGATGCGGCACGCGATAGAGGCCTATCAGGCAACACCGGAAGGCGCCGCCACGGCGGCGCACTTCGACGACATCGCCGCGCTCAACGCGGCGGTGGAGCAGGCCGCGCCGCAGGGCGCGACCGTTTTGGTAAAAGGTTCACGCTTCATGAAGATGGAGCGAGTTGTACAGCATCTGGTCAACGTTGAATCCAACACGCAACATCAACAGGAGACCCATTAGCATGCTGGTCTGGCTCGCTCAGAATTTTCAACAGGATTTCGGCTTCTTGCGCCTGTTCAGCTTCATCACCTTCCGCGCGGTGTTCGCCACGCTGACGGCGCTGCTGATCGGCATGATCGCCGGCCCGGCCGTGATCCGCATGCTGACCCGCATGAAGGTCGGCCAGGCGGTGCGCACCGATGGTCCGCAGACCCACCTGATCAAGTCCGGCACGCCGACCATGGGCGGCGTGCTGATCCTGATCGGCATCGGCATCTCGACCCTGCTGTGGGCCGACCTGTCCAACCGCTTCGTCTGGATCGTGCTGATCGTCACGCTGGGCTTCGGCGCCATCGGCTGGGTGGATGACTACCGCAAAGTGGTGTATCGCGATCCGGAGGGCATGCGCTCGCGCGAAAAGTATTTCTGGCAGTCGCTGATCGGCCTGGTGGCGGCGTTCTACCTGGCGTTCTCGGTGTCCGAGGTGAGCAACATGAAGGTGCTCGACCTGTTCGTCGCCTGGGTGCGTTCCGGTTTCAGCCTGGATCTGCCGCCCAAGGCCGACCTGATCGTGCCGTTCTTCAAGACCGTCAGCTATCCGCTGGGCGTGTGGGGCTTCATTGCCCTGACCTATTTCGTCATCGTCGGCACCAGCAACGCGGTCAACCTGACCGACGGCCTGGACGGCCTGGCCATCATGCCGACCGTGCTGGTGGGCGCGGCGCTGGGTCTGTTCGCCTACCTGACCGGCAGCGCCAGCTACGCCAAGTACCTGTTCATTCCGCACATTCCCGGCGCCGGCGAATTGCTGATCTTCTGTGGCGCCATGGGCGGCGCCGGCCTGGCTTTCCTCTGGTACAACGCCTATCCGGCGCAGGTGTTCATGGGCGACGTCGGCGCGCTGGCGCTGGGCGGCGCGCTGGGCACCATCGCCGTGATCGTGCGCCAGGAGATCGTGCTGTTCATCATGGGCGGCATCTTCGTGGTGGAAACGCTGTCGGTGATGATCCAGGTGGCTTATTTCAAGTACACGAAGAAGCGCTTCGGCACCGGCCGCCGCGTGTTGCTGATGGCGCCGCTGCACCATCACTACGAACAGAAGGGCTGGAAGGAAACCCAGGTGGTGGTGCGGTTCTGGATCATCACCATGATGCTGGTGCTGTTGGGCTTGTCCACGCTGAAGCTGCGTTGAAGCGGACGAGATGAAGGAAGACACGGCGCCCCTCGCGAACGATGCAAGGCGGCGCCCTTGGCAGTTGTATGAAGTATGGGAAGTGAGCTTTAACGAATGAATTACTCGGGCAAACACGTTCTGGTGCTCGGACTCGGCGAGTCCGGCCTGGCAATGGCGCGGTGGCTGGTCTACTGCGGCGCCGGCGTGCGCGTGGCCGATACGCGCGGCGAAGCGGCGCTGGCCGAGCGCCTGGCCGCGTTGCGCGCCGACGACCCGCAGGCCGAGGCCGTGCTGGGCCGCGCTTTTGCACCGGAACTGCTGGAGGGTGTGGACTTCGTCGCCGTCAGCCCGGGTCTGGCGCCCGAGGGCGACCTGGCGCCGCTGATGCCGGCCATCGTCGAGCGCGGCCAGCCGCTGTGGGGGGAAATCGAACTGTTCGCCCAGGCGCTGGCCGCCTTGCGCGAAGAGACGCTGTACAAGCCCAAGGTGCTGGCCATCACCGGCACCAACGGCAAGACCACCGTGACCAGCCTGACCGGCATGCTGTGCCAGCGCGCCGGCCTGTCGGTGCGGGTTGCCGGCAACATCAGCCCGGCTGCGCTGGATGTGCTGCGCGAGGCGGTGATCAAGGACAAGATCTTCCTGATCGAACTGGCCGAGCAGGATGCGATCGCCGCCGCCCAGGCGCAAGCCGAGGCCGAAGCGGAAGCCGTGCGCCAGGCCGAGCTGGCCGAGCAACAGGCCATCGAGGAAGCCAGGCACAAGCGCGCCGCGGCGCGCATCGAGGAAGCCGCCGCCATTTCGGTGCCCGCCCCGGTGCCCGAGGCCGGCATGCCGGCGGCCAATGACGCGCAGTTGGCGCAGGCGCCGGTGGCCGATGTTCCGCCGGTACAGGCCGAATCCGAACAGATCGCCGAGCCAGGCGCCGGCGAGGTTGCCGCAGCCGAACAGCCGGTGCCCGAGGTCGCGCAAGGCGATGTCGTGCAAGACGGGGCGGTACCGGTCGCCGAAGGCGGCGAGATGGAGGCCGCCGGCGCCGATGCTGCCGCGGCCGGAACCGAACTGAGCGAAACCGGCGTCACCGAAGCGGCTGCAACCGGCGAAGCCGTCGAACCGGCGAGGGAAGGCGAACAGCCGACCGTCCTCACCGAAATCACCGAAGGCGTGGAACACGTCGCGGCCGAAGCCGCCAACAGCGCCGAATCCGACGATGCCGGCATGCAGACCGACGTCGCCGGCAACGAAGCCGAGGCAATGAACCTGGGCGTGTTCATGGAAGTCTCGCGCACCGCCGACGAGGACGCGCTGGCCGATGTGCCGCCGCCTCCGCCGCCGCCGGAGCCGGTCTATCGCGGTTCGATGCCGCAGGCCTGGGTGCTGGAGCTGTCCAGCTTCCAACTGCATACCACGCACAGCCTGCAGGCCGACGCCGCCACCGTGCTCAACATCACGCAAGACCATCTGGACTGGCACGGCAGCATGGACGCCTATGCCGCCGACAAGGCGCGCATCTTCGGCGAGCGCACCGTGCGCGTGCTCAACCGCGACGACGAGCGGGTGATGGCCATGTCGTCGCCGACCGCGCCGTTGGCGTCGTTCGGCCTGGACGAGCCGTCCACGCCGGACAGCTTTGGCCTGGTCAACGACAACGGCATGCTGTGGCTGGCCAATGCCTTCGTGCATGAAGACGATGAGCAGCCGGAAGGCAAGCGCCGCCGCAAGCAAAAGGAATTGGTGCCGCCGCCGGTGACGCTCAAGCGCCTGATGCCGGCCGACGCGCTCAGGATCCGCGGCGCTCACAACGCCATGAACGCGCTGGCCGCGCTGGCGCTGTGCCGCGCCATCGACCTGCCGATGGCGCCGTTGCTGCATGGTCTGCGCGACTACACCGGCGAGCCGCATCGCGTGGAACCGGTGGGCGTGGTGCAGGACGTCGAGTACTACGACGACAGCAAGGGCACCAACGTCGGCGCCACCGTCGCCGCCTTGAACGGGCTGGGCCTGGGCGGCCGTCCCAACCGCATCCTGCTGATCGCCGGCGGCGACGGCAAGGGCCAGGACTTTTCACCGCTGGCGCTGCCGGTGCAGAAATATGGCCGCGCGGTATTCCTGATCGGCCGCGATGGCCCGGCCATCCGCGCCGCGCTGGCCGACACCGGCGTCGAGCTGGTCGACTGCGCCACCCTGGAAGAGGCGGTGCAGAAGGCGGGCGACATGGCGCGCGTGGGCGAGATCGTCCTGCTGTCGCCGGCGTGCGCCAGCCTGGACATGTTCCGCAACTACGCACACCGGGCGGAAGTCTTCGTCGATGCCGTGCGTGAACTGGCGCTGTCGCGCGGCGAGGTGATCGCATGAAGCTCGGACTGGCGTCGTTGCGTGGATTGCTGGGCAGCGCGAAGGAAGCCGCGCCGGCCGCGGCCGGTCGCGTGCGCGGCAGCCTCGGCGGGCGTGCGGGCAACACCGGCAGCGTCGGTTTCGAGCAGCGTTCGCGCATGATGGAATACGACCAGCCGCTGATCTGGGTGGTGCTGCTGCTGATGCTGTTCGGCATGGTGATGGTGTATTCAGCCTCGGTCGCGTTGCCGGATTCGCCCAAGTACGCCTCGTATTCGAACTACCACTTCCTGATCCGCCAGGCGATCTTCATCGTGCTGTCCATCATCGCCGGCGCGCTGGCCTTCCGCGTGAAGATCGAGACCTGGCAGAAATGGGCGCCCTACCTGTTCGCCATCACGCTGATCCTGCTGCTGATGGTGCTGATCCCGAGCGTGGGCAAGGGCGTCAACGGCGCCAAGCGCTGGCTCTCGCTGAAGATCATCAACCTGCAGCCGTCCGAGCTGATGAAGCTGTTCATCGTGCTGTATGCCGCCGATTACACGGTGCGCAAGCAGGCCGTGATGCACAAGCTGGTCAAGGGTTTCGTGCCGATGGCCGCCGCCGTCGGCGTGGTCGGCCTGTTGCTGCTGCTGGAGCCCGACCTGGGCGCGTTCGGCGTGATCGTCTGCATCGCCATGGGCATCCTGTTCCTGGGCGGCATCAATGGAGTCTGGTTCGGCGGCATCAGCGCCATGCTGGGCGGCGTGTTCACGCTGGTGATCGTGATGTCGCCGTGGCGCCGCGAGCGCATCTTCGCCTACCTGAATCCGTGGGAAGAAGAAAACGCGCTGGGCAAGGCTTACCAGTTGTCGCACTCGCTGATCGCCTTCGGCCGCGGCGAGCTGTTCGGCGTGGGCCTGGGCAGCAGCGTGGAGAAATTGCATTACCTGCCGGAAGCGCATACCGACTTCCTGCTGGCGGTGATCGGCGAGGAACTCGGATTCGCCGGCGTGCTGGTGGTGGTGCTGCTGTTCTACTGGCTGGTCAAGCATGCTTTCGAGATCGGCCGCCAGGCCATCGCGCTGGATCTGACCTTCGCCGGCCTGGTGGCCAAGGGCATCGGCATCTGGCTGGGCGTGCAGGCCTTCATCAACATGGGCGTGAACCTGGGCCTGCTGCCGACCAAGGGCCTGACGCTGCCGCTGATGAGCTATGGCGGATCGGGCGTACTGCTGAACTGCGTGGGTCTGGCGATCCTGCTGCGCATCGACTACGAGAACCGCGTGCTGATGCGGGGAGGCCGGCTATGAGCGCGCGCAAGTTGCTGATCATGGCGGCCGGCACCGGCGGCCACATCTTCCCGGGCCTGGCGATCGCCGATACCATGCGTGCGCGCGGCTGGCAGGTGTCCTGGCTGGGCACCACGCACGGCATGGAGCGCGACCTGGTGCCGCGCCACGGTGTGGAGATGGACACCATCGTCTTCGCCGGCCTGCGCGGCAAGGGCCTGATGCACACGGTCAAGGGCGTGTGGCGCATGGCGGCCAGCTTCTTCAGCTGCTTCGCCATCCTCGGCCGCCGCCGTCCGGACGTGGTGCTGGGCATGGGCGGCTACGTCACCGTGCCGGGCGGCGCCATGGCGCGCCTGCGCGGCAAGCCGCTGGTGCTGGTCAACGCCGACGCCGCGCTGCTGCTGTCGAACAAGACGCTCACGCCGTTGGCCGACAAGGTGCTGTTCGGCTTCCCGGCCGATTTTGGCAAGGCAGCCGGCAAGGCCGAGGTCACCGGCAATCCGGTGCGCCAGGAAATCGTGGCGCTGCCGCTGCCGGCCCAGCGTTACGCCGCGCACGGCGGTCCGCTGAAGATCCTGGTGGTGGGCGGCAGCCTGGGCGCCAAGGTATTGAATGACAACGTCCCGGCGGCGCTGGCCAAGCTGCCGCCGGAACAGCGTCCGCTGGTCACGCACCAGTCGGGCAAGCAGCACATCGAAGCGCTGCGCGCGTCGTATGCGCAGGCCGGGGTGCAGGCCGAGGTGGTGGATTTCATCGACGACATGCCGCGCCGTTACGCCGACGCCGACCTGGTGATCTGCCGCGCCGGCGCCATCACGGTGTCCGAGCTGACCGCCGCCGGCGTGGCGAGCGTGCTGGTGCCGCTGGCGGTCTCGACCACCTCGCACCAGATCGACAACGCCAGATGGATGGCGCAGAACAAGGCCGCAATCCACCTGCCGCAACGCGAACTGACGCCGGACGCGCTGGCGGGTTTGCTGCAGAAACTGGACCGCGCTGCATGCCAGGAGATGGCGCAGGCGGCATACGAACAAGGCCGGCGCGACGCCAACGAGGCGATCGCGCGCGTGCTGGAAGGACTGGTAACACCATGAAGCATCGGGTCAAGAACATTCACTTTGTCGGCATTGGCGGCTCCGGTATGTCCGGCATTGCCGAGGTCATGCTCAATCTGGGCTACGGCGTGTCCGGCTCGGACCTGGGCAGCAATGCCGCGACCCAGCGCCTGGCGCAGCTGGGCGCCTGCATCCGCTATGGTCACGCAGCCGAGAACATCGACGGCGCCGACGCGATCGTCACCTCCACTGCGGTCAAGGGCGACAACCCCGAAGTGCTGGCGGCGCGCAAGAAGCACATCCCCATCGTGCCGCGCGCGGTGATGCTGGGCGAGCTGATGCGCCTGAAGAAGGGCATCGCGATTGCCGGCACCCACGGCAAGACCACCACCACCAGCCTGGTGGCCAGCGTGCTGGCGCAGGGCGGACTGGATCCGACCTTCGTCATCGGTGGCCGCCTGACTTCCGCCGGCGCCAACGCCAAACTGGGTACCGGCGAGTTCATCGTGGCCGAGGCGGATGAGTCGGATGCGTCCTTCCTGAACCTGACGCCGGTGATCGAGGTGATCACCAACATCGACGCCGACCACATGGAGACCTACAACCACGACTTCGCGCGCCTGAAGCAGGCCTTCGTCGAGTTCACCCAGCGCCTGCCGTTCTACGGCGTGGCGGTGCTGTGCCTGGACGATCCGCACGTGCGCGAGATCATGCCGATGGTGTCCAAGCCCATCGTCACCTACGGCTTCCACGAGGATGCCGAAGTGCGCGCCACCGATGCCCGCGCGGTGGACGGCAAGATGGAATTCACGGTGATCCAGGAAGGCTACCCGCCGATGCAGGTGAGCCTGAACCAGCCCGGCATGCACAACGTGCAGAATGCCTGCGCCGCCATCGCCATCGCGCGCGAGCTGGACGTGGACGATGCCGCCACCCAGAAGGCGCTGACCGAATTCAACGGCGTCGGCCGTCGCTTCACCCGCTACGGCGAGGTGCCGCTGTTCGACGCCGACGGCAAGCCGGCCGGCCATTTCACGCTGGTGGACGATTACGGCCACCACCCGGTCGAGACCGCCGCGACCATCGCCGCGGCGCGCGGCGCCTACCCGGGCCGCCGCCTGGTGCTGGCCTTCCAGCCGCACCGCTACACCCGCACGCGCGATCTGTTCGAGGACTTCGTCAAGGTGCTGTCCTCGCCCGATGTGCTGGTGCTGGCCGAAGTGTATTCCGCCGGCGAAGCGCCCATCGTGGCCGCCGACGGCCGTTCGCTGGCGCATGCGCTGCGCGCGGCCGGCAAGGTCGAGCCGGTGTTCGTGGACGACATCGCCGACATGCCCGAGTCCATCCGCAACGTGGTGCGCGACGGCGACGTGGTGATGACCATGGGCGCCGGATCGATTTCCGCCGTGCCCGGCCGCCTGACCGCGCAGGCCGGCGAAAAGACCGAACAGGGGGTGGCATGATCAGCCAGGAACAAATCAAGGCATTCGGCAAGGTCGGCGTCCTCTACGGCGGCCGTTCGGCCGAGCGCGAAGTATCCAAGATGTCCGGCGCCGGCGTGCTGCAGGCGCTGCGCAGCAAGGGCGTGGACGCCCATCCCTTCGATCCGGCCGAACGCAGCCTGGGCGAATTGCAGGCCGAGAAGTTCGACCGCGTGTTCATCGCGCTGCATGGCCGCTACGGCGAAGACGGCACGCTGCAAGGCGCGCTGGAGCAGATGGGCCTGCCTTATACCGGTCCCGGCGTGATGGCGTCGAGCATCGCCATGGACAAGATCATGACCAAGCGCGTCTGGCTGTCGTACGGCCTGCCGACGCCGCGCTTCGCCGTGCTGGACGTCAAGGCCACCACCCGCGAGCAACTGCGCGTCGTGCCCGACGAGCTGGGCCTGCCGCTGATGCTGAAGGCGCCGCACGAGGGCTCGACCATCGGCATCGCCAAGGTCAACGGCTATTCGGACATGCAAGGCGGCTTCGATCTGTGCGCCAGGTACGACAGCGTGGTGCTGGCCGAGGAATTCATCCGCGGCCGCGAGCTGACGGTGCCGGTGCTGGGCGTGGGCCGCGATGCGCGCGCCCTGCCGGTGATCGAGATCCGCGCGCCGGACGGCAACTACAACTACCAGAACAAGTATTTCACCGACGACACCCAGTATTTCTGCCCGGCGCCGTTGGACGAGGAACTGACGCGCCAGCTGCAGGATCTGGCGGTACGGGCCTTCAACGCGCTGGGCTGCCGCGGCTGGGGCCGGGTGGACTTCATGCTGCGCGAGCAGGAGGGCAAGGCCGAGCCGTATCTGATCGAGATCAATACCTCGCCCGGCATGACCGGCCATTCACTGGTGCCGATGGCAGCCAAGGCGCTGGGCATGAGTTACGAAGACCTGTGCTGCGAGATCTTGCAGCTGGCGGCGCTCGACATGACGCCTTCCAAGGACTGGACGCCGCAGGCGGACCAGCCATGAAGGCGTAACGGGAGAGCGCGAAGGAATGTGGCAAGACGTCAAGATGCTGAATGCGGCCAGCAGCGCGCTGTTTGCGCTGGTGCTGCTGGCTCTGGTGGCATCGGGTTTGTGGTGGGTGGCGCAGCGGCCGATGTTTACGTTGCACACGATCCGCATCGAGAGCGCCAGTGAGTTGCCGCTGGAAAAGGTCAACGCGCTGACGGTGCGGGCCACGGCGGTGCCGCGCATCCGCGGCAATTTCTTCACCACCGACCTGTCGGCGGTGCGCGCGGCCTTCGAAGCGGTGCCGTGGGTGCGCAAGGCGATGGTGCGGCGCGAGTGGCCGGATCGGCTGGTGGTGAAGATCGAGGAACACAAGGCCCTGGGTACCTGGGGCGAAGATGGAAAGCTGCTGTCGCAGAAGGGTGATGTGTTCACCGCCAACCTGGCCGAGGCCGAGGATGACGGCGACCTGCTGGAGTTCGACGGCCCCGAGGGCAGCGAGAAGCAGGTGGTGACGCGGCTGGTGCAGTTCCGCCAGTGGTTCGCGCCGCTGAAGCTGGAGCCGGAGTCGCTGGTGCTGTCGAACCGCTATGCCTGGACGGTGAAGATGGACAACGGCATGACAGTAGAGCTTGGTCGCGACCTGGGCGACGCGGTGCTGAAGGAAAGAATTGATCGGCTGGTGGCGGTGTATCCGCAGCTGATGGAAAGATTGCAGGGCAAGATCGAAAGCGTCGATATGCGTTATCCCAACGGGATGGCGCTCAAGGCGGATGGAATGGTGCTGGCGGCATTGAACGGAAAGAAGAAATAAGCGGAACGATATGACAAAAGACGCAAAAAATCTGATCGTCGGTCTCGACATCGGCACCTCGAAAGTGGTGGCGGTGGTGGCCGAGGTGCTGGCCGACGGCCGCCATGAGGTGATCGGGCTGGGGCAGTCCGAATCCAAGGGGCTGAAGAAGGGCGTGGTGGTCAATATCGAAGCCACCGTCGAGTCCATTCAGCGCGCCCTCGAAGAGGCCGAACTAATGGCCGACTGCAAGATCAGAAACGTCTATACCGGCATCGCCGGCAGCCACATCCGCAGCTTCAATTCGAGCGGCATGGTGGCCATCAAGGACAAAGAGGTGACGGCGGCCGACGTCTCGCGCGTGATCGAAACCGCCAAGGCCGTCAACATCCCGACCGACCAGCAATTGCTGCACACGGTCCCGCAGGAATTCATCGTCGATAACCAGGAAGACGTGCGCGAGCCCATCGGCATGAGCGGCATCCGCCTGGAAGTGAAGGTGCACATCGTGACCGGCGCGGTCTCGGCGGTGCAGAACATCGTCAAGTGCGTGCGCCGTTGCGGCCTGGAAGTGTCGGACCTGATCCTGCAGCCGATGGCTTCGGCCGACGCCGTGCTGGCCACCGACGAGCGCGAGCTGGGTGTGGTCCTGATCGACATCGGCGGCGGCACCACCGACGTGGCGGTGTTCACCGAAGGCGCGATCCGCCACACCGCCGTGATTCCCATCGCCGGCGACCAGATCACCAACGACATCGCGATGGCGCTGCGCACGCCGACGCTGGAAGCGGAAGAAATCAAGCTGCGCTACGGCGTGGCCAAGCAGATCCTGGCCGATCCCACCGAGACGCTGGAAGTGCCCGGCCTGGGCGACCGCAATCCGCGCACCCTGTCGCGCCAGGCGCTGGCGGCGGTGATCGAGCCGCGCGTGGAAGAGCTGTTCGCGCTGGTGCACCAGGTGGTGCGCGAGTCGGGCTACGAAGAAGTGCTGTCCTCGGGCATCGTCCTCACCGGCGGTTCGGCCATGATGCCGGGCATGACCGAGCTGGCCGAAGACATCTTCCTCAAGCCGGCGCGGCTGGGCACGCCGGAGTACAGCGGCCAGCTGGCCGACGTGGTGCGCAGCCCGCGCTACTCGACCGTGCTGGGCCTGCTGCAGGAAGCCAAGAAACAATACCTGCGCGGCTATATCGTGACGCGTCAGGAAGGTTCGGTGAAGGCGGTCTGGCAGCGCATGAAGGAATGGTTCCTCGGCAATTTCTGAGGTCTGGAAGGCGCGTCGAATGCATCAGGATGTAAAAGGTTTGGCAGGACATGATTCAAGGGCGGTACGGTTTGGGGAGTTTGAGTTTTCAGTGCGGTAACAGTATTCGAAGCAATTGGCAGGACAGTTTTTCGGTTCGGAATAGCAGCATCAATTGATTGGACAGGCAGTGATCAGTTGCTAGTCGTCACACCGCGTGATGCCTATCAACTGCCAGCTGCAGACACATATATTTAAAGGAGTCATCATGGAAATCGATATGGTCGACAATGCGACGCTCGGGACGATCATCAAGGTCGTCGGCGTCGGCGGTGCTGGCGGTAACGCTGTGCAGCACATGATCAACAAGGGCGTGTCCGGCGTGGAATTCATCGCCGCCAACACCGACGCGCAGGCGCTGAAGCAATCGCGTGCGCATAACGTCATCCAGATCGGCGACACCGGCCTGGGCGCGGGGATGCAGCCGGAGGTCGGCCGCCGCCTGGCGGAAGAAACCCGTTCGCGCATCGAAGACTCGCTGCGCGGCGCGCACATGGTCTTCATCGCCGCCGGCATGGGCGGCGGCACCGGCACCGGCGCCGCTCCCGTGGTGGCGCAAGTCGCCAAGCAGCAGGGCGCGCTGACCGTGGCCGTGGTGTCCAAGCCGTTCTCGTACGAAGGCCAGAAGTGCATGGACATCGCCGACGCGGGCCTGGAAGAGCTGTCCCAGCACGTGGACTCGCTGATCATCATCTTGAACGAGAAGCTGGAAGAGATCTACGAAGACGACAGCATGATCGAATGGCTGTCGCACGCCGATGACGTGCTCAACAACGCCGTCGCAGGTATCGCGGAAATCATCAACGTGCCCGGCCACATCAACGTCGACTTCAACGACGTCAAGACCATCATGGGCGAGCAGGGCAAGGCCATGATGGGCACCGCCACCGCTTCCGGCGTGGATCGCGCCCGCGTGGCGGCCGAGCAGGCCGTGGCGTCGCCGTTGCTGGACGGTATCGACCTGTCCGGCGCGCGCGGCGTGCTGGTCAACGTCACCGCCAGCCGCAGCCTGAAGGGTAAGGAAATCAAGGAAGTGATGGCGACCGTGCGCGCCTTCGCCGCCGCCGACGCATCGATCGCGCAAGGCATCGCCTACGACGACACCATGGGCGACGAGATCCGCGTCACCGTGGTGGCCACCGGCCTGGGCCGCGCACGCAAGACCGTGCAGCTGGTGCAGACTCCGGTGATGCGTACCGGTACCCACAACGAGCCGATGATGGCCGGCACCGGCACCATGATGCAGCAAGGCGCGGCGCAAGCCGCGGCGCCTGCCTTCGGTGGCCTGAAGGCGCCGGCCGTGTGGCGTCGCGAGTCGGCTTCCGACACCGTGCGCGCCCTGGAAAAGAACGGCATGGAAACCTACGACATTCCGGCATTCCTGCGCAAGCAGGCGGACTGACGCAGGCTTTCGGGCCGGCCGGACTGCCGGGTTTCCAGCAGTCCGGCCCGTTCCAAGGCATACTAACGCCGCGCCACGTGCGCGGCGTTTGTTTTGGAGCGGCGCTCCGGCAAGCTATCGGACACACAGATCAATACAACCAGACGAGGAAACATCATGACCATCAAGATCGGCGACCGCCTGCCGGAAGGCACCCTGACCGAATTCATCGAGACCGAAACCGAAGGCTGCAGCCTGGGCCCGAACGCCTTCAAGGTGTCGGACCTGGTCAAGGGCAAGAAGATCGCCCTGTTCGCGCTGCCCGGCGCCTTCACCCCGACCTGTTCGGCCAAGCATGTGCCGGGCTACATCGCCGCGGCCGCGCAGTTCAAGGCCAAGGGCGTGGATGAGATCTGGTGCCTGTCGGTCAACGACGCCTTCGTCATGGGCGCCTGGGGCCGCGAGCAGAAGGCCACCGGCGTGGTGCGCATGCTGGCCGACGGCAGCGCCGTGCTGACCAAGGCGCTGGGCATGGAATTCGACCTGACCGCAAAGGGCATGGGCATCCGCTCGCAGCGCTACTCCATGCTGGTGGAAGACGGCGTGGTCAAGCAACTCAACCTGGAAGAGCCGGGCAAGTTCGAAGTCTCGAACGCCGAAACCCTGCTGGGCCAACTGTAAAACGACGTTCCCAGAACGACGCCGGGGTCCTGGCCCGCGCCGGGATGACTCCTGCCGAGGTGGTTCGGCACGCTGTCGGTTCAAGCGTGCGCCTGCTTGTCTTCCCGCCGCGGGCCGGATCCAGCGTCGTGTGATGCGTCTCGATGACGGCAGGTAATGCAATGATTGCCATTGATAAAATCAATCCGTCATCGCTTCAGATTTGCAACATCCGGCCGGCTGCGCCCTCGCGCCTTGGCTATAATGACCGGATGTTGAAACAGCGCACAATCAAGAATCTGGTCAAGACCACCGGCATCGGGGTGCACTCCGGCACCAAGGTCGAGTTGACCTTGCGTCCGGCCGCGCCGGACACCGGCATCATCTTCCGCCGCATCGATCTCGATCCCGTGGTCGAGCTGCCCATGATCGCCACCGGCGTGGGCGATACCCGCATGGCCTCGACCCTGACCAAGGACGGCACCAAGGTCTCGACCGTCGAGCACCTGCTGTCGGCCTGCGCCGGTCTGGGTATCGACAATCTCTATATCGACCTGACTGCCGAAGAAATCCCGATCATGGATGGTTCAGCTTCGTCCTTCGTGTTCCTGCTGCAGCAGGCCGGCCTGCAGGAGCAGGAAGCGCTGAAGAAATTCGTCCGCGTGAAAAAGCCGGTGGAAGTGCGCGAAGGCACCGGCGACAAGGAAAAGTGGGCGCGCCTGGAGCCCTACAACGGCTTCCGCCTGAAGTTCTTCATCGAATTCAACCACCCGGCGGTGGACGGCAGCGGCCAGATGGCCGAGGTCGATTTCGGCGTCGATTCCTACGTCAAGGAAATCGCCCGCGCCCGCACCTTCGGTTTCATGCAGGACGTGGAAACCCTGCGCGGCATGGGCCTGGCGCGTGGCGGCTCGTTCGAGAACGCCATCGTGATGGATGAATATCGCATCCTGAACGCCGACGGCCTGCGCTACGACAATGAATTTGTGCGCCACAAGATCCTGGACGCCATTGGCGACCTCTACATCATCGGCCACCCGCTTCTGGCCAGCTACGACGCGCACAAGTCCGGCCACGGCTTGAACAACCAGCTGCTGCGCGAGCTGCTGAAGCACCCGGACGCCTACGAAATCGTGACTTTCGACTCGCTGGACACCGCGCCCCAGACCTACGTCATGCAGGCCAAGCAGGAGTGGGCGCTGAACTGATCGCCTTTCCCTGCGCGCAATGAACGACGCCCCGGCATGCCGGGGCGTTTGTTTTGGCGGACGTAAATCTTTTACAAGAAAAAGGAGACAGTGTGGATTTCTTCAGGGAAATAGCCTGCTTTTACCTTCCCTGTTTCGCTTATGCACGCGCCGCGCGCCGCCGTATCATGGCATCGATAGCTTCCTTCAGGCCCTGGCTGCGCGGATCGGTCGACAGCGTATTGCTGAGCTCGGAGAAGGACGACAAGGCATTGTCGGTCAGTTCCACCACCCGTTTTGGGGCCGGCGGTGGAGCAATCTTGCCAACTTGCACTTTGATACGGATTGAATTAACCTGCCATCCGTCCTTTAGCAAGCGGTCTTGCAGCTTGGGGAGCTGTTGTTTGAGACGGGCCGCCAATGCTGCATTGGGCGCACTCATCACCAGCACGCCGGTTTCGAAGTTCAAGATCTCGCACGCGGTAAACATCGCGGGCAACCCGGACGCGACTGCCTTTTGCAGCGTGGCCATGCGCGACAGAGCGGGCAGCAGCGCCGCCATTGCCGTATTCGACCGCAAGAAATCCGAGGCGCCCTTGGTGCTCTTCGCCATGCGTTGAGCACTCGTGGGGGCTGGGCGATAAGGGGTGAATGTAGATGGGTACTTCATCTTGAAACCTTATCACATCCGGTAGTTGACCGGCCGGAGACCAAGGAGCAAAGATGCAGATTATCCTGTTGCACCCCCGTTTCACCAAGGCGCGCTCCGTCACGCTTGGGTCGAAACACCTGATCATCCTGTTATTCCTCATGGCCAGCGCGATCGCCGGCTGTTCGGCGCTGGTGTCCTACCTGGTGCTGCGCCACGCGGGCGATCCCGATGCATCGCCGATGTTCCACAAGCTGGCGGTGTCGATGAGCCAGCAGGAAGACGACCGCAAAGAGAAATACCTCAAGGAAAACCTGGCCATGATGGCCGTCAAGGTCGGCGAGATGCAGGCCCAGATGATGCGCCTGGATGCGCTGGGCGAGCGCGTGCAGGGCCTGGCCGGCATCCGTCCCGAGGAATTCAACTTCAAGGAAATGCCCGGCCGCGGCGGCGCCGAGGCCTCCACCCTGGCTGGTCCGGGGCGCGACGTCGGCATGGATGAGCTGCGCCGCATGCTCGATTCGCTGGTGGTCGATGCCGGCCACCGCACCGATTACCTCAACGCCGTCGAATCCACGCTGATGGGCGACAAGATCAAGTCGCGCCTGCTGCCGACCAATCAGCCGGTCAACGTGGCGTACAACTCGTCGAGCTTCGGCTGGCGCCTCGACCCCTTCACCGGCCACAACGCCTTCCATGAAGGCCTGGACTTCCCGGCGCCGGTGGGCACCAGGATCGTGGCGGCCGCCGCCGGCGTGGTGATCGCCTCCGAATACCATTACCAGTTCGGCAACATGCTGGAAATCGACCATGGCAATAACATCATCACGCGCTATGCCCATGCCTCGCAGCTCTATGTGAAGGTCGGCGACATCGTCAAGCGCGGCCAGCACGTGGCCGATGTCGGCTCCACCGGCCGCTCCACTGGCGCCCACCTGCATTTCGAGGTGCGCATCCGCGGCATCGCCCAGGATCCGCGCAAGTTCCTGGCGCTGGGCGCCAACGGTGGCAACCAGCCCAAGCAGTTGCAGGTATTCGTGGCCGGGCGCTGAGCATTTCCTCCCGATTCCCCCGCGAAACCCGCCTCTTGGCGGGTTTTTCTATTGAATCTTTGCAATCGGGCCCGATCTACAGGCGATCCGGCCTGCTCGCCACCCCGGAAAGCCATCGCCAACGGGCCTGCGTGCTAAAATCGGCGGTTTATTATCGGGCGTTCCCTGGGCCGGGTGCCTAACGTCTGCCTGCCGGATCTTTCATCGGCGCTTTTATAGAATCCAAGCATGTCATTCCTGACCAAGATTTTCGGTAGCCGTAATCAGCGGTTGCTCAAACAATATCAAAAAATCGTCCGCCAGATTAACGCGCTGGAGCCGTCGGTCGAGAAGCTGACGGATGCCGAACTTCAAGCCAAGACGCCCGAATTCAAGCAGCGCATCGCCGGCGGCGAGACGCTCGATGCGATCCTGCCGGAAGCCTTCGCGGTCTGCCGCGAAGCCAGCCGCCGTGTGCTCAAGATGCGCCACTTCGACGTGCAGTTGATCGGCGGCATGTCGCTGCACTTCGGCAAGATCGCCGAAATGCGCACCGGCGAAGGCAAGACGCTGATGGCGACGCTGCCGGCCTACCTGAATGCACTGGGCGGCAAGGGCGTGCACGTGGTGACCGTCAACGATTACCTTGCGCAGCGCGACGCCGACGACATGGGCCGCCTGTACGGCTGGCTGGGCTTGACCACCGGCGTGAACCTGTCGCAGATGGAACACGACATCAAGCAGGAAGCCTACGCCGCCGACATCACCTACGGCACCAACAACGAATTCGGCTTCGACTACCTGCGCGACAACATGGTGTTCGACGCCGACGACCGCGTGCAGCGCAGCCTGAACTTCGCCATCGTCGACGAAGTGGACTCGATCCTGATCGACGAAGCGCGCACCCCGCTGATCATCTCCGGCCAGGCCGAGAACCACACCGAGCTGTATCACAAGATCAACTCCGTGCCGCCGCTGCTGACCCTGCAGATCGGCGAAGAGACTCCGGACGGCAAGGGCAAGATCGAAGTCCCGGGTGATTACACCAAGGATGAAAAGAGCCATCAGGTCCTGCTGACCGAGGCCGGTCACGACAAGGCCGAAGAGATCCTGACCCAGATGGGCCTGCTGCCGGAAGGCGCCTCGCTGTACGACGCCGCCAACATCACCCTGATCCACCACCTGTACGCCGCGCTGCGCGCCCACACGCTGTACCACAAGGATCAGCACTATGTGGTGCAGAACGGCGAAGTGATCATCGTTGACGAATTCACCGGCCGCCTGATGACCGGCCGCCGCTGGTCCGACGGCCTGCACCAGGCGGTGGAAGCCAAGGAAGGCGTGAAGATCCAGAACGAGAACCAGACCCTGGCCTCGATCACTTTCCAGAACTATTTCCGCATGTACGGCAAGCTGTCCGGCATGACCGGCACGGCCGATACCGAAGCTTACGAATTCCAGGAGATCTACCACCTGGAAACCGTGGTGATCCCGCCCAACCGCCCGAACGCGCGCAAGGACCGCCAGGATCAGGTCTACAAGACCGCGCAAGAGAAGTACATGGCGATGGTCAAGGACATTCAGGATTGCTACGACCGCGGCCAGCCCGTGCTGGTGGGCACTACCTCGATCGAGAATTCCGAACTGCTGTCGAGCATCCTGACCAAGGCCAAGCTGCCGCACAACGTCCTGAACGCCAAGCAGCACGCCCGCGAAGCGGAAATCGTGGCGCAGGCCGGCCGTCCCAAGATGATCACCATCGCCACCAACATGGCCGGCCGCGGCACCGACATCGTGCTGGGCGGCAATGTGGGCAAGCAGATCCAGCTGATCGAAGCGGATGCCACGCTGACTGACGCCGACAAGGCAGCCAAGGCGCAGCAATTGAGCGATGAATGGCAATCGTTGCACGACCACGTGGTCAATGCCGGCGGCCTGCACATCATCGGCACCGAGCGTCACGAATCCCGCCGCGTCGATAACCAGCTGCGCGGCCGTTCCGCGCGCCAGGGCGACCCCGGCTCCTCGCGCTTCTACCTGTCGCTGGACGATGCGCTGCTGCGCATCTTCGCCGGTGATCGCGTGCGCGCCATCATGGACCGCCTGAAGATGCCCGAAGGCGAACCGATCGAAGCCGGCATCGTGACCCGCTCCATCGAATCGGCCCAGCGCAAGGTGGAAGCCCGCAACTTCGATATCCGCAAGCAACTGCTGGAATACGACGACGTCGCCAACGACCAGCGCAAGGTCATCTACCAGCAACGCAACGAGCTGCTGGAATCGGCGGACATGGCCGAGATGATCGCCTCGCTGCGCGAAGGCGTGTTCACCGACCTGTTCCGCGAATACGTGCCGGCCGAGTCGATGGAAGAGCAGTGGGACATCCCCGGCCTGCAAGCCGTGCTGAAGAATGAATGGCAACTGGAGGTGCCGCTCGAATCCATCCTGGAAGCCGAGCCCGACCTCTCCGACGAGGACCTGCTGGAGCGCGTGCTCAATGCCGCCAAGGAAACCTACGACGCCAAGGTCGCGGTGGTCGGCGTCGAGGCGTTCGCCGGCTTCGAGCGCAGCGTCATGCTGCAAAGCATCGACAACCACTGGCGCGAACACCTGGCCGCGCTGGATCACCTGCGCCAGGGCATCCACCTGCGCGGCTATGCGCAGAAGAATCCCAAGCAGGAATACAAGCGCGAAGCCTTCGAACTGTTCGCGCAGATGCTGGACCTGATCAAGAATGAAGTGATCAAGGTCGTGATGACGGTGCGCATCCAGAGCCGCGAGGAAATCGAAGCGGCCGAGGAAAGCATGGCCGGCGGCACGCCGATCAACGTCAACTACCAGCACGCCGACTTCGATCCTGAAGCTGCGCCCGAAGAGCTCATGGCGCCCACCGCGCAGAGCGAGTCGGATGACGGTTCGGAATACCCGAAGGTTGGCCGCAACGACCCCTGCCCGTGCGGCAGCGGCAAGAAGTACAAGCAGTGCCACGGCAAGCTGGCCTGATCCAGCCGCCGGAACAACAAAGGCCGTTCACCATCGCCGTGGTGAACGGCCTTTTTTGATGCCGCCGCGGCACGCCGTTTTGATCGTCATGAATGCCTGCCGCCCCGCGGCCGGCGCGGAGAACAACAAGATGCCACTCGTCCAGTCTTTCCCCCTGCCATCCCGCAACCGCGCGGCCGTGCTGTGCGCGGCGCTGCTGCTGGCCGGCTGCGCTTCCAGCCCGATGCCGCAATGGCGCGAACCGGCCGATCCCGGCTATGCCCCGGTGCGGCCGGTGCAGGCCGCGCGGACCATGACCGCGGTGCCGGCAGTGGCCATCAGCACCGCGCCGCCCACGCGCGCCGCGCTGATCGCGGCGGCCAAGGCCGAATGGGACTTCTTCGGCAACCAGCAGATCGACATGCGTCATGACCTGTTCAGCGCACCGCGCCTGGGTTTGCTGGAGGACGAGGGCGAGGCGGTGCAGCGCGTGGGTGAATACTGGCACGCGGTCGGCAAGAACCTGACCGGCGCCGATTGCCAGCAGGCCTGGTCGGCCGCTTTCATCTCCTGGCTGATGGTGAGCTCCAACGTGGCGCCGCAGGATTTCGCACCCAATGAAACCCACTTCAACTACCTCAGCTTCCTGCGCGAGCGCGAATCGCGGCCTTCGCCGCAGTTCGTGCTGCGTCCCGCCGCGACCGAACCGATCGCTCCGGGCGACCTGATCTGCGCGCCGCGCGGCAACAATGCCGCCACCACGCTGGACGAGATCCGCCCCGGCCTGGCCGGCCATTGCGACATCGTGGTCGAGGTGCACGCGGATGAGGGCTGGGCCGGCGCCATCGGCGGCAACGTGTTCAACTCGGTGTCCGAATCGCTGATCCCGGTGGACGAGCAGGGGCGCGCCGTCCAGATTGCGCAGCGGCCCTGGCTGGCGGTGGTCAAGAACCTGCTGCCGTGAGGAAATCGGCGTGCTGATCCTCGCCAAGATTCTGCTCGGACCGGTGCTGCTGGCCCAGGGGAAATGGCTGCGCAAGACCGCGCTGCGCCTGCCGGAAGCGGCTGGCCCACGGCTGGGCGTGGAGGCACCGGCGGGTATTCTCGATGAGGGCGGCGCGCCATTAAAGTTGTTGGTGGTGGGCGATTCGTCGGCCGCTGGCGTCGGCGTGGAACATCAGGAGCAGGCGCTGGCCTTGCCGCTGGCGCGCCATCTGGCCGCGCGCAGCGGGCGCACCGTGACCTGGCAGCTGGTGGCGCAGAGTGGCGTCAATTCGCTGGAAGCGCTGGATTTGCTGGCGCAGCACGAGATCGGGCCGGCCACGGTGCTGGTGGTGGCGCTGGGCACCAATGATGTCACTTCGCAAATGCCGCCGCGGCGCTACGTGGCCAATCTCAAACTGCTGGCCGAGCGGCTGATGTCGCAATCCGGCGTGGAGCACATCGTATTCACCGGTCTGCCCCCATTGCATACCCTGCCGGCCGCGCCGCAGCCGCTGCGCTGGTACCTCGGCCGCTATGCGCGCAAGCTGGACAGCGCGTTGCGCGCCTGGATCGCCGAGGATCCCGCCTTGCGCTATTGCTCGCTGCAATGGGCGTTGCCGCACGAGATGGCGATCGACAAGTTCCATCCCGGCCACGGCCAGTACGCCCAATGGGCGAAGATGGCCGCCGAGATCATCGAGGCTGGTTGCATGCGGCCGCCGGCCGCTTACTGAGGCCGGCCGGGGCGTTTGTCATCAGCCGGTGACCGAAAGTGTTTAAAATACGCGTTCCGAATTTTTAGCTGAAAGCTCGCCATGGCCGTCAATTCCCCGATCCCCGTTTCCTCCGACCTGAAAGCCGTCGCCGGCATCGAACTCGGCCATGCCGAGGCGGGCGTGCGCAAGGCCAACCGCAAGGACGTGCTGGTGATGAAACTGGCGCCGGGCGCCACCGTGGCAGGCGTGTTCACCAAAAACCGCTTCTGCGCCGCGCCGGTGCAGATCTGCAAGGCCAACCTGGAACAGTTGGCGGCCGACAAGCCGATCCGCGCGCTGGTGATCAACACCGGCAACGCCAACGCCGGTACCGGCGACGAAGGCCTCAAGCGCGCCCACGCCGTGTGCGAGGCGCTGGCCGCGCAACTGGGCTGCGATCCGAAGCAGGTGCTGCCGTTTTCGACCGGCGTGATCCTGGAGCCGCTGCCGGTGGAGCGCATCGTGGCCGGCCTGCCGCAGGCCATCGGCAACCTCAAGAGCGATAACTGGTTCAATGCCGCCGAATCCATCATGACCACCGACACCCAGCCCAAGGCGGCGTCGCGCACGCTCACCATCGGCGGCAAGCAGGTCGTGATGACCGGCATCAGCAAGGGCGCCGGCATGATCAAGCCCAACATGGCCACCATGCTGGGTTTCCTGGCCTTCGACGCCAAGCTGCCGCAGGCGCTGCTGAACCAGTTGGTCAAGGACGCCGCCGACCAGTCGTTCAACTGCATCACCATCGACGGCGACACCTCGACCAACGATTCCTTCATCCTGATGGCGACCGGCGCCGGCGAACTGGAGATCACCAGCGCCGACAGCCCCGAATACCAGGAACTGGCCGCCGCCGTGACCGCGCTGTCGCAACACCTGGCGCACCAGATCATCCGCGACGGCGAAGGCGCGACCAAATTCATCGAAGTCGCCGTGGAAGACGGCAAGAACGTCGAGGAATGCCGCCAGATCGCCTATTCCATCGCCCACTCGCCGCTGGTCAAGACCGCCTTCTTCGCCTCCGACCCGAACCTGGGCCGCATCCTGGCTGCCATCGGCTACGCCGGCGTGGACGACCTGGATGTGTCGAAGATCAACATGTGGCTGGACGACGTCTGGGTCGCCAAGGACGGCGGCCGCAATCCGGACTATCGCGAGGAAGACGGCCAGCGCGTCATGAAGAAGTCCGAGATCGTGGTGCGCGTGAAGCTGGCGCGCGGCGCGGCCAAGGTTTCGGTCTGGACTTGCGACCTGTCGCACGAGTACGTTTCCATCAACGCCGACTACCGCTCGTGAACGCCGGGCGGGCGCTGGCGGGGTGATCTGCAGCGTTGCAAAGCCTCGCCAGACTCCAGTCTGGCTGCGTTTTGCGCCTTGCATCTCATTCCGCCTGATATCCGTACGATGTCCACGAGTGCTGGATTTTTAACCCGTTTTTGCTGTGCGTGGTACCTCGACAGCGTTTCGCCTACCGGCTGTGAACGCTGTCCCGTGATGGTGGCGGCAACATGAATGCCCGGAACCCTCGGAATTTTTTTCATCCAGCTTCCAGCAGCATTGCGCCACAATGGCGCCAACCATCCTTGCCAAGCCATTCATCATGACCCAGTTAGATCAATTCCTGCAGCGTGCCGAAGCCTTGCTGGCCCGCGTCGAAGCCATCCTGCCGGCGGCCGCCGGCAAAGAGCCGGACTGGAACGCCGGCGTCGCTTTCCGCTGGCGCGGCGCCACCGCCCAGCGCCCGGACTATCTTCAGCCGGTTAGCCATATCTCCAGGATCGCCCTGTCCGACCTGCACAACATCGGTCCGCAGAAAGAGCAGATAGACCAGAACACCAAACAGTTCGTCGAAGGCCGTCCCGCCAACAACGTATTGCTGACCGGCGCCCGCGGCACCGGCAAGTCCTCGCTGATCAAGGCATGCCTGAATCAGTACGCCGACCGTGGCCTGCGCCTGATCGAGGTGGACAAGGACGACCTGCACGATCTGCAAGACATCGTCGAGCAGGTCTCGGCCCGCCCCGAGCGTTTCATCGTGTTCTGCGACGACCTTTCCTTCGAGGAAGGCGAGGGCGGCTACAAGGCGCTCAAGGTGGCGCTGGACGGCAGCATCGCCGCGCAGTCGGACAACGTCCTGATCTACGCCACCTCCAACCGGCGCCACCTGATGCCGGAGCGCCTGTCCGACAACAGTACCTACACCCACACCGACGACGGTGACTTGCATCCGGGCGAGACGGTGGAAGAAAAGATTTCGCTGTCCGAGCGTTTCGGCCTGTGGGTCACCTTCTACCCGTTCAAGCAGGATGACTTCCTGGACATCGTCGCCCATTGGCTGCGCCACTTTGGCTGCAACGACGCGCAGATCGCCGAGGCGCGCGCCGACGCCCTGCGCTGGGCGCTGCAGCGCAGCTCGCGCTCGGGCCGCGTGGCCTGGCAATTCGCGCGCGATTACGCCGGAAAGGCGCAAGGCTGATGAGCGAACACGGCGCCAAGCCCATCGACGTCGCCGTCGGTATCCTGATGCGGCCCAACGGCGACGTGCTGCTGGGCCAGCGGCCCGAGGGCAAGCCTTACGCCGGCTACTGGGAATTCCCGGGCGGCAAGGTGGAGGCGGGCGAGAGCATCTTTGCGGCCCTGCAGCGCGAGTTCAAGGAAGAGCTCGGCATCGAGGTGCTCGACGGCGAAGGCTGGTGTGGAGTAGAGCATGTCTATCCGCACGCGCATGTGCGATTGCATTTCTATATCAGCCGTAGCTGGCGTGGCGAACCACAGAGCCTGGAAGGCCAGGCTTTCGCCTGGCAGGGCAGCGTGGGCGTCGAGCCGCTGTTACCGGCCACGATTCCGCTGATCGAGTGGCTGGATCAGTTGCGCCATGGTGAAAAGTCCTGATGCCTGGTAGGCGCATGCGCTGACCACGGAATATAAAAAGCCGCTATTGTGATCTTGCCCCTGATTGACGGACACCTATCTAAGCGACATTGGCCAGCTCGTACTGCTCTGGGCTGAGGTAGCCCAGGGTCGAGTGCAGCCGGATCCGATTGTAGTCAACCTCAATGTAGTCAAACACATGAGCCTTGGCCTGC
>WNDX01000046.1 GCA_009914615.1 Herbaspirillum frisingense
GGCTGCACTCGTTTCGGCGCCTGAAGATTCGTTACGAACGCTATGCTCATATCCACGAAGCCTTCCTGTCATTGGCTTGCGCCTTGATTTGCTGGACCCGGTTAAAACAACTTTTAAAATAATTTCGCAACAGCCTCTAAGTCTCGCGCTCGGTGATCAGGGTATCGCCCTGCAGGATGGCCGACTTCACCGCCAGCACGTTGCGCGTGCCGTCGGCGTGGCGCGCGGTGAGCACGCCCGACAGGTGGGTCACCTGGCCGACCACCTGGGATTGCGCCTGCGCCAAGCCGGCCGCGGCCAGCAAGGCCAGCGCCATGCCCAGCATGACCAGGCGGCGCGAAGCGGCGGCCAACAGATTTGCTTTCTGGAATTTCATACGCGTTCCGTCAATCTCTCAATATCTCAGGTGCACATCGGCAGCGGCTTCTTGCCTGCCTGCTTGTTCTCGCCATCATCGCCGAAGTTGCCCGACGTGCCCCCCACCGTCTGGCCGGAGCTGGACGAAGTCTGCTGCACCGCATTGGTGGCGGCCTGGGTGCCTGCGGCCAGTTGCGCGCTGTTGACGGTGGTTTGCAGGTTCTGCGTCTGCACGTTTTGCTGCTGCTGCATCGCCTGCTGGGTCTGGCTGGTGGCGCTGGATCCCGTCGGCGTGGAGAGCGTCGATGGCGTATTCGGCGTGGTGATCGGCACCGGGATACGCGTGCCGTTGACGTCGGTGATGGTCACGCCCTGGGCGTAGCCGATCAGGGCGCCGGACTGCACCGAGAACAAGGCCGTGCCCGGCGGCGAGGTCGAAATGTTGGCATTGATGGTCATGGCGTCGCCTGCCGACAACGAGATGTTGCCGCCCAGCGATACCAGCACGCCATTGATGGTCAGCACGTCGTTGCTGCCGCTGGAAGCGCCTGCCACCAGGGTGATGCCGCCGCTGGCGCCCACGCCGCCGGTGCCGATGGTCAGCGGACTATGCGTCGTCACCTTGACCGAACCGGTTGCAGCGTTGACCTTGCCGGTGCTGTTGATCCTTTGGATTGCCTGCCGGGTGGAACCGGACACCGTCAGGTTGTTGGTGAAGCCGGCGCCGGAACCGATCGCCGCCGTCACCAGACCGCCGGTATTGTCGATGGTGATATTGCCGCTGGCGGTGTTGACGCCGTTGAGCGTCACCTGGCTGGCGTCGGTGGTGTTGAGGCTGTTGGTCAAGACGATGTCGCCGGTACCGGTATTGTTGGCGGCGAAGGCGGCGATCTGGTTGCCCGAGTTGCCCAGGTTGATGCCTTCCCTGGCGCCCGCGACCAACTGCTGCTTCACGTGCAGCACGCTGCCGCCGTTCTGCACGATGCTGCCGTCGCCGGCGTACAGCACCAGATTCCTGGCCGTGATGTCGCCCACGCTCATCGCGCCGTTGTCCTTGGTCAGCGCGGCGTCGGCCAGGGTCATGCTGCCGCCGGTCTGGTTGAAGGAATGTCCCACCACCAGACGGGTCGCGGAGGTGACGTTGCCGCCGTTCAACGTGAGCTCATCAAACAGCGCATCGCCGGATAACGTGAGGTTGCCGGCATTCATGTTCACGTGCAGCGTCGAGTTGGCATTGGCGATGCTGACGTTGGGCGCGCGCGTGTTGCTGACCACCACCAGGTTGGTGAATAGCTCGCCACCCTCGCCGCCCTCTTCGCCGCCGAGGCTGCCGTTGCCGCCGTTGAGGGCGACGTTGCTGCTGGCCCTGGCGTTGAAGGTGCCCGTGATCTGATTGCCGCCGCCCAGCGTGACGTTGCTGCCGGAGTTGGCGTTGAAAGTGCCGGCGATCTGGCTGCCGCCGTTGACGGTCAGACTGGCGTCCCGGTTGACCGACATGCTGGCGCTGTTGGCCACGGTCAGCCGATCGACGATATCGGTGCCATTCGTGTAGACGTCGCTGCCGCCGGCGACGGTCACGCGATCCACGGCGGTGGGCAGGTAGCCCATGTTCCAGGTCTCCAACGAGCCCCAGTCGCCGGACGTGGCGGAGCTGAAGTCCTCGCCCGTTGCCAGGGCCAGCACCAGGCCGTTGCCGTTCTGGTTGTAGCGCGCCTTCATCATGGCCTTGCCGCCGGCGGTCTGGTACACGGTGCCCAGCACGTTGCGGAAGTAACCGTTGACCGTCATGTCGCTGCCGAAGATGCTGAAGCTGTCCGGCGTGCCGGCGACCGTGGCGCCGCCATAGCTACCCAGCAAGGAGGTCTTCAGCGTGCCGCCCAGGGTGATGCCGTTCTGGGCGTTGATGGTGTCATAGGAACTGGCGCTGGCGATGTCGATCAGCAGCATGCCGTCACTCTCCTGCACGAAAGAGCCGCCGGTGATGGTCAGGCGGCCGATGGCCCCATCGCCGCCCGGCGCCACCGTGCCGCTGTTGTGGAAACCGCCGCTCTCGCTGACGTTGACGCTGATGGTGCCGTTGCCGCGCACGGTGCCGTAGTTGCTCACCCGGATGTAGCTCAGGCTGCTGGCGCCGCTCATCGAGATGTTGCCGTAGTTGTTCAGCGAATCGCTGGCCGACAAACTGGTACCGTCGGTCAGCGTGACGTTGCCATGGTTCTCGATCAGGCCCGTGACGGCGCCGTAGTTCTGCAGGTTCAGCGCGCCGTCATTGCGGAAGTTGGCGGCGTTCAGGGAACCCGACACGTTCACCGTGCCGGTGACGTTGTTGTAGAGCGCTAGCGACGCGGAGCCCGCATTCAGCAGGCCGGCGTTGTCGATATACACGCCGCCGGCGTACAGCAGGCCGCCTTCGCCATCGGTCGGATAGGAACCGTTGCCCACCGTCGCGGAACCGGCATTGAGGGTGCCGTTGGCGGCGTTGAAGATCACCGCTGGCGCGCCGCTGTTGTCGCCCGAGATCGTTCCGTAGCCCAGGTTCATGGTGCCGGAGTTATCGATGTGCGAGCCGGAATTCATCACGATCGAGCCCCACACATCCGACTGGCCCAGGGCGATGACGCCGCCGGCCATGTTTTGCAGGCGGGAGCCGCTACTCATCGTCAGCGAAGTCTGCTGGGACATGTCCGACGAGAACTGGATCTGGCCGTAGTTGATCCAGGTGGTATTCACGTCCAGCCCGACATTGGCGCCGTTGACGAAATACACCTGCTTGCGCGTGGTCAGCGAATTGGCCGCGTTGCCATCGGCCGCGGCGATGTAGGCCATGGTCTGGCCGTCGTCGAAGGTCAGCGTGGGTCCGTCGCTGCCCAGCGTGACCGGGCCGCTGAGCGTGATGTTGCCGCGCCAGTACATGGCGCCGCCGCCGGTGGCCGCAAAGCCGCCGGTCAGCGTGCTGCCGTTGAGCGTGAGCGAGGAGCCGTTCTGCACCGCCATGTTGGCGTTCATGGTGCCGCCGCTGAGCGTGAGCGAGGCACTGTCGGTCAAGCTGACATTGCCGTTGTTCATCAGGTTATTGATATCGTGGCCGCCGCCGACGACGTTCAGCGTGCCATTGTTGACCAGCATCTTGCCGCCGAAGCTGAACTGGTGGTTCGAGCCGTTGATCGTGATGTTGCCCAGGTTGTTCCAGGTGCCGTTGCCGGAAACGTTGGTGGTGGTGCAGGTGCCGCCGAAGGCCAGGATGCCGTTGGCCGTGTTGGTCACGTCGCCGCCGGTGATGATCTTCACCGGCCCGGACTCGCTCACGGTGCGCAACAGGCCGCTGTTGGTCATGCCGCCCTGCAGGGTCAGCGTGGCGTAGCCGTCGAGGGTGACGGTGCCGCTATTGGACAGCGCATGGGTGAAATTGGTATTGCTGGAAATGTTCAGGTTGCCGCTGTTGGACCAGGCGCCAGAACCGGCCAGGTTGACGGTGGCGCAAGAGCCACCGGTGAAGCTCACGGTGCCGGTGTTGGTGTTGCTGACCGCGGCGCCGGCGTTGATGGTCGCGCTGCCGACGGTGAAATCGTTCCTCAGGGTGCCGCTGTTGGTCATGCCGCCATCCAGCAGGATGTTGGCGCCATCGCCCAGTGACAGGGTGCCGGTGTTGGTGACCGTCGAATTGAATTCCACCGTGCCGTCGGCCAGCTTCATCTGGTTATTGTTGGTCAACGACTGGATGGTCGCGCTAGCGGCGCCGCTGATATTGGTGGTGCCGCTGTTGGACAGGGTGCCGCTGAGATCGATGCTGGCGCCCGACAGCAGCAGACGGCTTCCATTGCCCACCGTCACGTTGCGCGCGGACAGGCTGCCGCCCGAACCCAGCGTTATCAGGCCGGCGCTGCCGTTGATGCTCAGGTCGCCACGGCCGCTGATGCCCTCGGAGAGCACCAGCGATCCGCCCGTCAGGTTGATGGCCGCATTGTTCAGGTTGACGACGTGGCTCGACGCGGTGCTGGCTCCCAGATAATTGCTGTGCAACGTCACGCTCAGCGTCCCGCAGCTACTGTTGTCGGTGATGTTGGCGTTGAGGGTGATGTTGTTGTACGCGTTCAGGGTCAGGATGGTGTTCGAACCGAAGCCGTTCTTGACGATGGCGTTGTTGACCGTGATATCGCCCGCCTGGGCGCCACCGCCGCCGGTCAGCAGCGTCACGCTGATGCCCCCGCTCAGCAGCGCGGAAACGGTGCTGGCGGAAATCGTGGCGGCGGAGCCGTTGGACGTGATGATGCCGCCGCCGCCATTGAGGATGTCATCGTTGCCCACGATCAGGTTGTAGGGATCGATCAGCCAGGTGCCGCCCAGCCCCACCTTGGGCAGCTTGATCACGTCGAGCTGATGGCTCGACGTATCCACGAAGCCGCCGACGCCGGCCGTGCCGATGGCCGAGACGTCGCCGTCGAGGTAGGCCTTCTGCTCGCCGAACAGGGTGATGTTGCCGCCGGTGGCGCCGTCGGCGCTGATATTGGAGCTGGCCGTGGTGGTCAGGCTGTTGGAGGCGCGCAGGAAGATGCGACCGCCCTCGCGCACCACGCTGGAAGCGTTGATGGTGCCGCTGTTGTTGATCAGGCCCGCCGCCACGCCGATGCGGCCGGCTTCAGCGGTGATGCTACCCAGGTTGGTGACGTTGCCGGCGCTGCCGGTGACGTTGACCGTCACGCCCGGCGTCGCGGTGTCGGCCAGCGTCACGGTTTCGCCCGCGGCCAGGATCACCTCGCCTTGCGGGCTCTTGATGATGCCGCTGTTGGAGACGCTGCTGCCGATCAGGTACACGCTGCCGCCGGTGGCCGACTGGATCGTACCCTGGTTATCCACCGCGCCGGCCGTGCCCTGCTTGGCGAAGTTCAGCCTGCCGGCCAGGAAATCGCTGTCGCTGATGCCCAGCCTGGTGGCAATGAAGCGCGTCGCGTCCACCGTGCCGCCAGGACCGATCACCACGCCGTTGGGGTTGTACAGCACCACCGTGCCGGTGGCGGTGAGCTTGCCGTAGATCTGCGAGATGTCGCCGCCGGCAACCTTGGCCAGCAAGGACGCGGCCGCGCCCGGCTGGTTGACGTTGACCACCGCGCCCGAGCCGATGCTGAACGTCTGGAACCGGGCGATGGCCTGCTGCGATGCCTGGTTGATATTGAGCGTATTGCCGCTCTGGTCGAAGCTGACGTTGCCATAGAGCGCGCTGCCGCCCGTGGGCAAGGTGCCCGCCGCCGGCGCGGCGGCCAGCACCGGGGTCTGCCAGGCGCTGCACACCGCGGCCGCGGCGACCGATAAGCGCAGGGTGGGCGCCAGCACGCGGCGCCAGGAGCGATGCAGCAATCCCGACAGCAGGCGCGGCAGCGCCTTGCGCGGACGCCAGGTCAGCGTCATGCGGCGCCTGCCGACGCGCAGGGTGATCGATGGCGGCAGCAACTCGATCTTGGGCTGTGCGTTGCGGAGATCGGCGGAAGTGGATGTCGGTTTCATATCAGAACCCCAGGATTGCGCTCAGGTGGGCGTTCAGGTCGCCTCGTTTTTCGGTGGCGGAATTGCCGTTCACCATCACCCGCGCCACGTCCAGGCGCAGGCTGAAATCGCGGCCCAGCGTGTAGCGCATGCCGGCGCCGATGCTGGCGAGGCTGAGCGTGGACTGGATCGGCGACGTCGCGGTGACATTGTTGTTGGCGCTGCGCGCGGCGTCGATGAAGGCCAGCAGACGCATGCTGCCCTTGAACTCGGTCTTGCCCAGCAATTCGGGCGTATAGACTTCGCTGTTGACCACCACGCCGCTGTCGGCGGCGACGGCGCGCTCGGTGAAGCCGCGCACCGCGTTGGCGCCGGCCAGGCCGAACTGCTCGACCGGCGGCAGCGCATGCGGCGAAACCTGCATGGCGCCGGCCAGGCGCACTTGCCAGTCGCTGTCGAAGCCCCTGAACCAGGAGGCGCCGCCGCGAATCGCGATGAAGTTATCCATCGACTGGCGACCGCTGGTGAACAGCGAATAGCGGTCGCTGCCCTGGGTGGCGTTGCTGAAATGGCTGTCGCCGGTGGCCATGTTGCGCGCGATGCCGAGGTTGTAATCGACGATCTGGCCCACGCTCTGGCGCTGGGCGCTGTAGGCGATCGACAGCGGCAGCGTCGAATACGGCAGGCAGGTGTCCAGCGACACGCCGTTGAATACGCCGCCGTTGATGGCGCAGGCCGAATCGATCTTCTTGTAGTCGGCGCCGAAGACCAGCTTGCTGCTCCACTCACCGCTGCGCGCGAAGTAGTGGTTCCAGCGCAGCGCATAGACTTCGCCGCGGCCGGTGATGTTGAGGGTGGAATCGACCGCCAGCGTCTGGCCGGAGCTGACGTTGGATTTACCGTAGATGAAATCGATGCTGTCGCCGATGCCGTAGAGCGGCAGGCGATAACCCAGCGAGTAGAGATCGACCTTGGAGCCGGAGGGGCTGTCGGGCGAGGTGGTGTAGGCCACCGTGGCGACGTGGTCGCGGTTGAACAGGTTGGAATGCTGCAAGGCCACGCCGGTGCGCCAGCGGCCGGTTTCGGCGCTGCCCGAGTTATCGACGTTGAGCATCAGGCGCAGCGGATTGTTGTCCTTGACCGTGACGTTGGCGTCGATCTGGCCTTCGGTGTCGGCCGCCGACATGGTGACGTTGACCTGCTTGGCCGGATTGTCGTTGGCCAGTTGCACCGACTCGGACACCTTGCGCAGGTTGGGCGATCCGCCTTCCTGCAGCGCCGGGATGCTGGCGCGGATGTTCTGTTCGCTGAAGTAATTATTGTCGCTGACGATCACCTTGCGCACCTTGGTCTCGGTGACCAGCAAGCGTACCTCGCCGGACGTCAGTTCCTGCTCCGGCACGTAGACCTGCACGGCGCTGTAGCCGGCGTCGCGATAGGCGTTTTCCAGCGCTTCCAGCGCATGCTGGATATCGCCATAGACGCGACCCGGGCCGCTGAACGGCGCCACCGCCTGCTGCACCCGGTCGGCGCTGAGCAGCGTGTTGCCTTCGACGGTGAAGCGCTTGATATCGAAGCGCTCGTCGGCCGGCGCCGCGGCATTCGCGGCAGCCGCCAGTGTCTGCGGCGCGGCCTGCGCCATTGCCCCCAGCGCCGTCGTGACCAGCGCCATCCCCATCATGTAATGCTGAAAGCCTTGTTTCATCTTGTATGCGGACGGTGCCTGCGGCCCGCCTCCCCGTTTCTTCCCTATCGCGTCCGTCGCCGACGGCGCGTCTCCCTGAAAAACATGCCCTGCGCCCTGCACGATTCCGGCCGCAACCGCTCCCGTTCACGCAAAACGGGCGCGCACGCGGCACGCTCCGTTGCAACGGATGCGAAACTGATGACGGTGGAATCCCCTGAAGCAGAATTGCCCGGCCCATGCCACCCATCCCCTTCCCGGTGTGGGTGGCCGCTGCCGGAAAGCACGCCCGCGACTTGCATCACGGAGGCACTTCTTGACTGATGTAAAGTATAGAGAGTCGCCTTACCGGCGTCGATAAAATTCGGGTAAAAAGCACGCCTGGACTGCGTTAGCGGTCGTCATGCGACACGAATTTTTTCCGTGCAGAAATTATTTCAGGCGTTTACTTGTAAAGAGTTTCATGGTTCAGGGCGCGACGTGGACATTTGTCACGAACGCCCCGGCCCTGCTTCTCTACTTGGTTTCGAAGGTGGTGACGCCGTCCCAGTCGGCCGGCGGCGGTTCGGCGCGGTAATGCGCGATGCGTTCCAGATACAGCGCATAGATGCCACGCGCGAAACTTTCTTGCAGAGCGAGAATTTCGCGTTGTGCCTCATCCCACTGTTGCGCGCGCACCAAAGCCAGCGCCGCATGCCAACGATCGACCTCCGCCCGCAAGCCGGCGTCGAGCTCGCTCTCCAGCGCCAGCGGTTCATAGATCGGCACCGGCTCGTTCTTGCCCTTCACGCGCACCCGATCCAGCTCGCGGTAAGCGAAGGCCGGTGCGGCCTCGCGCGTGGCATGGCCGACCAAGACGCCGACGCCATACACCTTGGTGATCGATTCCAGGCGCGAGGACAGGTTAACCGCATCGCCCATCACCGTGTACGCCTTGCGGATCTTGGAGCCCATGTCGCCCACGCGCATCTGGCCGGTATTCAGGCCCACGCCTATCTTCAGCGGCGGCCAGTCGCGCTTGATGAATTCTTCGTTGATCAGCAAGGTGGTCTGCTGCATCTTGAGCGCGGTGGCGACCGCGCGCGCGGCGTGGTCGGGCACGTCCAGCGGCGCGCCCCAGAAGGCCATGACGGCGTCGCCGATGTACTTGTCCAGGGTGCCGCGGTTGCCGCGGATGTCTTCCGACATGGCGGTCAGGTAGACGTTGATGTATTCGCGCAGTTCGTTGGGCTGCAGGCTTTCGGAAATGGTGGTGAAGCCGCGCACGTCGGAGAACATCACGGTCAGCTCGCGGATCTCGCCCTCCATGTTGTAGCTCTCCGGATTGGCGGCCATTTCCGCTACCAGCTCGGGCGCCACGTATTCACCGAACAGGTTCACGATGGCGCGACGGTTGCGATACTCGAACAGATAGCCCCACCCCAGGTTGCAGACGAACAGCGCCGACACCAGCAACAGCGCGGTCGCCAGCGGCAGCACCATGCCGCCCGAGTTGTACAGCCAGAAATTGAAGGCGCCCAGGCCGAAGGCCGACGCCAGCGTCAGCACGATGGACCACAACGGCCCCAGCATGGGGAGCAGCAGGCCCAGCAGCAGGCCGATCGCCAGCACCTGCACCAGATCGAAACCGACCGCGAATTCGGGACGCGCCTTGAAATCGCCGTCGATGATGGAAGCAATCAGGTTGGCATGCACCTCGACGCCGGGATACACCGGGCTGACCGGCGTGGCCCGCAAGTCGTTCAGGCCCGGCACCGTGGTGCCGACCAGCATGATGCGGCCGTCCAGCTGATCGTGCGGATAGGTGCCGCGGATCACGTCCACTGCCGGCACGTAACGGAAGGCGCCGCCCGCAGGGCCGCCATGGCCGCGATAGGTCACCAGCGTGGTGAGATGGCGCTCCACCGGGATGAACAGCGGATCGGGCTTGACGTCCACCGCGATGGAATCGAGCGCGCCATAGTCGCGCAGTTGCGCATCCGACAGCACGGCGTCGTTGTGCAGGAACACCGGCTTGATGCGCTTGCCGTTGAGCGCCACGCGCGCCGTGGCCAGCGCCAGCGATTCATAAAAATTGTCGCCGACCTGTGCGACCAGGGGCACGGCGCGGATCAGGCCGTCGTCATCGGGCAGCGGATTGAAGAAGCCGCCGCTGCGCGCCGCCTGCTGCAACTGCGGCAGGTTGGCGCCGTAGGCACGCCAGTGCGTCACATCCAGCCGGCGCCCGCCGAGGTCGGCCACGGTGAAGGCCGGCGGCGGTAACTGGCCCTTGGCGATGGCGCCCGCTTCGTTGGAGAGGTTATAGCCCATCACTACCGGCTGGCCCTGCAAGGCTTCGGCGAGACGCGCGTCGTAGTCCATCTCGGGCTTGAGCGTCTGCAACTGGCGCGCGAACTGCGGCACGTCCTTCAACTGGCCCTTGGCCAGCTCCTCCAGCCGGGTATAGCCGGAACTGGTATCGGGTTCGGCGAACACCACGTCGAAGCCCACCGATTGCGCCTGGTAGGTCTGCGTCATCTGCTTGACCAGTTGCGCCACCACGTCACGGCTCCAGGGCCAGCGGCCGATCTCGGCAATGCTTTTTTCGTCGATGTCGATGATGGCGATGCGCGGATCGAGTTCAGCCTTGGCCACGCGCATGCGCAGGTCATAAAAGAACAGATCCAGGCGCCCCACCCATTCGCCCGGCAGCATGCCGATGACCTGCGACGCCGCGGTCACGGTCAGGACCAGCGCCAGCAGCCAACGCGCCCAATACTTGGCAAAGGCCCCACGCAAACGACGCAACATGAATTCCCCCGGATTTTTTCTTGGCTGCGATCATGCCAGCACTTGCCGCCGGCCACAATCGTCGTGCATGCGGCGCGCAATAAGTTTCCATGCAGCATCGCCATGGGGCGATGTGCGCTGCGCAATGAACGCGCGCCGTAAATCGGTTCTAATGCTTCTCCAGGCGATCGCTTCCGACCACCCCATTCAAGGAGAACGCATGACATCCATTCCGGCCATCACGCTGCGCAACGGCGATCGCGTGCCCGCCTTGGGCCAGGGCACGTGGAACATGGGCGAATCGGCGGCGCACGCCACGGCCGAGGTGCGCGCGCTGCAAGCCGGCATCGCCCTGGGCATGACGCTGATCGATACCGCCGAGATGTACGCCGACGGCGGCTCCGAGAAGGTGGTGGGCAAGGCCATCGCCGGCCGCCGCGACGAGATTTACCTGGTCAGCAAGGTGCTGCCGCAGAACGCCTCCCGGCGCGGCACCATCGCCGCCTGCGAAGCCAGCCTCAAGCGCCTGGGCACCGACCGGCTCGACCTCTACCTGCTGCACTGGCGCGGCTCGCACCCGCTGTCGGCCACGGTCGAGGCGATGCAGGCGCTGGTCGCGCAAGGCAAGATCCGCGGCTGGGGCGTGAGCAACCTCGACACTGACGATATCGACGAATTGCTGGAAGAGGAAAACGGCGACAAATGCCTGGCCAACCAGGTGCTGTACAACCTGTCGCGGCGCGGTGTCGAATACGATCTGCTGCCGGAGTCGGTGGCACGCGGCGTGCCGATCATGGCTTACTCGCCCATCGAGCAGGGCCGCATCCTGAAGAATGCCGCGCTGGCGGCGGTGGCGCAACGCCACGGCGCCACGCCGGCGCAAATCGCCCTGGCCTGGGTGCTGCGCCGCCCGGGCGTGATCGCCATTCCCAAAGCCTCGGACGAGGCGCACGTGACACTGAACCGCGCCTGCCTGGATTTCGCGCTCGGCGACGCCGATCTCAAGGAACTCGACGCCGCCTTCCCGCCGCCGCGGCGCAAGCAGGCGCTGGCGATGCTCTGAGGATAGGCAGGATCAGCCGAACTTGCGCGCGGCGTCGATCGCCAGGCCGCTGCCGATGCTGCCGAACAGGTCGCCCTCGACGTGCTTGGCCTCCGGCGCCAGCGCGCCGATGCGTTCGCGCAGCAGCTTGACGCCGCTGGAGCCGCCGGTGAAGAACACGCTGTCGATATCGGAGGGACGCAGGCCAGCCTGCTTGAGCAAGGCCGACACGGTCTGCTCCACCGATTGCACGAGGTGATCCACGGCGCTATCGAAATCGGCGCGCTTCAGCTCCAGCTTCTCGGGCGGACGCAGGCGTTCCAGATCCAGCAGCGTGGTCTCGGCCGAGGACAGCGCGATCTTGCCGCTCTCCACCTGCAGCGCCAGCCAATGACCGCAGCGCTGCTCCACCACATCCAGCAGGCGCGCGAAACGGTCGCGGTCGGCGACTTCGCGCGAAACGTCCTGCAGTTGCTGCCACACCTTGCGCGTGTAAAGCTGGTTGATGGTGTGCCAGGTGGCCAGGTTGAAGTAATAGCTGGACGGGATCTCGGCATTGCCGGCCAGACGGCCGCCCAGGCCCAGCAGCGGCATCACGCAGGACAGGCTGAAGTATTTGTCGAAGTCGGTGCCGCCGATGTGCACACCGCCGTTGGCCAGGATGTCGTCGCGCCGTTCCTGGCGCGCGGCGCGCTGGGGCGAGAGGCGCACCAGCGAGAAGTCGGAGGTACCGCCGCCGATGTCAACGATCAGCACCAGTTCTTCGCGGTCGATGCGGGATTCGTAGTCGAAGGCGGCGGCGATGGGTTCGAACTGGAAGGCGATGTCCTTGAAGCCGACGTCGCGCGCGATCTCTTCCAGCGTGTCTTGCGCCAGTTGGTCGGCGGCCGCGTCGTCATCGACGAAATGCACCGGGCGGCCCAGCACCACGCGCGAGAACGAGGTGCCGGCGGCGCGCTCGGAACGCTTCTTGAGTTCGCCGATGAATTGCGACAAGAGGCCGCGATAAGGCAGCGCGCGGCCGCCGACTTCGGTCTGGCCGTCGATGGCGCCGGAGCCCAGCAGGCTTTTCAGCGAACGCATCAGGCGCCCTTCGTAGCCGGCCAGGTATTCGCCCAGGCCGGCGCGGCCGTAGCTGAATTCGTTTTCGTCGGCGTTGAAGAACACCACCGATGGCAGCGTCGCACGGCCTTCTTCCAGCGGCAACAGCAGGGAATCGCCCGCATCCGGACGCAGCCAGCCGACGGTGGAATTGGAGGTGCCGAAATCCACCCCGCACGCGTTCGCCATCGATTACTCCTTCATTTTTGGGCCGGCAATCATATAGAAAAGCACCGCGCTTGTCTGCACGCCGACGCTGCCGCGTTTGAAGCAAACAACATGCCGTGCGGCATTGCGTTGCCACGCAGACAACACCTCAATGAAAAACGCCGGAGCGGCATCGCTGCCGCCCCGGCGCTTCCAGGCCCGCTCGTGAAGAGGATCAGAACTCCTGCGCCACCGGGCGCAGCACCACCTCGCTGATGTCCACATTGGCGGGCTGCTCGATGGCATAGGCGATGGCGCGCGCCACCGAGTCGGCCGGGATCTGGTTGGCTTCGTACCAGGCCTGCACCGCGGCCGAGGAATCGGCGTCGCTGCTGTGGGTCTTCAGTTCGGAATCGACCGCACCCGGAGAAATGATGGTAGTGCGCACGCCGTCCGGCGCTTCCGAGCGCAAGCCTTCGGTCAGGGCGCGCACCGCGAACTTGGTGGCGCTGTAGACGCTGCCGAGGCCCGAGAGCACCTTGATGCCGGCCACCGAGGCGACGTTGATCACATGGCCCGAACCCTGCGCGGCGAAACGCGGCAGCACCGCGGCCACGCCATACAGCACGCCCTTGATGTTGACGTCGATCATGCGGTCCCATTCATCGACCTTGACCTTGACCATCGGCGACAGCGGCATGGTGCCGGCATTGTTGACCAGCACATCGACGCGGCCGAAGCGTTCGACGCCCTGGGCGACCAGTGCCTCGACATCGGCGTAGCGGCTGACGTCGGTGGGAACCGCAATGGCCGCGCCGCCGTCGCGGGTGATCTCGGCCACCAGGGCTTCGAGGCGGTCGGCGCGGCGCGCGCCTAGCACCAGTTTGGCGCCCAGGGCGCCGAGATGACGCGCGGTGGCTTCGCCCAGCCCGCTGCTGGCGCCGGTGATGATGACGACTTTGTCTTTGATGTTTGCGTTCATGATGCTGTCCTTTGCATGGGAATCGATGGGAAGTCCGCCGGCCGGTTCGCTTTGAGCCGTGTGGCGACAGGAGTCAGGGTCTGTTCACATTCAATCTGCGAGATGCGGTGCTCCCAGAAGGCGTGCGGGCAAGGCGCGCGGCGAGGCTGGTGGTGGCGCCACCAGCCTCGCCGTGCAACGCCGCCAACGCGCCTTCTGGGAGCAACCCTCAGGGAGAGGCCGGCAAGCACCGCTTGCCGTTGTTGCAGCTCCTTGCGGTAGCTCCGCCACGGCGCGTCGCTGCGCCCAGGCAGACAACGCTTGACGACCTCTCGCACTCGCAAATTGATGTGAACAGGCCCTAGTATGGTGACCCCGACTATGCCAAACAATGGAAATGATAAGATTTCACAATTCCATTTTCAGGAATGATCCTCATGCTCAATCGCCTCGAAATGATCCGCATCTTCTGCGCCGCTGCCGACGCCGGCAGCTTCAAGGAAGCCGCCGTGCGGCTGGGGATCTCGCCGCAGGCGGTGACGCGTGCGATCAAGGAGCTGGAGCGGCTGCAAGGGGAGATGCTGTTCCACCGCAATACGCGCCAGGTGCGCATCACGGCCTTCGGCGAGGCATTGGCCGGACGGGCGCGCACCGGCCTACGCGAGCTGGACGACCTGTTCGACTCGGGCACGGCGAAGGAAGAGGACGAGATGAGCGGCATGGTGCGCCTGGCCGCGCCGTCGGCGCTGGGGCGCGGCCGGCTGCTGCCCATCGTCGCGCAATTGGCGGCGCAGCATCCGGGCCTGCGCTTCGACCTGCGCCTGACCGACCAGTTGGCCGACGTGGTGGGGGAAAAGATCGATATCGGCATACGCGTCGGCTCGCTGCGCGACAACCGCTTCGTCGTGCGGCGCCTGGGCAAGGCGCGCTTTCACGTGGTCGCCACGCCGCGCTTCCTGCGCCGCCACGGCCGCCCGACCAGCATCGAGCAATTGCAGGCGCTGCCCTGCACCGGCATCCTGGACCGCGACACCGGCCGCCTGTGGCCCTGGGTGTTTTCGCGCGAGCGCCAGATGAACGCGGCCGGCGCGCGTTTCCTGTGCGACGATTCGGAGGCGGAATACCTGCTGGTCAGGAGCGGTCAGGCGATCGGCCAGATCGCCGGTTTCCTGGTGGACCAGGACATCGCCGACGGCAAGCTGGTGCCGGTGATGGAAGACTTCGAACCGGATCCCTGGGAGATGTATCTGTATCGCCCGCAGCGTGGCCCGATGCCGGCGCGGCTGCGGCTGGTGTTCGATACGCTGGCGCGCGAGCTGGCGCCGCAATGAAGCGACCGCCGCTTACCAGCGGCAGTCGTGATCCAGCAGCACTTCGGCGCTGCCCTGCTCCTGCTGGTCGAAGTTGACCGGCATGTTGACCAGGAAGAAGCCGGTACTGCCGTCAGCGAAGCGGGCGCCGGTCAGCAGCAGCGACTGCGAGGCCATATTGGCGGCCGCATAGGCGTTGCGGTCGGCGGCCAGCTTGAAGGGATTGCGGTCCTGCAAGGCATCGGCGGGCAGGCGCATCACCCAGTAGCGATGTCCTTCGACATACCAGGACATCCATTGCCCGAGCGGATCGGCACGGTGGTCGGCCAGGCTGGCGGCGACGTCGCGGCGCATGCAATCGATGTGAAGATGCAGGTGCAGTTGCGAACGGCCGGCCGCCGAATTGACTTCGATACCGAGTTGTTCGTCGCTCAGCGTGCGTCCCAGCTTTTCGCCCACGCGGAAGCGCTGCTGCCAGGCATAGGCCCAATAGTTCGGCGCATTGGCGGCGAGCAGTTCCGGGCTTTCGATCCCCGTCAGGCGGCGCGTGGGCATGAGCAGGTATTGCGCCGGCCCCACCAAATCCTTCAGGATCACGAAGCCACGCTCCAGATCCACCGCCGCGCAAGGCTGCGGCCCACTGCCGGCCTGCATGTGCGGCACGCATTGCTCGCTGACGATTTCACACAGCTTGTGCGGATTGGCGGCGTGGGCAGGCGCACTGCAGACGAACAGAGCGGTCAGGAAAGACAGGAAAACAGTTGGACGCATGATCGGCAAGCGAAGGAATCCCGCCCGGAACGAGCGGTGGCGGCAGCTTAGCGGCCGCATGTTTCGCGGCGATGACAGCGTGCCTCGCAGCAGGACGGAAAGTGGAACGACGAAGACGGCGACCCGGAAAAAAATAAAGGCGCCAAAAAATAAAGGCGCTCAACGCGCCTTTATTTTTTAATTGATTTACTCGTCCGCTTACTTGTCCCGCGTCGCCTGCACCAGGCATTTGGACAGCTTGTCGAAATGCAGCCAGGCCGCCTGGCTCAGCTCGACCTGCTTGCGGCGCGGGTCTTCGGTGTCGGCCAGCACGATCCAGCCTTTTTCGCGCATCGACTTCAGGCGGGCATGCAACATCGCCGGCGAACCGAATTCACTCTGCGCCATCAGGTCGCGCACCGACAGCCGCTGCTCTTCCTGCCCGGCACGGGCGATGAAAGCCAGGATGCGGTCTTCCAGCGGATCCAGCGTCGCCAGCGACGGCAACCCCCTCAATGCATCGGCCAATTGCAAAAAGCGCAGATAGATATCTGCCGGCCTCTTATTTTTTCCCATAGCTACGCCGTTCGTTTTCGCGTTGTTGTCGCGTTGTTGTCGCGTTGTTTTCGTTCTAGCGCTGTTCGCAGCCGATTTTATCGTTCCAGATTCAATAGCGAATCATACGCCCAGCCCCCGCAAGAGCGCAATATCCCGCGTGTTTGCGACGCGCGGGACGGGCCATTTCACCACATGCTGTAAAGCTGCGCTGCAGAGCACCATGGAAATGGGTAACATACGCGCCGTTCCGGATGTCCCAGCCGAACCCGATATGGAAGCCTTGCCCGAATCACGAACGACCCTGCGCACCCACCTCGCCGCCGCGGCGGGGACGGCCGTTTGTTATTTCATTTTCTACACGGTCAACGAATGGCTGTTCCGCCAGACCCAGTTCACCGAGGGCATCGCCTGGATCTACCTGCCGGCCGGCATCCGCCTGATCTGCACGCTGCTGTTCGCCGAGGCGGGCTGCGCAGGCCTGCTGGTGGGCTCTCTGCTCACGGCCTCCACTTACCGCCTGTTCCCGCATGACCCCGTCACGGCGGCCGGCTACTGCCTGATTTCGGCGGCCGCGCCCTATCTGGCCTATCGCTTCACGCTCTCCGGCATGGATCTGGGACGCACGCTGGTCAACCTGACCACTACCCGGCTGATGGCCTGCATCCTGCTGTATGCGCTGACCAATCCGCTGTTCCAACTGATCTGGTTCGTCATGCGCGGCGTGTATCCGGATTTCTGGAGCGGACTGATCGTGATGTCGATCGGCGACCTCGGCGGATCGCTGATCGTTGTCTATCTGTTCAGATTCCTGCTGTCGTTCTTGCCGTTGCCGCGCCGCCGGCCGTGATCGCCGTCATCAATTCTTTACATTTGGCAGCCATCCTCCTCACCCGCTTTTACTCAAACCCGGACAATGTAATACGCACGAAATAATTCCTCGTTACGCTGCGCATCGCTATAAAAACTATAGCGTTACAAATCGTATAACGAAGCATCGAGGAGTTGTTGCATGCGTAGCTGGGATGAACCGAAGAAACGAAAAGCCCGCGTCGAGATCATTCCGATGATCGACGTGATGATGTTCCTGCTGGTGTTTTTCGTCCTGATCAGCCTGAACGTGATTCCCGCGCTCGGCCTGAAGACCCATCTGCCCAGCTCCTCCACCGCCCAGGACCTGAAGCCGCAAAGCAAGGCCGTGATCACCATCGCCAAGGATGACGTGATCCAGGTGGATGGCGAGACCACGCCGCTGGAAGGCCTGACCGCGCGCCTGGACAAGCTGCGCAAGGAAGGCGAGAAGCTCAACCTCATCATCAACAGCGACCGCGGCGTGGAAGTGCAGCGCCTGGTCGATGTGATGGATACCCTGAAGAAGGGCGGCTTCGACTCCATCTCCATCGCCACCCGCAAGCAGTGATCATGGGCACGCCATTTCTCTTCCGTTTCCGCGAATCGCTGGCCACCCTGCCCTCGCTGCTGGTGCTGCTGGCGCTGGTGCTGGCCGGCGTGCAGCAGGCCACGCAACTGAAGCGCCACGAAGATCCGACCCCGGTGCAGATCGCACTGTTCGAAGAACCGCCACCGCCGGCCCCGCCGCAACCCAAGGTGGAACCGCCGCCCGAGCCGCCCAAGAAGGTCGAACCGCCGAAGAAGGTGGAAGCGCCCAGGCCGGCGCCCGCTCCCGTGAAGCAGACCCCGGCGCCGGTGGAACCATCGCGTCCGTCCAATGAGGCGCCGGTGCTGCCGGCCGCACCACCACAGGCTGCCGCGCCCACCACGCCCACCATGCCTGCGCCTCCGGCGCCGCCGGTTGCAGCGCCCGCGCCGCCGGCACCGCCGCCGCCCAGCACGGCCAATATCGAATCGCAATACGTCGGCAAGCTGCGCGCCCACCTCAACAGCATCAAGCGCTACCCCACAGGCCGCGAAGCCAGCCAGCTACGCCCGCAAGGCAAGGTGCGCGTGTGGTTCGTGCTCAAGCGCGACGGCAGCCTGGTGGACAGCGGCATCGAATCCTCGTCCAACTCCATGCTGCTCGACGACGCGGCGCGCAAGACCATCAACCGCGCCACGTTCGCAGGCTTCCCGGATGGCAGCTTCAACGGCGACGCCACGCACCGCTTCACCGCAGACCTCGAATTCATTCCGGCTTAAGCAATATGCGCCGCGGCCGGCGGCGCGTCCGAATCGATAACACAGCCCTATAGCTCGATAACCAAGTCCTACAACTCCCAGGGGAAAACAACATGCAATGCAAACTCACCCGGCTGTCCTTGCTGATTTCCGGGCTCTTCATGGCGGGCGCTCCGGCGGCCTTCGCCCAGACCACCGACGTGGGCACCGTGACCGTACAAGGCAACGGCGGCACCGCGGCGGCCACTGGCCTGATCCAGGCCGAGGAATCGCCGAAGGCGCGCAGCTCGGTCAACCGCGACTACATGGAAAAGCAGTCGCCCACCGGCAACCCGTACCAGATGATCAACCTGCTGCCGGGCGTGAACACCTACGATAACGACGGCTCCGGCCTGTTCGGCGGCAACATCCGCGTGCGCGGCTTCAACAGCGACCAGTTGGGCTTCACCATCAACGGCGCACCGGTCAACGACTCGGGCAGCTACGCCGTCTATCCGCAGGAATACACCGATGCGGAAAACCTGTACAGCATCTTCGTGACCCAGGGTTCGACCGACACCGAAGCGCCCCACGTCGGCGCTACCGGCGGCAACATCGGCATGACCACCTGCGCGCCGGAAGACAAGCGCCGCTTCCGCGTGACCAACGCCTTCGGCTCCAACAGCCTGTGGAAACGCTTCGTGCGCTTCGACTCGGGCAAGCTGTTCGACGACAAATTCAAGTTCTTCGTCTCGTACTCCAAGACCACCGCCGACAAGTTCAAGGGCCCGGGCGGCGCGATCAAGGACCACGTGGACTTCGGCGCCAACCTGGACCTGGGCCAAGGCAGCTTCGTCAACGGCAGCTTCCTGTACAACAAGGCAGTGAACAACAACTACCGTTCGCTGACCAAGGCCCAGATCGCCCAGTTCGGCCCGGGCTATGACTTCGGCAGCCGCGCGCCGGTGCACGCGACGCCCGTGGCCGGCACCGCGCAGAACGACACCACGCTGGCCGCCAACTCCAGCATCGCCGGCGATAACTACTACGCCTACAGCCTGAACCCGTTCGAGAACTGGCTGGCCACGGTCAATGCCCACTTCCAACTGAGCCCGACCTCCAGCGTCGATATCGATCCTTACTTCTGGTACGGCTTCGGCACCGGCGGCAACCAGCTGCAGACCGTCAAGGAAGGCGGCGTGGCCGGCGCCAGCCAATTGGGCGGCGGCGCCCGCGACGTCAACGGCGACGGCGATCGCCTGGATACCGTGTATGCCTACGAAGGCAGCCGCACCAAGACCTTCCGTCCCGGCGTGACCATCAAGTTCAACCAGCAGATCGACAACCACAAGCTGATGGCCGGTTACTGGTACGAGCGCGCGCGCCACCAGCAAACCGGTCCGTTCAGCCGCATCGACAGCAACGGCAACATCTCCGACATGTGGCAGGACACGCCCGACCTGTGGCTGCGCAACGCCGACGGCTCGGTGCTGCAATACCGCGACACCATGACCATCAGCACCGGCAAGTCGGCCTTCCTGCAAGACAGCATCAGCATGCTCAACGACAAGCTCAACGTGCAAGTCGGCGCGCGCTACTCGTCGATCGACCGCGACTTCACCAACTATCCGAGCACCGGCTCGACCGGCGGCGCCACCGCCAGCAACTCCAGCGCCGGCTTCTACACGGTGAAGAAGTCGTACTCCGACCTGCTGCCGAGCCTGGGCGTGCGCTTCCAGCTGGATGAAAGGCAGTCGGTGTTCTTCAACGCCGCCAAGAACTTCAAGGCGCCGGGCAACTTCTCCTACTTCGGCCTGCTGTCGGGCGGCTCCATCGTCGGCGGCCAGCTGGTCGGCGCGACCCAGCGCGACGTGCCGGTGGACAAGGAAACCTCCTGGAACTACGACCTCGGCTATCGCTACAACACCGACAAGTGGATGTTCTCCAGCTCGCTGTTCTTCATCGACTACAAGAACCGCATCGCCAGCGCGTACAACCCGGTCACCGCCAGCAAGACCGACTTCAACGTCGGCGATTCGACCTCCAAGGGCTTCGAACTGGAATCGGGCTATGCACTGACCCGCAACCTGTCGCTGTACGGCTCGCTGTCCTACATCAAGAGCAAGATGAAGGATGACATGCGCAACAGCGCCACCCAGTACCTGCCGACCGCCGACAAGGAATTCCCGGATACGCCGAACTGGCTGTCGGGCTTGTCGCTGCAATACCAGCAGGATGGCTGGTACGTGTTCGGTCAGGCCAAGTACACCGGCAAGCGCTACTCCACACTGGTGAACGATGACTCGCTGGGCGGCTACACCCTGTTCAACGCCGGCGCCGGCGCGACCTTCGCGTCCACCTCCTGGATGAAGAACCCGACCGTCCGCCTGAACGTGTTCAACCTCTTCGACAAGAAGTACCTGAACCTGAACGGCGGCAGCGGCAGCCAATTCACGACCAACGCTTACCCGGTCAATGGCATCAGCGGCAGCGATCCGACCTTCTACATCGGCGCCCCGCGCACCTTCACCGTCACGCTGACCGCGGACTTCTGATCGCGGCCATCCCTGGGGTGGCGTCTTCCGCGAGGCGGACGCCGCCCTGAACACTGCAAGAGAGGCAACCATGAACATGCAACTACTCCACGAACTGGCCTTCTACCTGATGTACGCCTGCGCCGCGCTGGCCATCTTCGTCATCGTCGAACGCGGACTGTTTTTCGGCTACACCATGCGCCAGGCGACCGGCCTGGAGAAGGCGATGACCCACGCCGTGCAGCATGTGAAGGAACTACCCGCCGAACTCACCGCCCGCCCCAGCCTGCCGCTGGCGCTGGTGTCCGACATCCTGTCGGAAAAGCACAGCCTGACTTCCGAGAAAGACCTGGAAGATTTCAGCGAATCCGTCTACATCGCCAAGCGCGGTGAAGTGCAGCAGCGCCTGTGGATCCTCGACACGATCGTCACCGCCGCGCCGCTGCTGGGCCTCCTGGGCACCATCCTGGGCATCATCGACACCTTCAAGGCGCTGGCCGCCTCGGGCGTGTCCGATCCGGGCCAGGTGTCGCAAGGCATCGGTACCGCGCTGTATGCGACCGCGCTGGGCATCGGCATCGCCGTGGTCGGCATGTTCTTCTTCAACATGTTCCAGGAGCGCATCGAGCGCATCAACGACCACCTCAAGGTGCTGATGCTGCGCGCCTGCGTCGGCCGCACCGAGCAGCAGCTGACCAACAGCCAGCCGGCGCACGGCAAGCAGCTCCACCTTGCCTGAAACGGAACCCCACCGGACTCCCATGCATAGACCTCATCGCTTCTTCGCCAGGCTGGCCGCCGCGTTCGGCCTGGCGCTGGCGCTGCACGGCGCGGCCCGCGCCGAATTCGCCATCCCCGGCTTCGAACTGGTGCACACGGTGCCGCGCGAAACCGCGCTGGCCACGCCCGACCTGCGCGACGCCGCGCTGGTGTGGAAGGAAATGTTCGACGGCGCTCGCCGCGAGATCGACTTCGGCCAGTTCTACGTGGCCGGCCAGGATGGGGAGGCGCTGGACGACATCATGGTCCATCTGGAGGCGGCCGGCCGCCGCGGCGTGAAGATCCGCTTCCTGATGGAAAAGAAGGGCGAGTTCGCCTCGGTGCCGGCCACCATCGACAAGCTCAAGCGCATTCCCAACCTGGAATTCCGCCAGCTCGATTATTCCAGGATGACCGGCAACGGCATCATCCACGCCAAGTACTTCGTGGTGGACGGCAGCAGTGCCTTCGTCGGCAGCCAGAACTTCGACTGGCGCTCGTTCTCGCACATCCATGAAACCGGCCTGAAGATCACCGATGCCGCCGTCGCGGCCCAGGTGCAGCAGATCTTCGAGATCGACTGGCAGGCGCAAGCCGCCATCGCCGCCGGGCAGGCGCCGTCGGTGACCAACAGCGCCACCGTCATGGCCGATGAAAAGCGCGGCAACTACCTGGTGGCCAGCCCCAACGCCTTCAATCCGCCCGGCGTGGGCGATTCGGAAAGCGAACTGGTGCGCCTGCTCGGCAATGCGCAGCACGAAGTGCGCGTGCAGCTGCTGGATTACGCGCCGCTGTCCTACGGCCCCAACCATACGCGCCCCTACTATGCGGTGATCGACAATGCCATCCGCGCGGCCGCCGCGCGCGGCGTGAAGATCAAGCTGATGGTGTCGAACTGGAATACCGAGCAGCCCGCAATCCGCTACCTGCAAAGCCTGGCCGTGCTGCCCAACGTGGAAATCCGCATCGTCACGCTGCCGCCCGCTTCCACCGGCTTCATCCCCTTCGCGCGGGTGATCCACACCAAGACCATGAGCATCGACGGCCAGGTGGCCTGGATCGGCACCAGCAATTGGGCCGGTGGCTATCTGGACAAGTCGCGCAACCTGGAAGTGGTGCTGCATGACGAGAAAATGGCGCGGCGCATCGCCGAGCTGCACGAACAGACCTGGAGCTCGTCCTATGCCCAGCCCATCGACGTGCTGCGCCAATATCCCAAACCGGTCAAAGGCAAGGAATAGCCAACAACAGCCAGGCAAGAACAATCAACTGGAGACGCTATCGGCGGCAGGCCCCGGGCCTGCCGCCTTTTTTATTGCCCGCGCGACAAGCCCGGGAATGGATATGTACATAAAATCTAATTTTAGATAATATGTCATCCATCATGAAATCCGCCGCCCGCAAAAAAGCCCCTTCCCGCCCCGACCACGCGCTGCTGATGTCGCAGTTGCAACAGGTCGCCCAAGGCCTGGGAGAGACCTTCGCTCCGTTTTGCGAGGTGGTGCTGCACGACCTGCGCGACGCCGACCATTCCATCGTCGCCATCCACAACAACCTGTCCGGCCGCGAAGTGGGCGACGCCACCACCGAGCTTGGCCTGGCGCGCATCGCCGACCAGACCTATCCGCAGGTGTTGACCAACTATGCCAACACCCTGCCCGACGGCCGCCAGGCCAAGAGCACCTCGGTTGGCATCAAGGATGCCGACGGCAAGTACGTGGCCGCGCTGTGCATGAATATCGACCTGACCCTGTTCGGCGCGCTGCAAGGCATGCTGCGCCAGTTCGGCGGCATCGACGGCGCGGTGCGCGTGGCCGAGACCCTGGAACCGGCCGGCGCCGAAGCGCTGCGCCGGCGCATCGATGAATTCGCCGCGCGGCTCTCCACCACGCCGCGCAGCCTGAAAGCCGACGACCGGCGCGCGCTGATGCGCGAACTGCGCCAGTCCGGCAGCATGGATGTGCGACGCGCGGCCGAGATCGTCGCGGCCCATCTGGGCGTGTCGCGCGCCACCGTCTATAACGACGAGAAGGACTGATCCTCTCGCCGCTCTCCCTCGCTCATTCCACCTTGAAGGAACCCGCCATGATCCCCGTCTCCAGCGCCACCGAATTGCCCACCTTCGCCGACGTCCTGCTGGCCGCCGAACGCATCAAGCCCTGGGCGCACAAGACGCCGGTGCTGACCTCGCGCACTGCCGATGCCGACGTCGGCGCCAGCCTGTTCTTCAAGTGCGAAAATTTCCAGCGCATGGGGGCTTTCAAGTTCCGCGGCGCGATGAACGCGCTGGCGCAATTCGACGAGGCGCAGCGCAAGGCCGGCGTGATCACCTTCTCCTCCGGCAACCACGCGCAGGGCACGGCGCTGGCGGCGCAATTGCTGGGCATCCCGGCCACCATCGTGATGCCGCTGGATGCGCCCGCCGCCAAGGTCGCCGCCACCCGCGGCTACGGCGCCGAGGTGGTGACCTATGACCGCTACAAGGAAGACCGGGAGGAAATCTGCGCGCGCCTGGCCGCCGAAAAGAAACTGACCGTGATCCCGCCCTACGACCACCCGCACGTGATGGCCGGCCAGGGCACCGCCACCAAGGAATTGCTGGACGAAACCGGCCCGCTGGATGCGCTGTTCGTCTGTCTGGGCGGCGGCGGCCTGCTGTCGGGCGCGGCGCTGGCGGCGCGCGCGCTGTCGCCGGACTGCAAGATCTACGGCGTCGAGCCGGAAGCCGGCAACGACGGCCAGCAATCGCTGCGCAGCGGCAGCATCGTCAACATCGAGACCCCCAAGACCATCGCCGACGGCGCGCAGACCCAACACCTCGGCCAGTACACCTTCGGCGTGATCCGGCGCGACGTGGACGACATCTACACGGTCAGCGACGAGGAGCTGATCTCTTGCATGCGCTTCTTCGCCGAACGCATGAAGATGGTGGTCGAACCGACCGGTTGCCTGGCCTTCGCCGCCGCGCGCAAGTACAAGGCGCAACTGCAAGGCAAACGCGTCGGCGTGATCATCAGCGGCGGCAACGTCGATCTGGGCAAGCTGTCCGGCTATCTGGCCAACTGAGCGCCCTCCCCTCCCACCAGCACACAACAGGAAACGACATGCCTCATCTATTCTTCGAGTACACCGACAATCTCAAGATCGACGCCCGGCAAACCCTGCTCAGGCTCAACGAAGCGCTGGTCGGCACCGGCCACTTCGACGAAAACGCCATCAAGGGGCGCGCGATCAAGCTGGACGATTACCTGGTCGGCACCCAGCCGCAAGCGAAGCGTGCCTTCCTGCACATGCGCCTGACCATTCTTTCGGGCCGCGCGCCCGAGGTGAAAAAGCAGGTCGCCGATCTGCTGGTGGCCACGGTGCAGCAGGGCCAGACCTGGCCTGAGGGCATGCAAGTGCAGATCACCGCGGAGGTGATCGACATGCAGCGCGAGATCTACGGCAAGCTGATCCTGCAATAAGCGGGATGGCGAAAAAAAAGCGGCCCGCGGGCCGCTTTTTTGTTTGGCGATCAATGGGCGATCCAATACGGGATCAACGTCTGCTGCCCGCTCTCACATAGACATCGTCGAAGCGCACATTGACGCCACCGCAATACGTATTGTCGGTCGCCACCAGGCTGTCGCCCACGCGCTGCATGCGCACCACGCAGGCGTATTCTTCCTTCTCGTCGCCGACCTGCAAGAGATTGCCGCGCGGGATCGCGGCCTCGTCGAATTCACCGGTGTGCACCACCTCGAAGCCATCCGCTGCCCGGCCGCCATGCCACTCGGCCGCCCCTTGCGCGATCAGCCCGCCCTTGCCGTCGGCGCGGATGCGGATTTCCTCGCCACCCATCACGCCGACCCATTTGCCGATCCAATCCTGCGCGCCAGGCACGGCATCGGAGGCAGCGGCCGGCTTCACCTTGTCGGCGGGCAGCCAGCCCACGGTCTCGCCGCGCCTGCCGGTGAACCAGGCGCACACCCAGCCGCCATCGGTTTGCGCAAGCAGCAGCTTGTCCTTGTTGACGACATAGGATTTGCGCCGGCAGCTCTGCGCCTCGGGACAGCCTCCCGCATCGTCGCGGAAGAACACCTGCTCGCCGACCGCGGCCACGATCTCGCCCGCGCCGATCTTGCCCGCATGCGAAGGAAAGAATCCATTGCGACAGGTATAGGGCTCGACCGCAACAGCGGCACGGGCGAAGAATGCCAGCGTGAGAAAAATCAGCGCCAGGCGCATGACAGAAAAAGCAAGCGTGCCGATTCAGGACGCCAGCGCCACATCGCGCTGCGCTTCGCGGAACTGCACCACATTGCCTTCGGGATCGAAGCCGTCGCAGGCGCGGAAATCGGCCCCGCTCCACTCGGCGTCGGCCGGTTTCATGCCGCCGCCCAGCATCTGCGCGCTGATGCGCGCCTGGGCCAGCGAACGCACCGGCAGGAACAGCTTGATCGGCACGTTCTCGCGCAACACCGGCGGGGAGACGATCTCGACATTGGCGGCGACGGCAGGCGGAACGGCGTGGATCACCAGCAGGAAATCTTCCGCTTCGATCACCACCTTCTCGGCTTCGGCGTGTTTGGGAACCACCGCCAGCACCTGCGCATAAAACGCGGCGAGGCGGGCTACATCTTTGGCGAACAGGACTGCGCCTGCTTTGGGCTGGGTCGACATCTCTGCTTTCAAAAACGTTGGCCTTCAACAAAGGCGAAACGGCAGAGTTTATTTTCGCTTGCGTGGCTTGGCAAGCATTAATGCGTCGTGTTGCGGCGACACCATTTTGTCGCTGTGCGGCGACTCGAAATGTCGCCTGCTGCCCCGCAATATCGGAATGCGCTGACACCCGGTCGAGCTTGTGTCCGATGCCCGATTTTCGGCTTTCCGATTTATCGTTCAAGCTGCCGGATGCGCCGTAGCAAAGCGTCAATTGACACCATGATCAGGTAACCGCTTTTATTGTGGTTGGAATTACATCGTTTCTGCTACAGCGACGTTTAATTTGTAAGCGGATGTTCCAAATACGTTTACTTCGGAACCCGATCTGCTAACTTGATGTCGCAGGGCAACATACACGCGTTTGTGAAAACACGAAGAACAAAAAACAAACGCGAAACGAAATGCCGCGCCGTCCTCCCCTCGCCCACCATCGTGTGCAAGACGGCAACCCGAATTTAAATAACCGTATAGCGCCATCATGACTATTCGCGACCTGCACAATCCGTACAAGCCCGACGCCACGGCCCTCGCCCGAGGCACGTCCGGTTCCCGCATCCAGTTGGCCAATGCCGGCGGCGAAGCCGATGCCTGGCTGGAACCGATGCTGTCCGACTTCATCTCTCTGGCCACCAGCCTGTGCGCCGCGCCGATTGGCATGGTGACGCAATTGCACGCCGACATCGGCCTGCAGCATCCCTTCGTCTCGGTGGTCAACGGTCGCGGCGACATCCGCAACCAATGGTGGCGCTTCCCTGGCCAGAACGGCGTGTCGCGCACCGCGGTCGATTTCTCGCTGTGCCAGTACGCGGCGCGTCGTCCGCGCGAACTGACCGAGATTGCCGACCTGCGCGCCGATCCGCGCTTCGGCGAAAGCGCACTGGCCAACGGCACGCCGCAGGTGAACTTCTACGCAGCCGTGCCGCTGGTGTCGTCAAACGGCGACGTCATGGGCACGCTGTGCGTGATGGATCGGCAGCCGCGCCAGCTCACCGCCGTCCAGCGCGATGCCTTCCTCAAACTCGGCCGCCAGTTGGAAGGGCAGCTGGAAAGCCGCCGCACCATGCAAAAGCTGGAACAGCAAACGCTGACCGATGCGCTGACCGGCATCGGCAACCGCCGCAGCTTCGACCTGCGCCTGCGCGAGGAATGGACGCGCCACCTGCGCAATGCGCGTCCGCTGTCCATGCTCATGGTGGACGTGGATTATTTCAAGCAATACAACGACACCTACGGCCACCCGGCCGGCGATGCCCTGCTCTCGCAACTGGCGCGCGTACTGCGCTCGCCGCTGCGCGCCAGCGACTTCCTGGCGCGCTACGGCGGCGACGAGTTCTCGCTGATCCTGCCCGACACCGACGAGATCGGCGCGCATCAGGTCGGTGAGCGCATCAAGCGCGCGGTGTCGATGGTGAAGTGGCCGCATACCGACATCGAAATCAGCCTCGGCGCGGCGACCGTGACGCCGTCCGAGATGTGCGACTTCCATGCGCTGCTGCAAGCGGCTGACAAGGCGAAGTACCAGCGCAAGCACGGACGCAATCCGGGCCATGCCTGAATCGCCCGCATCCCGCACGACCCGCCCGTGAAAAAGCCGCCGGACAAAATGTCCGGCGGCTTTTTTCATGGCGCAGGTAGCGTGGCCTTATTGTGGCCTTATGGTGGCCTCATCATCGCCTCATCGTGCCGCCGCGGCATCCTCCCATCCTCCCCCCAGCGCCTTGAACACATCGACCCGCGCCGAACCCAGCTGCTGCTCGGCGGTGGTCAGCGCGGCACGGGCGTTGAGCAGCTCGGTCTGGGCCGTCAGCACGTCCAGGTAGCTCACCGCGCCGGTCGCATAACGCTGATCGGCCAATCGGAAGGCGTTGCCTGCACGGCGCTCCGCCTCCGTCAGCGCCGCGCGACGTTCCAGGCCGGCGCCGTAGGCGCTGAGCGATTGCTCGCTCTCCTTGAGCGCATTGAGCACGGCGCCATCGAAACCAGCCAGGTCGGCGGCGCTTTGCGCATTGGCCTGGGCCACGCGGCTGCGCGCCACCGCCATGTTGGGGAAACTCCAGGAGATCAGCGGCCCCAGCGAAAAGGAAAACGTCCGGTTGCCTGTCAGATAATCGTTACCCAGGTAGTTGACGGACACGTCTGGCCGTCGATGCGCGGTTCGATGGCATGGCCATGGATTTCATCTTCTTGGTAACGGCGTTATTCATCGCCCCCTCATTGTTCTCGGAATAAAAATCGGAACCGGCGGCGCATGGCGCGCCGGCTGCTGCTTGTTCAGGCTTGCTTGCCGGCGTTGCCGCCGCGTCCCATCAGGATCAGGGCCACCACGAAGGACAACGCCACCGCCACCGCACCCGCCAGGTACACCGCCGCCACACCCCAGGCGTTGGCCAGCGCGCCGGCCAGCGGGCTGGTGATGCCCAGCGAGATGTCGAGGAAGGCCACGTAGGCGCCCATGGCCAGGCCGCGGGTCTGCGGTGGCGCGCGGCGCATGGCTTCGACGCCGAAGCCGGGGAAAGCCAGCGAGTAGCCGAAGCCGGTCAGGGCCGCGCCGAGGTAAGCCAGCGATACGCTGTCTGCGCCCCAGATGAGCAACTGACCGAGCGCTTCGATCACCACGCAGACCAGCGCTACGCGGGCACCGCCCAGCTTGTCCGGCAGATGGCCGAACAACAGGCGCGCGCCGATGAAAGCCACGCCGAAGGCCGAGAACGCCAGCGATGAATTGCCCCAGGACTTGGCGGCGAACAGCAGGGCGATGAAGGCCGTGATCACGCCGAAGCCGACGCTCGACAGCGCCAGGCCGACGCCCGGCCCCCACACCGCGCCCAGCACCTTGTAGAAGGGCGTGCGGCGGGTGGCGCTGGGCGCCACGGCACGCAGGCCGGAAACCACCACCAGGGCCAGCAGCGGAATCACCACCGTGACCACGGCGATGCCGGCGAAGCCGCGATACTGGCTCACCGCCACGCCGGCCGGCGCGCCGAAGGCGAACGCCGCGTAGATGGCGATGCCCAGCCAGGCCATCACCTTGCCGCCGTTCTGCGTCCCGACCAGGCCGATGCCCCAGCTCATGGTGCCGGTGACCACCAGACTTTCGCCCAGCGCCAGCAGCACGCGTCCGGCGATCAGTACGCAGACCGACACGGCCGGCATGTCGAGGAAGGCCAGCGAGGCCAGATAGACCAGACCGGAGGCCGACGCCGCCAGGAAGCCGGTCACCACGGCGCGCTTGGCGCCGCGCATGTCGGCGAAATTGCCGGCCCAGGAGCGCGACAGCAAGGCCGCCGCGAATTGCGCGCCGACCACCAGGCCGACCACGGTGGCATTCATGCCCAACGTGTCGTGCAGGTGCAGCGGCAACACCGGCAACTGGATGCCGATGACGAGGAAGGCGATGAACACCGCCAGCGTCAGCGGCGCCAGCTTGAGGACGACGTTGGCGCCGGGCGGTGCGAGGGTAGCCGTCGGGGACGGCTTGTCAGCGTGTTTGGCAGTCATGATAGTTGGATAAAGAGGTCAGGGATGGCATGCGCGTCAGCCGAGCCGCATGGACTGATCTTGCCCCTGATTTACGGACACCTATCTAAGCGACATTGGCCAGCTCGTACTGCTCTGGGCTGAGGTAGCCCAGGGTCGAGTGCAGCCGGATCCGATTGTAGTCAACCTCAATGTAGTCAAACACATGAGCCTTGGCCTGCTCCCGTGTGGCGAGGTGTTCACCATGGATGGCCTCGACCTTCAGACTGTGGTTCCAACTCTCCATTGCTGCGTTGTCGTAGCAGTTGCCTCTGGCACTCATGCTGGCGATCAAAGCGTATTGCTCCAACAGGGCGCGGTGCTC
>WNDX01000047.1 GCA_009914615.1 Herbaspirillum frisingense
CGTTTGAGCCGTGCATGTTCGGCCAACTCCAAGCGTTGTGCCTGATCGTCCTGGTCGTGCCGCCGCGCCTGGGCGCGCCAACTGTACAGCTGGGCAGGCTGCAACCCCAGATCACGAGCCACCGTGGTTACCCCTTCTGTGGCCGCTCGCAACAGTGCCTGCTGCCTGAACTCCAGGCTGAACTCCTGCCCCTTTCTGCCTGCCTTGCTCTTGGTCATCGTCCACCTCCTATTGCGATAGTTAATCGCTTATAGGGGTGTCCGTGAAACGGGGGCAAGATCAGAAGCTGCCCACGCGCAGCGAGGATAGGTTCTGCTTGAACACGGGGCCCGGATCGAATTCCACGAACATGCGCATGCACAGGAAGCCCAGCGCCACCGCCGCCGCCGCGTGCGTGAGCTTGCGCCGGCGCAGGACGGAATCGGCATCCTCGCGTTCGTAGCTCTTCAATGGATGCAACCGGCAGACCACGCCAATCACGAACAGCAACTGCCAGGCGAAGGGGTTGAAGGTCCAGCCGGTGGTCGGCGACACCGCCGGCAGGAAGCGCGCCAGCAGCGGCGCCAGGCCCCACACGGCCAGACTGGCCGCCACCGTCAGCCAGGGCCGGCGCCGCACCGAGGGCACGATCACCGGCGACGCCAACGCGAACAGCATGTACATCGGCAGGATACTGGACAGGTAGGGCTGGCGCGCCAGGCGGATCATTTCGCTGCCGATCTGCAGCGGCTCATCGATGAAGGTGCCGATGTCGGTGTAGTCCACGGTGGGCGTATGCAGCCGCAGCGCGGTGAACAGCAGGCCCAGGGCCAGCATCATCGCCACCGTCAGCAGGAAAGAACGGTAGAGCTGCCAGCCGCGCCGCAGGAAGCGCCAGCGCGCCGCGCCGTCGCCCTTCTTGTCGGCGATGGCGGTGTAGGCGGCGGCAGTGGCGTAGCCGGCCAGGAAGACGAACACCTCGGTGGCGTCGAAGATGGCGAAGCGCTGCAGCGTGAACTGGCCGAGCATGCTGCCCGAGATGTGATCCACCACGATCATCAGCAGCACCACGCCGCGGAAGAAATCGACTTCGAGGGAGCGCCCGCCGGTGGCGGGACCTGGGAATTTGATCATGCTGCGCTTTCGCTGGATCCAGAGGCGGCGTCAAAGCCCGGTTCGAATGCGGATGCGGCAGCATCCGCCCACTTGACTATGGAGATCGCATGGAGACGTAAGTTCAGCTTAATAACGAGGCGTTCTAAGGACGATTCCTTGCGCCGGCGCAGGCCGCACGCTGTCGGACGGCATGACTTCAGGCCGGTTTCCCCGGATAATGTCGCCTTTGTCTTGTTTGAACTGCCCTACCGACGTGCCGCCATCCGCCATCACATCGTCTGCCCCGCCCGCCGACCCGGCCGCCTCCGGCCTGGCCGGGCGCATCGAAGACCTGCTGCCGCAAACCCAGTGCACCAAGTGCGGCTACCCGGCTTGCCGCCCCTATGCGGAGGCGATCGCCGATGGTCGCGCCTCGTACAACCAATGCCCGCCCGGCGGCGCCGAAGGCGTGGCGCGCCTGGCGCGGTTGCTGGGCCGGCCGGTGATCCCGCTCAATCCCGTCCATGGGCGCGAACAGCCTCGCCTGCTGGCGGTGATCGATGAGGCGGCCTGCATCGGCTGCACCCTGTGCATCCAGGCTTGCCCGGTGGACGCCATCTCGGGCGCCGCCAAACAGATGCATACGGTGATCGACGCGCTGTGCACCGGCTGCGACCTGTGCGTGGCGCCCTGCCCGGTGGATTGCATCACCATGGTGGAAGCCACGCTCGGCCGCACCGGCTGGCAAGCCTGGACGCAGGAACAGGCCGACGCCGCCCGCGCGCGCCACGATTGGCGCGCCGTGCGGCTCAAGCGCGACAAGGAAGAAAACGACGCCCGCCTGGCCGCCAAGGCCGCCGCCAAGCTGAAGGAGGTGGAAGCGGCCGAAGCCGGCACGCCCGAGGAGCGGGCCGAGCAGGCGCGCAAGAAAGCCATCATCCAGGCGGCGATGGAACGCGCCCGCTTGAAGAAGCTGCAAGCCGAACAGGACGACGCCGCCCGCAGTGGCGCCAAGCAATGAACCCGCGCCGATCACGCACAGCAAGAACACGCCCATGAACCCGAGCAAACGCCGCGAAATCTTCGAACGCCTGCGCCAGGCCAATCCCACGCCGACCACCGAACTGGAATACACCAGCCCCTTCGAGCTGCTGATCGCCGTGCTGCTGTCGGCCCAGGCCACCGACGTCTCGGTCAACAAGGCCACGCGCAAGCTCTACCCGGTGGCCAATACGCCGCAGAAGATCTACAAGCTGGGCGTGGACAAGCTCATCCCTTACATCCAGACCATCGGCCTGTTCCGCACCAAGGCCAAGAACGTCATCGAAACCTGCCGCATCCTGATCGAGCAGCACGGCGGCGAAGTGCCGCAGACGCGGGAAGAACTGGAAGCCCTGCCGGGCGTGGGCCGCAAGACCGCCAACGTGGTGCTCAACACCGCCTTTGGCCATCCCACCATCGCGGTGGACACGCATATCTTCCGCGTCTCCAACCGCACCGGCATCGCGCCGGGCAAGGACGTGGATGAAGTCGAGCGCAAGCTGATGAAGTTCGTGCCGCCCGACTTCCAGCAGGATGCGCACCACTGGCTGATCCTGCACGGCCGCTACACCTGCATCGCGCGCAAGCCCCAGTGCTGGAACTGCGTGATCGCCGATCTCTGCGAATTCAAGCAAAAGACGCCGCTGCCGCAAAAAGGCGTCTGAGGGCGTCCCAACGCCCTGCCCTCAGCGCTGGGCGATGCCGTTGATCTGGAACAGCGGCACCCAGCGCCTGTCCTGCACCTCATACATCGTAAACGTCGGATGCAGCAGGTCGCCTTCTTCGTTGAAGGCGATCGGCCCGCTCACGCCGGCGAAGCGCAACTTGTGCATCTCTTGCGCCAGCATCGCGGGATCGGCGCTGTTGGCCTGGCGCATGGCGTTGATGAGGGCTTGCGCGGCGTCATAGGCGAAGGTGGCGTACAGGTCGATGTCGGAATCGAAACTCTGGCTGTAGCGCTGGCGGAAGGATTTCCAGCCGGGCATCTTGCCCGGCGCCGGGCCCGGCTCCAGGACCAGCGCGCCGTTGCCATCCTCGCCCGCGCGCATCAGGAATGGCAGGCCCACCGTGCCGGAGGAGGCCATCAGCCGCGCCTCGATCTTCAGGCGCTTGATCGACTTGGCCAGCAGCCCGGCCTGCCAGTCGAGCCCACCGAAGAAGATCAGGTCGGGATTACGCCTGCGCGCCTCCAGCAGGGGCCGGTTGAAATCCGAGGTCTTGTCGCTCACCGAATAACTGCCGATCACCTCCGCGCCGAGCTCGCGCGCGGTGCGGGCAAACCGCTCGGCCAGGCCTTGCCCGAAGGGGGTACGGTCGTCGATGGTGACCAGGGTCTTCACGCCCAGCTTGCTCACCGCATACTCGGCCGCCAAGCGGCCCACGCTATCGTTGTTGGGAATGGTGCGGAACACGCCGGGATAAGACTGCGCGGTGAACTTGCGGCTCATCGTCGCCGGCGACACCTGGACCACGCCGGCGGCGTGATAGACCGGCGCCGCGGCCAGCGTCGCGCCGCTGTTCCAGTGGCCGACCACGCCGATCACGTGCTGGCTCACCAGATAGCGCGCCACGTACTCGGCGGTGGCCGGATCGGCGCGGTCATCCTGGGAACTGAGTTTGAGCTGGTAATTCTTGCCACCAAGGCGCAGGCCCTTGCGATTGGCCTCATCCACGGCCAACTGCACCGCGTTCTGCATGCTGCGGCCCACACTCGAGGAAGCGCCGGTCAGGGGACCTGCGAAGCCGATGGTCAGCGTGGCGTCATCGGAAGCGTCGGCAGCGGCAGTGGCCTTGACCTCTTTCTTTGCCGGCGCAGCCATGCCATCGGTGCTCAAGCCAGGCAAACCGACCATACCCATCATCACGGCCAGCAGGCAGATGAATCCCCGCCGCCTTGCAAAAGGCCTGGCGCTTTGGCGTGACGGCAACTGGCTCCCAGCAGAATGCATGCGATATCCCCTCTCGATGCCCGGCCTACCGGCGCCGGCTTGCCAACAAGGCAAGGCCGGACGGGACGGGTTCTGCTTATATGGATGGCGTCGATGCTTGACGTCAGGCAAGAATATTACTGCAAGACAAGCGCCAGGTGGGCCAAACCCGGCACATCGGCGGCAATTTGCCGACGACGCCCGTCCGCGCCGCCTGAAGCTGCCGACGATGCGGCGTACAATAGCGGTTTGCACCTGAATCACGCACCGCCATGTTCACGCCGTCCCAGCACGATGTCCGCCGCTTCTTCTGTGAAGCTTACCGCAAGCATAAAGGTCATGAAGTCCTGACCCCGATCGAGGCCATCGCCCGCGACTGGATCATGCAGCACCCCGAATACCAGGACGACCTGCGCGATGTCGAAGAAGCGCTGGCGGCCTATTACTCGGTCGAGCGCGGCCAGACCAATCCCTTCCTGCATCTGTCGATGCACCTGTCGATCACCGAGCAGATTTCCATCGACCAACCGCCCGGCATCCGCGCCGCCTTCCAGCTGCTGGCGCAGCGCCGCGGCTCCGAGCATGACGCGCATCACGAGATCATGGAATGCCTGGGCGAGATGATCTGGAATTCGCAGCGCAACAACCTGCCGCCGGACGGCGCGGCTTATATCGAGAACATCCGGCGGCGCGCGCAGGGCTGAGCGGCGCGACCTGCCGTCCGACCGAAAAAAAAGCCACGCTTTGCGTGGCTTTTTTCTTGCGCCTTCCTGAACTGCCGGGATTTATTTACGCAACACCAGCGAACCCGGCAAGCTGTGCAGGTAAGCGGCGATGTCGTTGATGTCGCGGTCGGTCAGCGGCTTGGCCTGGGCCGACATGATGGCGTTGGTGCGGCCGTTCATGGCCGTGTCGCCGCGCCGGTAGGCGGTCAGGGCATGCTTCAGGTAATCCGCATGTTGACCGGCCAGCTTGGGATAGGACGGGTCGATCGGCGAGTTGTAATCCTTGCCGTGGCAGGAGGCGCAGTTGTATTTCTCCACCAGCGCCTGGCCCTTGACCACATCGGCCGCACGCGCCGCCAGCGGCAACGCGGACAGGACGGCAAGCAGCGCCGCCGGGAAAATCATCATCTTTTTCATCTCGTGCTTCCCCCTCACTTCTGCTGCGAATAGTAGGCGGCCAGGTCAGCGATGTCCTGATCCGACAGGCTGGCGGCGATGCCCATCATCGATGGATGCTTGCGCTCGCCCTTCTGGTACGCGCGCAGCGCATTTTCGATGTACTTGGAGGATTGGCCGCCCAGCATGGGAACCTGGTAGACCTCGGGGAAGGTGGCTTTGTAGCCCGGGATGCCGTGGCATCCGATGCAGTTGGAGATTTTGTTTTCGGCAGCCTTGGCGTTGCCGACGATGTCCGCCGCGGACGCACTGCCGACGACGCCCATGACGGCAAGAAACACGAGGTGTTTTTTCATGTTAGCAGGGTAAGTAAATTGGACTTGGACGAAACACATCTTTTGCTACCAGGGCAAACTTTGTCGTGCTCGTTCGGTTGCTTCTGGGTCGGCAGGTTTGGCTGTTCTGCTATGGCTCAACCGTTGTTTCGGCTTAAGCTTGTCTCTCCACTCCCCCTGCTTACGCAAAAAACCGTTTGATTCTAACCCAATAGACTCGGCATAGTCATCCCTGCACGGAAGACCTGTAAATCGGCCGCTACAGCCCGCCCGGTGCGGGCTGCAGGGTATTTTGACAAATATATGCGCTGCAATATTACCGGTATTGCATTGGCATTCATTCAACAGTCACGCCAGGCGGCGGCGCGCCTCGGGAAGCGTTTCCGCCTCCTTGTCGCGCCGGGCGCGCGCGCCCTGCCCGGCTTGGCCCGGGCCGCCGTCGATGTGATCGGGATCCTCCTCGCCGTGGCCGGATCCGCCGTCGCCGTCCTCCCCTTCATCGTCCTCGTCGTCCTCATCTTGCGCTGCCGCATGCGCGCGCTCGGGCAGGATGAAAAACATCGGCCGGACGACGAAACGACGCAACACCGCCCGCATGGCGAAACGCCGCACGCGGCGCGACAGGTCGCGCGAACGCAGCGCCAGGGCCAGCGCGCAAGCGAAGGCCACCGCCACCGACAGCAGCGCCGTGATCACCACGCCGCCCGCGGCCAGCCAGAACTCCGGCGTGGCCAGCGACTGCCAGCCCAGGCTGAAGGCGGCCGCTGCCAGCGTACCGGCCGCCAGCGTCACCTGGCGCACGTCCAGCGGCAAGCTGAAGAAGGCCGCCAGCACGGGCGCCATGCCCAGCATCAAGGCCAGCGCCAGGCTGCCGGCGATGGTGGCGACGTTGCGTTCCAGCCAGGCGGCGCAGCGCTCGGCGCGCAGCGGCCCCAGCCCGTGCACCAGGCGGCGATGGTTGGCGACCACCTCGCGCACCCGGCGCAAGGCGAACCAGTTGTCGGCGAAGCCCGCCACCAGGCTGGCCAGCCACAGCAGCACGCCGGTCAGCGCGGCATACAGCGGCGTGGGGCCGACCAGCGACAGCGAGGCCACCGTGGCGCGCGCCTGCTCGGGCGTCAACGGCATCGCCCCCAGGCCGAACCAGCCGATGGCGCACAACGCCGCCGTCAGCGGGATCACCGCTAGCAGGTTGCCGAAGATGCCGGCCGATTGCGAACGCAACAACTGACCCGATTCCGCCAGCAGGTCGCGCATGCCCTCGGCATCCAGCTCACCCATGCGCGAGGCCAGCGCCGGCGCGGTCACCGCCGGCTGGCGCGTGGCCAGCACGCCACCCAGCGCGGCGATCAGCAGGAAGCTGGCGGCATAGTTGAGCGAGGCCAGCACGCCTTCGAAGAAATGCACCATGCCCAGCTTGGACAGCGTGATCTTCAGCAGTGCCGTGCCGGCGATCACCGCACCACCCACCAGGCCGCCCTTCATGACCTTGCGGTAGCCGGCGGCGTCACGCGCGATGGCCTGCTCGCGATGGTCGGCATTGCGTTCGACCATCTTGCGCGCCAGCAGCGCGAAGCTGCGCCGCATCAGGCCGCGCACCGAGCCACGGTTGTGGTGGGCCGAGATCAGGTCGGCCAGCAGCAACTGTACGCGCCCCGCCCTCGGCTCGCCGGGCGCGGCGGCGCGCACGTCAATGAGGCGGCCGATGCGCTGCAGGTGCGCGCGCATGCGTTCGACCCGGTACACCAGGCTGACCGAGACGCCATACTCGTCGAGGTGGGCATAGATGCGATCGGTCTGGGCGTGGCACACCGCCACCAGCATGCGCACGCTGCGCAATGCCGCCTGGTCATGGGGATTGGCGCGCAGCCAGGCCTCCATCTCGCGCCGCAGCGCCAGGAACGGCGTGGCGCGCATCGGCATCTTGGGTTCCAGGCGCTGACGGAAGGCAGGGCTGATGCCGTCGGCGATCACCGTCGTGGTGAGGTAGGTGATGGCCTCCTCGATCTGCTGCCAATACATGTGCGAAATGCCATCGTCGGCCAGCAGCTTCCACAGCCGCACCAGCAGGTCATTGTCCAGCTCCAGCAGCCACGCGGCGTCGTCCGGATCGGGGAACATCGCCGTGAACAGCGAAGACAGGTCGGTGGGAGAAAGATGGCGCGGCAGGATCATGCGCGCCAGGCGCTCGGCCAATTCGCCGAAGAAGCCGGGTTCGTGCGGCAGGCCGGTGGTGGAAAAGAGTTCGGGGCCGGTGGCCTCGCGCAGAGTCTTTTGCAGCGCATTCTGCACCGTGCGGCGCACGTCGCGGTGCTGATCCAGCCAATCCAGCATGATCTCCAGCCGCTGGCCCCGCACCTGATGCCAGGCCTGGCGATCCAGCAGCGAGACCGCGGGACGGTGGCGCAGCCATTCGGCGACATCGATCATCCAGTTGGCGCGCTCATGCCAGGCGGCGTTGGGATCGATGCGGCGCATCAAGGCTTCGATCTGCCGGCCGACATCATGGCGATCCATATAGCGGGCCTGCATGCCGTGACGCATTCGTCTCCACACCACCAGCATCTTGAAGAACAGATATTTCATGTCTCTTGTAAGCGTTATGCATGCGGAATCCCGTATATAGGGACGGTTCCGCGGATTTCAACCCGCGAAGCCGCAACGGGTTTTCCCTTATACTCGAAGAAATTGACAGGGCCATGTCTTGCGGCGCTGCACACCAGCCCGCCGACCCTTGCTGCACAGAACAATCCCTTGCCGCCCTGCGCTGCCCGTGCTGCAGCGACGCGTCGGCCGCCACGACAGAGACATCACCAAGGACAGCGCCCATGCCAGATCATTCCGCACGCCCCGCACGTTTCAGCGGTTCCGAGAATTACGTCGCCACCGACGACCTGAAGCTGGCCGTCAACGCCGCCCTCACGCTGCAGCGCCCGCTGCTGATCAAGGGCGAGCCCGGCACTGGCAAGACCATGCTGGCCGAGGAAGTGGCGGCGGCCCTGGGCCGTCCCTTGCTGCAATGGCACATCAAGTCCACCACCAAGGCTCAGCAAGGCCTGTATGAATACGACGCGGTATCGCGCCTGCGCGATTCGCAACTGGGCGAGGAGCGCGTCAAGGACATCCACAACTACATCGTCAAGGGCGTGCTGTGGCAGGCCTTCACCGCCGAGGAACCGGTCGTGCTGCTGATCGACGAGATCGACAAGGCCGACATCGAATTCCCCAACGACCTGCTGCGCGAACTGGATCGCATGGAGTTTTATGTGTATGAAACCCGCGAGATGGTCAAGGCGAAGCACCGGCCGCTGGTGGTGATCACCTCCAATAACGAGAAGGAATTGCCGGACGCCTTCCTGCGCCGTTGCTTCTTCCACTACATCAAGTTCCCGGACAAGGACACCATGCAGCAGATCGTCGATGTGCACTTCCCGCACATCAAGCGCGACCTGCTGGCGCAGGCGCTGCAGACCTTCTACGAAGTGCGCGACGTGGCCGGCCTGAAGAAAAAGCCCTCGACCTCGGAACTGATCGACTGGCTCAAACTGCTGATGGCCGAGGACATCCCGCCCGAAGTCTTGCACAGCAAGGACAACAAGGCCGCCGTGCCGCCGCTTCACGGCGCGCTGCTGAAGAACGAGCAGGACGTGCATCTGTTCGAACGGCTGGTCTTCATGTCGCGCAACAATCGCTAAGAACATCGCTGGAAAACCGCTGACGCCAACCTCGGAGCCACCATGCAATTTCTCTCGCCGATCACGCTCAAAGGCCAGTTCGCCAACGTCGAACCGCTGCATCCGGACCACCACGATGCGCTGATCGCGGCGGTATCCGACGGCAAGCTGTGGAAGCTCTGGTACACCGCAATTCCCAAGCCCGAAAACATGCGCGCAGAGATCGAGCGCCGCCTGCACCTGCAGCAGCAAGGCAGCATGCTGCCCTTCGTGGTCCGGCGCAACGACACCGGCGCGCTGTGCGGCATGACGACCTACATGAACGCCGACGCGCTGCACCGCCGGGTCGAGATCGGCTCTACCTGGTACGCCGCCAGCGCCCAGCGCACCGGCATCAATACCGAGTGCAAGCTGATGATGCTCACGCACGCCTTCGAAGACATGCATTGCATCGCCGTCGAATTCCGCACCCACTGGATGAACCACCAATCGCGCGCCGCCATCGCCCGCCTGGGCGCCAAGCAGGACGGCGTGCTGCGCAACCACCAGCGCATGCCGGACGGCTCGCTGCGCGACACCGTAGTGTTTTCCATCATCGAATCCGAATGGCCGTCGGTGCGCCGCCATCTCCAGTTCAAGCTGGGACGCTGAAGCCCCGCCGACGACGCCCACGACGCTTATGCTGATCGATTTCTTCTACACCGTGAAAGACGCCGGCGTGCCGGCCTCGATCAACGAATTCCTGACCCTGCTGGAGGCAATGGACAAGCAGATCATCGCGCCATCGCTGGATGAGTTCTACTATCTCTCGCGCATCACGCTGGTCAAGGACGAAGCCAACTTCGACAAGTTCGACCGCGCCTTCGGCGCCTATTTCAAGGGCATCGACGCCCTCTTCGACAAGAAGCCCGAGATCCCGCTGGAGTGGCTGCTGAAGAAACTGGAACGCGACCTCACGCCGGAACAGAAAGCCGCCATCGAAAAGTTCGGCTACGACAAGCTGATGGAGCGCCTGAAAGAATTACTGGAAGAACAGAAGGAGCGCCACGAAGGCGGCAGCAAATGGATAGGCACCGGCGGCGTCTCGCCGTTCGGCCACGGCGGCTATAACCCGGAAGGCATCCGCATCGGTGGCAAGGGCGGCAACCGCAACGCGGTCAAGGTGTGGGACGCGCGCGAATATCAGGACTACGACAGCGAGCGCGAACTCGGCACGCGCAACATCAAGGTAGCGCTGCGCCGCCTGCGCCGCTTCGCGCGCGAAGGCCTGGAAGAGGAACTGGCGCTGGACGACACCATCCGCGCCACCGCCAGCAATGCCGGATATCTGGACATCCGCATGCAGCCGGAGCGCAAGAACAACATCAAGGTGCTGATGCTGTTCGACGTGGGCGGCTCGATGGACGATCACATCTCGCGCACCGAAGAACTGTTCTCCGCGGCGCGCACTGAATTCAAGAACATGGAGTTCTTCTACTTCCACAACTGCGTCTATGACTACCTCTGGAAGAACAACCGCCGCCGCCACGCCGAGCGCTTCCCGACCTGGGACGTGCTGCGCAAGTACACGCCGGACACCAAGCTGATCTTCGTCGGCGACGCCACCATGAGCCCGTATGAAATCGTGCAGCCGGGCGGTTCGGTGGAATACACCAACGCCGAAGCCGGCGCCACCTGGCTGCAGCGCTTCACCGCGACCTTCCCGCACTTTGCCTGGCTCAATCCCGAACCCGAGGGACTCTGGCAATACCGGCAGTCGATCGCGCTGATCCGCCAGCTGATGAATGAGCGCATGTTCCCGCTCACCATCGATGGGCTGGAGCGGGCGATGCGCTTGTTGAGCAAGTAAGGCTGAGGGCGATCATCGGCGATTTGCGATGAGTGATTGCCGGCGCTGGCCTTTGCTCCCGGGGTGCTTCATCTTGTCGGATTGCGGTTGCTCGCGACGAACAACACCGGGTCCCGGCCTGCGCCGGGACGACGGAGATGGGGAGCGGCGTAGTGGGTTTTAGTTGCCGGCTTGGCTGGTCTTGCTCTTCTGCGCAGCATTTGCCGCTGGATGTCGCTTACGTCGCTACGTGTCGCTCATCCCCCACGTATCGTTGATCTTCTACCCGTCGTCCTGACGAAAGTCAGGACCCAGCGTCGTTCAACGGACTGCGCGGCACAACAGACGCCACTGGGTCCCGGCCTGCGCCGGGACGACGGAGATGGGGAGCGGCGCAGTTGGTTTTAGTTGCCGGCTTGGCTGGTCTTGCTCTTCTACGCAGCATTTGCCGCTGGATGTCGCTTACGTCGCTACGTGTCGCTCATCCCTCCCACGTATCGTTGATCTTCTACCCGTCGTCCTGACGAAAGTCAGGACCCGGCGTCGTTCAACGAACTGCGCGGCACAACAGACGCCACTGGGTCCCGGCCTGCGCCGGGACGACGGAGATGGGGAGCGGCGCAGTCGGTTTTAGTTGCCGGCTTGGCTGGTCTTGCTCTTCTGCGCAGCATTTACCGCTGATGTCGCTTACGTCGCTACGTGTCGCTCATCCCTCCGACGTATCGTTGATCTTCTACCCGTCGTCCTGACGAAAGTCAGGACCCAGCGTCGTTCAACGGACTGCGTAGCACAACAGACGCCACTGGGTCCCGGCGTGCGCCGGGACGACGGAGATGGGGAGCGGCGCAGTCGGTTTTAGTTGCCGGCTTGGCTGGTCTTGCTCTTCTGCGCAGCATTTGCCGCCGGATGTCGCTTACGTCGCTACGTGTCGCTCATCCCCCACGTATCGTTGATCTTCTACCCGTCGTCCTGACGAAAGTCAGGACCCGGCGTCGTTCAACGGACTGCGCGGCACAACAAACGCCACTGGGTCCCGGCGTGCGCCGGGACGACGGCTTGTGTGATGGCAGCCGGCTCGGCTTTTATCAGCCTGACCTCATCCCCTCTCCATCATTCCGGCGCTGGCCGGGATCCGGCGACGTTGGATGCGCCGCGAGGCACGCCCGGTCAGGCCGCCACCGGCGTATAACCCGCCTCTTCGATCGCCGCCGCGAATTCCTGCGCCGGCAGCGCGCTGTCGATCACCACGCGCTTGTCGGCCACGGCAATATCGACGCGGGCGTTGGCATCGACCTCCTTGACGGCCTTGGTGATCACACCGGCGCAGTGATTGCAGGTCATGTCATTGACGGTGAAGGTGGTGCTCATGGCGTTTCCTTTCTGAAAGTAAGTGGACAGGATCAAGCTTAAACCTTCCCATGGTGGCAAGGTCAAGCACCCGTTTGTCGTATCCGTGCGAAAATCCCGCTTGACCTTACCATCATGGGAAGGATGAAGATGCTGCCATGACCTTCATCCTTTCGGAGTGTTCGCCATGACAACCGCTACACCTACCACCACTTCCAGCGCCGCACCGGCCCGCGAATTCAGCCTCGATATCGAAGGCATGAGCTGCGCGTCCTGTGTCAACCGCGTCGAAAAGGCCCTGCGGGCCGTCCCCGGCGTGGCCGACGCCAGCGTCAACCTGGCCACCGAACGCGCCACCGCCCATGCGGGCCCCCACGTCGAGGCGGCCCAGTTGGCGGCCGCGGTCGAAAAAGCCGGCTATCGCGTCAAGGCAGGCCATGCCGAGCTCGATATCTCGGGCATGAGCTGCGCCTCCTGCGTGACGCGCGTCGAAAAGGCGCTGAAGAAGGTGCCGGGCGTGTCCGCCGTCAGCGTCAACCTCGCCACCGAACGCGCCAGCGTCGCCACCCTGGGCGAAATCCCGCTGCCGGCGCTGATCGCCGCCGTCGCCAAGGCCGGCTACGCGGCGAAGGTGCACGTGTCGGCCGATACCGCCGGCGCCCAACGCAAACCCCAGACCGCATTACCCTCCTGGTGGCCAGTGGCGCTGGCGGCGGCCTTGTCGCTGCCGCTGGTGCTGCCCATGCTGCTGATGCCCTTTGGTATCCAACTGGATCTGCCGCCGCTGTGGCAATGGCTGCTGGCCACGCCGGTGCAGTTCTGGCTGGGCTGGCGCTTCTATCGCGCCGGCTGGGGCGCGCTGCGGGCGCTGTCGGGCAACATGGATCTGCTGGTGGCGCTCGGCACCAGCGCGGCTTACGGCCTTTCGCTGTGGCAATGGCTGGCCGCGCCGGACATGCGCGGTCACGGCATGGCCGCGCCGCATCTGTATTTCGAAAGCTCGGCCGTGGTTATCACGCTGGTCCTGCTGGGCAAGTGGCTGGAGACGCGCGCCAAGCGCCAGACCGCCGACGCCATTGCCGCCCTCAACGCCCTGCGTCCAGATCGCGCCCGCGTGCGGCGCGGCGGCCAGGACGTGGAGGTGCCGCTGGCGGAGGTGGGTGTGGGCGACATGGTGGTGCTGCGCGCCGGCGAACGCGTGCCGGTGGACGGCGTGGTGCGCGAAGGCCGCAGCCATGTGGACGAAGCCATGCTGACCGGAGAAAGCCGTCCGCAGGCCAAGGAACCGGGCGACCAGGTCGCGGCCGGCGCCATCAACGCCGAAGGCGTGCTGCTGGTCGAAACCACGGCCATCGGCGCAGAAACCGTGCTGGCGCGCATCGTGCGCATGGTGGAACAGGCCCAGGCCGCCAAGGCGCCGATCCAGCGCCTGGTGGACAAGGTCAGCGCGGTGTTCGTGCCGGCGGTGCTGGTGCTGGCGCTGCTCACGCTGCTGGGCTGGGGCCTGTCCGCCGGCGACTGGCAGCAGGCGCTGCTCAATGCGGTGGCGGTGATGGTCATCGCCTGCCCTTGCGCGCTGGGCCTGGCCACGCCGACGGCGATCATGGCCGGCACCGGCGTGGCCGCGCGCCACGGCATACTGATCAAGGATGCGCAGGCGCTGGAAATCGCCCACCGCGCCAGCGTGGTCGCCTTCGACAAGACCGGCACGCTGACCGTGGGCCGGCCGCGCCTGACCGAACTGCAGGCCGCATCCGGCACGGATGAAAACCATTTGCTGGCGCTGGCCGCCGCGCTGCAGGCCAGCAGCGAACACCCGCTGGGCCGCGCCGTGCTGGACGCCGCCGCCGGCCGCGCCGGCTTGCCGCAACTGCAAGCCAATGACGTGCGCAGCGTGGCTGGACGCGGCATGGAGGGCGTGGCCGAGGGCCATCATTTCTACCTCGGCAGCAGCCGCTGGATGCAGGAACTGCAAGCGCATGCGCCGGAACTGGCGGCGCCCGCGCAGACGCTGGAAAACCAGGGCCGCACACTGTCCTGGCTGGCCCGGCAAGAGGGCAACGGCGCCCGCATCCTCGGCCTGCTGGCCTTCGGCGACGCGGTCAAGCCCGGCGCCCGCGACGCCATCGCCACGCTGCGCACGCTGGGCATCGCCAGCGTCATGCTCACCGGCGATAACCGCGGCGCCGCGCAGCAGGTGGCGCAGGAACTGGGCATCGACGATTTCCGCGCCGAGGTGCTGCCGGCCGACAAGGCGCAGGCCGTCGCCGAGCTGCGCGCGCGGCCGCGCGCCGATGGCCGCCCCGGCGTGGTGGCGATGGTCGGCGACGGCATCAACGATGCGCCGGCGCTGGCCGCGGCCGATGTGGGCATCGCCATGTCCACCGGCACCGACGTCGCCATGCAGGCGGCCGGCATCACGCTCATGCACGGCGACCCCGGCCTGGCGACCGACGCCATCGATATCTCGCGCCGCACCTATGGCAAGATTCGCCAGAACCTGTTCTGGGCCTTCATCTACAATCTGGTCGGCATCCCGCTGGCGGCCTTCGGCCTGCTCAACCCGATGCTGGCCGGCGCGGCGATGGCCTTCTCCAGCGTCAGCGTGGTAAGCAACGCCCTGCTGCTGCGCCGCTGGCAACCGCACGTCCCCGCCGCCGCTGATACCAAGGAGTCATGACATGAACATCGGAGACGCCGCAACCGCCTCGGGCGTGTCGGCCAAGATGATCCGCCACTACGAAGAGACCGGCCTGATCCCCAAGGCCGGCCGCACCGATGCCGGCTACCGCGTGTACAGCGAACGCGACGTGCATCTGCTGCGCTTCATCCGCCAGGCGCGCCAGTTGGGCTTTTCGATGAAGCAGATCGGCGACCTGATCGGCCTGTGGCTGGACCAGGCGCGCTCCAGCCGCAAGGTCAAGCAACTGGCGCAAACGCATATCGGCGAACTCGACCAGCGCATCCGCGAATTGCAGGCGATGAAATCCACGCTGGAAAAACTGGCCCACGATTGCCAAGGCGACAACCGCCCGGACTGCCCGATCCTCGACGCCCTGGGCGCCGAACACGGCAGCTGCGGCATCATGCAGGAACAGGCGGCATGAGCGCGCTGCGCTGGGGCATCGTCGGCTGCGGCGCGGTCACCGAACGCAAGAGCGGGCCGGCCTACCAAAAGACCGACGGCATCGAATTGGTCGCCGTGATGCGGCGCGATGCGGCGGCCGCGGCCGACTATGCGCGGCGCCACGGCGTGCCGCGCTGGTTCGACGACGCCGATGCGCTGATCAAGGATCCCGGCATCGACGCCATCTATATCGCCACCCCGCCCGACACTCACCTGCACTACGCGCTGAAGGTCGCCGCCGCCGGCAAACCGTGCTGCGTGGAAAAGCCGATGGCGCCCAGCCATGCCGAATGCCAAGCCATGCTGGAAGCCTTCGACAGGGCCGGCCTGCCGCTCTTCGTCGCCTACTATCGGCGCTCGCTGCCGCGCTTCGAACAGGTCCGGCAATGGCTCGCCGCCGGCCGCATCGGCGCGCCGCGCCACGTCCACTGGCAACTGGCGCGCACGCCCGGCGCCGACGACCTCAGCCGCCATTACCGCTGGCGCACCGATGCGCGCATCGCGCCGGGCGGCTATTTCGACGACCTGGCCAGCCATGGCCTCAATCTGTTTTCGCACTTCATTGGCGACGTGGCGCAGGCCGCCGGCAGCAGCACCAACCAGCAAGGCCTGTACACCGCCTGCGACGCCGTCGCCGCCAGCTGGATCTACCGCAGCGGCGTGACCGGCAGCGGCAGTTGGCACTTCGGCAGCTTCGAACGCGCCGACCGTGTGGAAATCACCGGCAGCGCGGGCAAGATCGCCTTCTCCGTGTTCGACGAACAGCCCTTGCTGCTGACCACCGCCGCCGGCAGCGAACGTCTGGACATCGCCAATCCGGAGAACATCCAGCTACACCACGTCGCCAACATGCGCGACCACCTGACCGGCGGCGCGCGCCATCCGTCCTGCGGCGATAGCGCGGCGCATACGGCGTGGATGATGGATCGCATCCTGGGCACGCGCGCCGGCTGAGGCCCGGCGACGGAAAAGGGAGCCCTGTGGGCGGAGCGACGCCGGCAAGTCCCCCGCAAGTCCCCGCCAAGGCGGCTATGCTGCATCATGGATGAGGAAATTTCATCGCGGCCTGCCCTTTTGATATTGCGGGCGGCGCTGCTGCCATCATGATTAAGTAAAAACGGTAACTTTCCAGTAAGCCTACGCTTGACCCAACGGAGACCGCCCGCCATGCCGCAGACAAATCACCTGAGTTTCACCGATACCGACAAGCTGCGCGTGGGCTATGAGGAAAGCGGGCCGGCCGATGCGCCGCCGGTGGTGCTGGTGCATGGCTGGCCGGACGATGTGCGCACCTGGGATCACTTCCTCAAACCGCTGCGCGCGGCCGGCTATCGCGTGATCCGTCCCTTCCTGCGCGGCTACGGGCCGACCCGCTTCCTGTCGGACGCGACACCGCGCAGCGGGCAACTGGCCGCGTTGGGCGCCGACCTGATGGCCTTCGCCGACGCCCTCGGCCTGCAGCGCTACGCGGTCATCGGCCACGACTGGGGCGCGCGCGCCGCCTACATCGCGGCCTCGCAGACGCCGGAACGCATCACGCACTGCATCACGATGTCGGTCGGCTGGGGCACCAATACGCCGGACCAGAAGCTGTCGCTGCAACAATCGCGCAACTACTGGTACCACTGGTTTTTTGCCACCGCGCGCGGCGAAGCCGAACTGAAGCAAGACCGGCGCGCCCTCGCGCGCTTCATGTGGAATACCTGGTCGCCCGCCTGGGATTTCGCCGAGAGTGAATTCAGCAACACTGCCGCCTCGTTCGACAATCCCGACTGGGCCGATATCTGCCTGCATTCCTATCGGCATCGCTGGGGCTTCGCCGAGGGCGATCCGGCCTATGCCGAACTGGATGCCAGGCTGGCGCAGACGCCGCGCATCATGGTGCCCACGCTGATGCTGCATGGCACGGAAGACGGCGCCAATCATCCGTCGACGTCCGAGGGCAAGGAAAAACTGTTCGGCGACGCGTACAAACGCGTGCTGATCAAGGGGGCGGGCCATTTCCCGCAGCGCGAAAAGCCCGATGAAGTGATCGGGGAAGTGATGGCCTGGCTGGAGCATTGATCCGGGCCGGGCCGCCCGAGCCCGACGCCGGACGTCAGTGGCAACCGCCGCCGTGGCTGCCCAGGTTGGCCGGCTTGATATCGTCGGGCAGGTTGGCCAATCCCTGCAGGATGCCGCAGTCGCGCGCCGGCTGGTCGGCGTCGCATTGCGCCCGCAGCAGGTGCAGTTGCGCTTGCAAGGCCTTCAACTGTTCGATGCGCTGGGCCACGTGGCCGATGTGCTTGTCCAGCAGCGTGTTGACCTCGCCGCAATTCTGCTCGGGCGCGTCGCGCAGGCGCAGCAGCTCGCGCACCTCATCCAGCGTCATGTCCAGCGAACGGCAATGGCGGATGAATTGCAGGCGCTCCACGTGGCGGTCGCCGTAGAGCCGGTAATTGGCCTGCGAGCGCGTGGGCTCGGGCAGCAGCGCCTCCTTTTCGTAATAACGGATGGTTTCCACCGGACAATCCGCCCGTGTCGCCAGCTCGCCTATCTTCAGTGCATCCATCGTCATCTCCTTGCTTGACCTTGTAGCTACTTCAGGGTTTCTAATATAACCCGGATCAAGTTTTGTCGCATCGAAGGAGAGCCCAATGGCCGAACACAAGCATGGACATTCGCACAGCCACGACCATGATCATCATGATCACAGCCATGCCCACGACCACCACGAACATGACGCGCCTGCCCGGCCCGAAGGCTGCTGCAGCGGGCATGACTGCGCCGGCGACCTGCTGAAAATGCCCGCGCCGGCCGCGCGTCGCCTGGACGGCGAGACCGAGCAGGCGGTGTTCTTCATCCAGAAGATGGATTGCCCCACCGAAGAAAAGCTGATCCGCGAACGCCTGGCGCAGATGGACGGCGTGGGCGCGCTGGAATTCAACCTGATCCAGCGCGAACTGACGGTGCAGCATCAACTGCCCTCGATCGCGCCCATCGTCGCCACGCTCAGCGCGCTGGACATGCTGCCCGCCGTCAAGTCCGATTCGCTGGACGCCTCGGCCGGCGGCGACGTCCCCGACCAGAATGCGGCCTATCGCATCCCGGCGCGGCGCTGGGTGCTGCTGGGCCTGGCCGGCGTGGCCGCGCTGGGCGCCGAGATCGTGGCCTGGAGCAGCGGCGACGAGCGCTCGCTGCCGGTGATCGCGCTGGCGCTGCTGGGCATCGCGCTGGGCGGCCTGGGTACGCTGAAGAAAGGCTGGATCGCGCTGCGCAACTTCTCGCTGAACATGAATTTCCTGATGTCGCTGGCCGTGATCGGCGCGGCCGTGATCGGCCAGTGGCCGGAAGCCGCGGTGGTGATCGTGCTGTTCACGCTGGCCGAGATGATCGAAGCGCTGTCGCTGGACCGCGCCCGCAACGCCATTGCCGGCTTGATGGCGATGTCGCCGGACGTGGCTACCGTACGCGGCACGGACGGCAGTTGGCGCAGTGCGCCGGCGCGCGACATCCCGGTGGACGCGGTCGTACGCGTGGCGCCGGGCGAGCGCGTGCCGCTGGACGGCGTGCTGACCGCCGGCAGCACCAGCATCAACCAGGCGCCGATCACCGGCGAAAGCATCCCGGTGGCCAAGCAGGTGGGCGACGCCGTGTTTGCCGGCACCATCAATGAACATGGCGCCTTCGAACTGCGCGTGACCGAGGCACAGAGCGACTCCACGCTCTCGCGCATCGTCAGGAGCGTGCAGCAGGCGCAGGGCCAGCGGGCTGCGACCCAGCGCTTCGTCGATGGCTTCGCGCGCTATTACATCCCCGCCGTGGTGGCGATGGCGGTGCTGGTGGCGCTGCTGCCGCCGCTGCTGGCCGGCGCCGCCTTCTATCCCTGGTTCTACAAGGCGCTGGTGCTGCTGGTGATCGCCTGCCCCTGCGCGCTGGTGATCTCGACGCCGGTGACCATCGTCAGCGGCCTGGCCTCGGCGGCGCGCCACGGCATCCTGGTCAAGGGTGGCGTGTACCTGGAACAGGGCCGCAAGCTGCGCGCGCTGGCGCTGGACAAGACCGGCACCATCACCTTCGGCAAGCCGGTGGTGACCGACGTGGTGTCGCTGGACCCGGTCGCCGACCAGGATGCGCTGCTGCAGTTGGCGATCTCGCTGGCGGCGCGTTCCGACCACCCGGTGTCGCGCGCCATCGCCGGCCAGGACGGCGCCGCGCCGCTGGAGGTCGAGGACTTCGAGGCGCTGGCCGGGCGCGGCGTCAAGGGCCGCATCGGCGGCCAGCTCTACCACCTGGGCAACCATCGCCTGGTGCATGAACTGGGCATGTGCAGCCCGGAACTGGAAGCGCGCCTGCAAGCCTTCGAGAAACAAGGCAAGACCACCACCCTGCTGTGCCGCGGCGCGCATCCCGAACTGCTGGTGGCGGTGGCAGACACCGTGCGCCCGAGCAGCAAGGAAGCGGTGGCCGACCTGCGCCGCCTGGGCGTGAACGTGGTCATGCTGACCGGCGACAATGCCCACACCGCACAGGCCATCGCTGCCCAGACCGGCATCGCCGACGCGCGCGGCGACCAGTTGCCGGATGACAAGCTGAAGGCCATCGAAGAACTGGGCCTGCGCCACGGCGAAGTCGGCATGGTGGGCGACGGCATCAACGATGCCCCGGCGCTGGCGCGCGCGCAGATCGGCTTCGCCATGGGCGCGGCCGGCACCGATACCGCGCTGGAAACCGCCGACGTCGCCCTGATGGACGACGACCTGCGCAAGATCCCCGACTTCATCCGCCTAAGCCGCAAGGCGCATACGGTGCTGGTGCAGAACATCAGCATCGCGCTGGGCATCAAAGCAGTGTTTCTGGCGCTGGCGCTAGTCGGCATGAGCTCGCTGTGGATGGCCGTGTTCGCCGACATGGGCGCCAGCCTGATCGTGGTCTTCAACGGGTTGCGGCTGGTGCGTGGCATGCCGGCGCGGGGCGGGTGACAGACCGGTGATATACTGCCCGCCATGATCCTGCGCGCGAAAATCTTCCTGCTGTGGCTGCTGGCGCTGGCGATCCCCATCCAGGGTTTCGCCGCCGTGCTGCAGGCTTGCGCGCCGGCCATGCAGCAGACGGTCGCGGCCTCGCATGCCATGCATGGCGATCACCTGCCGGCCGTCCAGGCGCACGCGCATGAGCATCACGCGATGCAGGCCGCTGCCGCCGCCGGACAGGGAGGACAGGAAGGACATGGTGGGCACGCAGGACACGACGTGCGGCAACTGGCCGCCGCCGCGCCCGATCACACGCAACACGCCGAACACCAATCCTCGTCTTCCTGCAGCTACTGCGCCGCCTGTACCGTCGGCGCGGTGCTACCGCTGGCGCTCGCCGCCCCGCCCGCTCCCGATCTTCCTTCGCGCGAATACCTCGCGCTGCCGGCCTCCGGCTTCGTCGGTTATCTGCCGGAAAACCCCGACCGTCCCCCTACCTTCGCCTGAAATCGACCGCTGACGGCGCGTGCGTGCGCGCGCCTGCCCCGCCCGGCCATCGCCGCGGCGGATGACGATCATCATCAGACGAGGATTTCATGATTCCCTCAGTTTCACGCCCCCTGCGGGCGCTTGCGGTCGCCGCCTGCGCGCTGCTGGCCGGCTGCGCCTCGCTGTCCGCGGACGGTGGCTTCGGCCCGGTGCAGGACATCGCCGCGCGCAAGCTCGGCCAGAAGCCCGCCTGGAACCGTACGCCCGAAGACGCGCGCCGCAGCGAAGCGCGCGTGGCGCAACTGCTGCAAGCCGACGGCCAGCGCCAGCCGCGCCTGGCCAACGCCGACGACGCGGTGCAGATCGCGCTCATCAACAATCCCGAGCTGCAAGCGGCCTTCTCCGAACTCGGCATCGCCGAAGCCGACCTGGTGCAGGCTGGCCGCCTGCCCAATCCCGGCTTCTCCTTCGCCCGTACCCACGCGGGCGACGACATCAAGATCGAGCGCAGCCTGACACTGGGCCTGATGCAGCTCATCACGCTGCCGGCCGCCTCGCGCATCGAGGCGCGTCGTTTCGAACAGGTGCGTCTCCGCCTGGCCGAGCGCGTGCTGGCGACGGCCGCGCAGACGCGCCAGGCCTACTACAGGGCGGTCGCCTCGCGCCAGGGCCTGGCCTACCAGGAGCAGGTCGAGCAAGCCGCCGAGGCCGCGCATGAACTGGCCGCGCAGATGGCCGCGCGCGGCAACTTCAGCAGGCTCGACGCCGCCCGCGAACAACTGTTCTACGCCGAAACGCAAACCCAGTTGCAGCGCGCGCGCCGCACCGCCCAGCAAGACCAGGAAGCGCTGGCGCGCCTGCTCGGCGTGGCGCCCGCCTTCACTTTGCCGGAGCGCCTGCCCGAGCTGCCGCCGCAGATCGCTGCCGCCGATGTCGCCGATGCCGAACGCCAGGCCATGACGCAGCGGCTGGACGTGCAGGCCGCGCGCACCGAGCTCGACGGCCTGCGCGACTCACTCGGCCTGACGCGCGCCACGCGCTTCATCAACGTGCTCGACCTTGGCGCCCTGCGTACCTCGGAGAGCGGCAAGGCGCCCGAGATCGGCTACGAGATCAGCATCGAGATCCCGCTGTTCGACTGGGGCCAGGCGCGCGTGGCCAAGGCCGAGGCGATCTACATGCAAAGCGCCCACAAGCTGGCCGCGGCCGCCCTCGACGCGCGCGCTCAGGCGCGCCTGGCCTGGCGCGAACGCCAGGACGCCTATGCGCTGGCGCGGCGCTACCGCGACGGCATCGTGCCCTTGCGCAAACGCATGTCCGAAGAAAACCTGCTGCGCTACAACGGCATGCTCATCAGCGTCTTCGACCTGCTGGCCGACGCCCGCGAACAGGCCGGCGCGGTCAGCGCCGCCATCGAAGCCGAGCGCGACTTCTGGATCGCCGACGCCGGTCTGCAGCAAGCCCTGGGCGGCCCCGTCGAGAGCAACAAGGAACAAGGAAAACAACCATGAGCAAACCCGACATCGGCCGCCGCGCCTTCCTGCAAGGCTCGGCCCTCGCCGTCACCGCCTCCGCCATCAGCCGCGCCGGCGCCGCCGCCCTGCCCGAAGCGCCGCTGCAATCCAGTCCGTTGACCCAGGCGCCGCTGCATCCGGCCAGCGGTCGCCCCTATCAGCCGGTGGTCACGCTCAACGGCTGGACCCTGCCCTGGCGCATGAAGAACGGCGTCAAGGAATTCCACCTGGTCGCCGAACCGGTGGTGCGCGAAATCGCGCCCGGCATGAAGGCCAACCTGTGGGCTACAACGGCCAGAGTCCCGGCCCCACCATCGAGGTGGTCGAGGGCGACCGGGTGCGCATCTTCGTCACCAACAAGCTGCCCGAGGCGACCTCGGTGCACTGGCACGGCCAGCGCCTGCCCAACGGCATGGATGGCGTGGCCGGCCTGACCCAGCCGGCCATCCCGCCGGGCAAGACCTATGTCTATGAATTCACCGCGCGCCGCGCGGGGACCTTCATGTATCACCCGCACGCCGACGAGATGGTGCAGATGGCCATGGGCATGATGGGTTTCTGGGTGACGCATCCCAAGGATCCCGGCCTGATGCGCGTGGACCGCGACTTCGTGTTCCTGATGAGCGCCTACGACATCGATCCCGGCGCGGCCACGCCCAAGGTCAGCACCATGCTGGACTTCAATCTGTGGACCTGGAACAGCCGCACCTTCCCCGGCATCGATCCGCTGGTGGTGCGGCAGAACGACCGCGTGCGCATCCGCATCGGCAACCTGACCATGACCAACCACCCCATCCATCTGCACGGCCACGAATTCGCAGTGACCGGCACCGACGGCGGCTGGGTGCCGCCCGCGGCGCGCTGGCCGGAAGTCACCACGGATGTCGCGGTGGGCCAGATGCGCGCCATCGAGTTCGACGCCACTGAAGAAGGCGACTGGGCCCTGCATTGTCACAAGGCGCACCACACCATGAACGCCATGGGCCACGGCGTGCCGACCATGATCGGCGTGGACCAGTCCCGCGTGGCCGGCAAGATCGCCCGGCTCATCCCGGACTACATGGTCATGGGCGACAAGGGCGGCTCCATGGGCGACATGGAAATGCCGCTGCCCGACAACACCCTGCCCATGATGACCGGTCGCGGTCCCTATGGCGCCATCGAGATGGGCGGCATGTTCAGTACCGTCAAGGTGCGCCGCGATCTGGCGCGCAACGACTACCGCGATCCCGGCTGGTACCGCGCCCCGGCCGGCAGCGTGGCCCGCGAATGGCAAGGCGGAGATGCCCCGGCGCCGCGGCGCGCACCGGAAGCGCCCGCCGCGGCGGACATGTCCGCCATGGACAGCGCCAGGCCGGGCGCGCATCACGAACAACACTGACACATCACCGAAAGGACAAGCATGCAACGACGACGCTTCACCCTGGCCGCACTGGCGGCCGCAGCGCTCCCGGCCCTATCCGCGCTGGCCCGCCCCGGCAAACCGCGCATCGCGGTGTACAAGGACGCCCACTGCGGCTGTTGCAGCCAGTGGGTGGCCCACCTGCAGGCCGCGGGTTTCGAAGTCAGCACCACCGATGTGGATGACACCGGCGTATGGCGCCGCCGCTTCGGCATGCCCGATCAATTCGCCTCCTGCCATAGCGCCCAGGTGGCGGGCTATGCCGTCGAAGGCCATGTACCGGCGACCGAGATCCTGCGCCTGCTGACGGACAAGCCGGCCGCCGCGGGCCTGGCCGTGGCCGGCATGCCGGCCGGCTCGCCGGGCATGGAAGACGCGCGCCGCCCCAAAGCGCGCGCCGCCTATGACGTGCAGCTGATCGGCAAGGACGGCCAGGCCACGGTCTATCGCCATTACCCGGCGGTGGCGGGTTGATCCCGCCGCTGCGATTCTCTCTCCACGCATGACAGAAAGGACAACATGCATCTCCGTCACACCATTTCCCGACTGGCCCTCGGCGCCGCGCTGGCGCTGCCCTCCCTGGCTGCGTTTGCGCAAACCGACGCGCCCAAGGTGGAAGGCGAAATCCGCAAGGTCGATGCCACCGCCGGCAAGATCACCATCCGCCATGCCGAGATCCCCAACCTGCAGATGTCCGGCATGACCATGGTCTTCAAAGCCTCGCCGGAACTGCTGAGCAAGGCCCGCGAAGGCGAACGGATCAGTTTCACCGCCGACCGCGTGGACGGCGCGCTGACCGTGACTTCGCTGGAAGAGCGGCATTAACTTTTTACAAAGTTGCCGAGGCGGCGAATTGCCGTATGTAAATTTCGTCGCCTTCAAGACAATTTGGGGCTACCGTTAGCGTTATCATCGACGCTCATTCCAATAACAGGCGTCAACGTCGCTACAGAGGAGAAAACGGTATGCCCCAACTCATCAGCAAGACTCCTTCGGCCTATGGCTATCCCCTGCTGATCAAACAACTGCTGCACAGCGCGCTGGCGACCGCGCCCGACCAGGAAATTGTTTACGGCGACCGCCGCCACAGCTACGCCGAGTTCTACCGCCGCGTCCAGCGCCTGGCCAACGCCCTGAGCGAGATGGGCCTGCAGCCGGGCAATACCGTGGCCGTGATGGACTGGGACAGTCACCGCTATCTGGAATGCTTCTTCGCCGTGCCGATGATGGGTTGCGTGCTGCAGACCGTGAACGTGCGCCTTTCGCCGGAACAGATCGCCTACACGCTCAACCACGCCCAGGCCGACGTGCTGCTGGTCAACTCCGATTTCATGCCGGTGCTGAAGCAGATCCGCGGCGAACTCAACACCCTGACCCGCTGCGTGCTGCTGACCGACGACGGCACCCCTTGCCCGCGCGGCCCCGGCTTCGCCGGCGAATACGAAGAACTGCTGGCGCAGGCCGACGCCGCCTACGACTTCCCCGACTTCGACGAAGACGCGCGCGCGCGCCACCACCTTCTACACCACCGGCACCACCGGCCTGCCCAAAGGCGTCTATTTCAGCCACCGCCAACTGGTGCTGCACACCCTGGGGGCCACCGCCGGCCTGGCGCTCGCGCCCCAGCAAGGCCGCCTGCACCGCGACGACGTCTACATGCCGCTCACGCCCATGTTCCACGTGCACGCCTGGGGCCTGCCTTACGTCGCCACCATGGCCGGCCTCAAACAGGTCTATCCGGGCCGCTACGTGCCCGACACCATCTGCAAGCTGATCGTGCGCGAAAAGGTCACCTTCTCGCACTGCGTCCCGACGATCCTGCAGATGGTGCTCAACTGCGACGCCGCCAAGGACGCCGACCTGTCGGGCTGGAAGATGATCATCGGCGGCTCCGCCATGACCGGCAGCCTTTCCCGCGCCGCGCGCGAACGCGGCATCGACGTCTTCACCGGCTACGGCATGTCCGAGACCTGCCCGATCCTGACGCTGGCCCACGTCCCCACGGACGAACTGGGCAGCGACACCGACGCCGCCCTGCGCGTCAAGACCGGCCGCCCGCTGCCGCTGGTGGCGATTCGCACGGTGGACGACGAGATGAACGACTGCCCGCGCGACGGCAGCAGCACCGGCGAAGTCGTGGTACGCGCCCCCTGGCTGACGCAAGGCTACCTGCACCAGGCGCAAGCCTCGGAAGACCTGTGGCGCGGCGGCTGGCTGCACACGCAAGACATCGGCAACATCGACCGGCGCGGCTACCTGCAAGTCACCGACCGCATCAAGGACGTCATCAAGACCGGCGGCGAATGGGTCTCTTCGCTACAGATCGAAGACATCATCGCCCGCCACCCGGCGGTCGCAGAAACGGCCGTCATCGGCATCCAGGACAGCAAATGGGGCGAGCGGCCGCTGGCGCTCGTGGTGCTCAAAAAGGACGCCGCCGGCGTAACGGAAGACGATATCCGTCAACACGTGAGCGCCGCCGCCGAAAGCGGACAGATTTCGCGCTACGGCGTCCCGGACCGGGTGCAATTCGTCGCGGAACTGGCGCGCACCAGCGTCGGCAAGCTCAACAAGCGGGTGATGCGGGAGCAGTATCCGGGGACTTGAAGATGGCGGGACGACGGCGGCAGCAAGGCGCGATCGGCCTTGATCGATTCTCTGGCGTGTCGGGCTGGCGAAGGTCAGAATTCAACGTCTTTCACAGGACTGCTGAGCGCGACAAACGACGCTGGGTCCCGGCCTGCGCCGGGACGACGGCGGTGGTGGAAACCCTGCCGCCCTTGGTTGCCGCTCTGGTCAGTCTTGGTTCTTCTACGCGTCATCTATCCCTCTGCGCGTCGTCCTGACGAAGGTCTGGATCCAGCGCCTTTCACAGGATTGCTGAGCGCGACAAACGACGCTGGATCCCGGCGTGCGCCGGGACGACGGAGGTGGTGGAAACCCTGCCGGTCTTGATTGCCGCTCTGGTCAGTCTTGGTTCTTCTACGCGTCATCTATCCCTCTGCGCGTCGTCCTGACGAAGGTCTGGATCCAGCGCCTTTCACAGGATTGCTGAGCGCGACAAACGACGCTGGGTCCCGGCGTGCGCCGGGACGACGGAGGTGGTGGAAACCCTGCCGCCCTTGGTTGCCGCTCTGGTCAGTCCTGGTTCTTCTACGCGTCATCTATCCCTCTGCGCGTCGTCCTGACGAAGGTCAGGACCCAGCGTCTTTCACAGGATTGCTGAGCGCGACAAACGACGCTGGGTCCCGGCGTGCGCCGGGACGACGGAGGTGGTGGAAACCCTGCCGGTCTTGATTGCCGCTCTGGTCAGTCTTGGTTCTTCTACGCGTCATCTATCCCTCTGCGCGTCGTCCTGACGAATGTCAGGATCCAGCGCCTTTCACAGGATTGCTGAGCGCGACAAACGACGCTGGGTTCCGGCCTGCGCCGGGACGACGGAGGTGGTGGAAGCCCTGCCGGCCTTGGTTGCCGCTCTGGTCAGTCTTGGTTCTTCTACGCGTCATCTATCCCTCTGCGCGTCGTCCTGACGAAAGTCAGGACCCAGCGTCGTTCAGCGGACTATGAAGCGCAACAAACGTCACTGGATCCCGGCATGCGCCGGGACGACGGCGGTGATTGAGACGTGCTCGGTCTTGCCGGACATGCCCTGCGTCTCACTCGGGCACGTCTACCCGGGCGCATCGTCCTGATAATAAAACCCCAAAAAAAAAAAAGAAAACGCCGCCCGAAATCCCGGACGGCGCTCATGAAATACGTCCGGCCACGCAAGCCAGGCTCAATCGGCAAAACAGAAATCAGTTAAAGATCACCGTCTTGTGCCCATTCAACAAAATCCGATGCTCGGTAAACCACTTCACCGCCCGCGCCAGCACCACACACTCGATATCCCGCCCGATCGCCGTCAGGGTATCCGGCCCCATGGAATGATCCACCCGCTCCACTCCCTGCTCGATGATCGGACCTTCATCCAGATCGCCGGTCACGAAGTGCGCGGTCGCGCCGATCAGCTTGACCCCGCGGTCATGCGCCTGATAGTAGGGCTTGGCGCCCTTGAAGCTCGGCAGGAAAGAGTGGTGGATGTTGATCGCCCGTCCGCGCAGCGCATCGCACATCTCGGGCGAGAGGATCTGCATGTAGCGCGCCAGCACCACCAGATCGATCTGGTTGGCATTGACGATCTCCATGATGCGTTCTTCCTGCGCGCGCTTGGCTTCCATCGGCGCGCCGGTGGCCAGCGGCAGATGGTGGAAAGGAATGTTGTAGCTGGCGGCCAGTTGATAGAAGTCCGTGTGATTGGACACGATCGCCGGGATCTCCACCGGCAGCAGCCCGCTCTTGTAGCGGAACAGCAGATCGTTCAGGCAATGCCCGATCTTGGACACCATCAGCATCACGCGCGGCTTCTTGCCGGCGTCGTGCAATTGCCAGTTCATCTGCAAGGCATCGCCCAGCGCGCCGAAATCGGCACGCAGCTGCGTATCGGAGACCGCGGCGTCTTCCGACGAGAAATGCACGCGCATGAAGAACAGCTTGGACTGGGCGTCGCCGAACTGCGCCGAATCGATGATGTTGCAGCCGTGATCGGCCAGGAAGCCTGAGACGCGATGCACGATGCCGCGCTGATCCAGGCAGGACAGGGTAAGAATGTATTCCGGGTGAGCCATGAGAATGAACTGAAAAACGCCAGCGTCCGGTAGCGCGGGAAGCCCGCCCAAACCGCTGCCGGCCTGGAGCGGCCGGCAAAAAGACGAAAGGCGCTATTGTCGCACGGCAGAGCCATGCGGACAAATCCAGCCCACTTTCACGCGCACATTGGCTAGAAAGACAGCGAATCGGCAGGGATCAGCGCAAATGGCAGGCATTTGCCCGCCATTTGCATGCCGATACAGCAATTTCGTTACCTGTTTCAACCAGGAAAGAATACGCCACGCAGCTGCAAGCACAGCCGCGCGCGTCATCGCGCTCCTTGCCGAACCCTGCCGCCGCGCCGCGCAATGCGGCGCCGCGCGCATCAAGCGGTCTTTTGCAGCAGATCCTTCTGTTCGTGACCGCCGCCGACCTGCAGGTCGCCCGACAACTGGCCGCCCTCTTCGATCACCAGCTTGCCATAGCGAATCTTGCCGGTCACCTTGCCGCTGGAATAGATCACCAGCTTCTGGCGCACCGTCAGGTCACCGTCGAATTCGCCACGGATCTCGGCCAGGTCGATCTCGGCCGAGCCCTTGAAGGCGCCGCGCTCGGCGATCTGCACCACGCGGCAGTTGATGGTGGCTTGCACCTTGCCTTCGACGACCAGGGTGTCGCAGTCTTCGATCTCGCCCTTGACCTTGATGTTGGGGCCGACGGTGAGCTTGCTTCCGGTTTCCTCGCCGGTCGCGGGCGCGGTGCTGGAGACGGAAGAGGGATATTGGGTGGGTTTCTGTACGCTTGTCACGTTGCCGCCTGTGGAAGATTGGGAGACGCTGTTGCCTGCGCTGCTGAAGGGGGAATTGGTCGAACTGGTTTCGCGTTTGCCGAAGAGGGATTCTGAGCGAAGCATGTGATCTCCTGAAATTGATAGAGCGTGCAAAACGGGAAGCACGAAAAAACAAGGCGGCGCGCATGTGAATCAAATGGGCAGCGGGTTGATCTTGCCCCTGATTTACGGACACCTATCTAAGCGACATTGGCCAGCTCGTACTGCTCTGGGCTGAGGTAGCCCAGGGTCGAGTGCAGCCGGATCCGATTGTAGTCAACCTCAATGTAGTCAAACACATGAGCCTTGGCCTGCTCCCGTGTGGCGAGGTGTTCACCATGGATGGCCTCGACCTTCAGACTGTGGTTCCAACTCTCCATTGCTGCGTTGTCGTAGCAGTTGCCTCTGGCACTCATGCTGGCGATCAAAGCGTATTGCTCCAACAGGGCGCGGTGCTCGCGC
>WNDX01000048.1 GCA_009914615.1 Herbaspirillum frisingense
CGGCGTGTTCGAGTTGTACTTCGCTCATCAGCGCTTCGCCAAAATTGATTTGCGACAAGATGATGTCTACGATTGAAGTGTTACCTATGTCCCGACACACGTGTTACCTATGTCACCGGTCTATACAGCGGGCCAAAGAAAGTGAGCGGCTGCCGGGCCGCTCCCGGCGCTCCCCTGCGACCGGAGAAAGATAAGAATAAAGCCAGCGCGCAAAAAAGCCGCAAGACCAGACTACTCAATAACAACCACCGAACCAACACCGGCTTCGATACGCCACCAAAGTGACTACTCAGCCCGAACGAAGTTGAATGAGACCCGACGAGCCACAAGAAACAATCTCAAGGCAACCTCCCCAATATCTCATTCCGATCAAAATCCGCAGAAAAATCATCCACCTGCACAGTCAAATCCCCAAAATGCGCAAACTCATCCAGCGCAGCCTTTTCCTGCTCGCTGATGAACCCACGCTCAGCCGCCAAGGCATTCCAGGCCTTCATCTCGATCAGGCTCTGCGGCATCGCAGGCAACGACCCATCCTTGATATCCTGCTTCAGGCGATGCTCCAGCTGCTGCACCACGGGCGTCAAGGCAAACGCGCGCTCCCCGCAAGCCAGCGGATCATCGCCCTTGGGCAGGTAAGCATCCGCCACCAGCCGGTTGCGGCTTTCCCCCGGCTTCTGCATGGCCTTCGCCACCAGGGTTCCGAGCGCATCCGATGGTTTGCGATAGATCAGTCCCAAGGGGAAGATCACCACCCGCAAGCCGAACGCAATCCAGGGATTGGGGAAGTTCTGCAAGACGTCGACAATGGCCTCCTGCGCCCGATGCAAGGCGTCCTGCACCGACCATTCGACGTAGGGCAGATCTTCCTCCTGCCGCCCTTCGTCCTCGAAGCGCTTGAGCGCCGCCGACACCAGGTACAGCTGGGACAGCACATCTCCCAGCCGCGCCGAGATACGCTCGCGGAATTTCAGCGTCCCGCCCAGCACGCCCATGCTGACGTCGGTCAGCAGCGCGAAAGCCGACGACAGATGCACCACCGATCGGTAATAGCGTTTGGTCTGGCGCGCCGCGTACGAGGTCGAGGGCAGCAGCCAGCCGCAACTGATGCCGCCGACGAAAGCGCGCGCCTTGTTGGCGGCGACAAAGGACAGGTGCGAGAACAGCAAGCGGTCGAACTCCTGCAGCGCGTGATCGTGGTTATCGTCGGCCGCCGCGGCCAGCTCCTGCAACACATAAGGATGGCAGCGGATCGCCCCCTGGCCGAAGATGATCAGGCAGCGCGTCAGGATGTTGGCGCCCTCGACCGTGATGGCGATGGGGATCTGCTGATAGGCGCGCGCCAGGAAGTTGCCCGGCCCCATGCAGATGCCCTTGCCGCCGATCACGTCCATGCCGTCGTTGACCACCATGCGCCCGCGCTCGGTCACGTGGTATTTGGAAATGGCGGAAATTACCGAGGGCTTCTCGCCGGCGTCCACCGCCATGGCCGACAGGCGGCGCGTGGCATCCATCATGTACAGGTGGCCGCCCATGCGGGCCAGCGCTTCCTGCACGCCTTCGAACTTGCCGATCTCGATCTTGAACTGGCGGCGCATGGCGGTGTAGGCACTGGTGCCGCGCACCGCCAGCTTGGAGAAGCCGACATTGGACGACGGCAGCGAAATCGCCCGGCCCGCGGCCAGGCATTCCATCAACATGCGCCAACCGCGTCCCACCTGCGCCAGGCCGCCGATCACCCATTCCATTGGAATGAACACATCCCGGCCCTCGGTCGGACCGTTCTGGAACACCGCATTGACCGGCCAATGCCGGCGTCCCGTGACCACGCCGGGATGGTTGGTCGGGATCAGCGCGCAAGTGATGCCGGGTTCGGGATTACCGCCCAGCAGGCCGTCCGGATCGCGCACGCGGAAGGCCAGACCCAGCACGGTCGCCACCGGCACCAACGTGATATAGCGCTTGCTCCAGCTGACGCGGAAACCTAAGGTTTCCTTACCTTCGTGCAGACCCTTGCAGACGATGCCGACGTCGGGAATGGCCGCCGCGTCCGAGCCGGCATACGGGCTGGTCAGCGCGAAGCAGGGAATTTCCTGCCCTTGCGCCAGGCGCGGCAGGTAATGGTTCTTCTGCGCATCGGTGCCGTAGTGCAGCAGCAGCTCGGCCGGCCCCAGCGAGTTGGGCACCATCACCGAGATTGCCGCGGCCGAGCTGCGCGAGGCCAGCTTCATGATCACCTGCGAATGCATGTAGGCCGAGAACTGCTTGCCGCCGTACTGGCGCGGAATGATCATGCCGAGGAAACCCTTGTCCTTGATGAACTGCCAGGCCTCGGGCTGGATGTCCTGGTACTTCACGGTAGTGTCCCAGTCGCTCACCATGGCGCACAACTGTTCCACCTCGTTATCCATGAAGGCTTGCTCTTCTGGCGTCAGGCGCGGCGGCGGCAGCTCGAACAGGCGCCGCCAGTCAGGCTTGCCGGAGAACAGCTCGGCGTCCCACCAGACCGTGCCGGCCTCGATGGCGTCGCGCTCGGTGGCGGACATGCCCGGCATGATCTTGCGGAACATGTCCAGCGCCGGACGAGTGATGAGCGACTGGCGGACAGCCTTGAGCGCCACCAGGAGGGTCGGCGTGAACAGCAGGATGGCCAGCAGCACCATCACCGGCAGCTCGACGCCGGCCAGCGGGCCGCCGAGCCAGATCCATATTGCTTCGGCGGCCAGCCAGGTCCAGGCATTGACGCGCGCCATCATCAGCACCAGGCAGGCGACCACCAGAAGGATGAGCCATAAGATCATGTGAAGCCTCCAATTCTGTTTTTTGTTCGAAAGGCGGCGACGCGGGAGAGCTCCGCGCCCGACTGGAAGACACGATGCCAAGCCCAGCCGCCCTGCCATCGTCCCACCAAATTGCCTGTCCGGAAAGAATTTCCGCTGGTACATCGCAACATACCGCGCCGCCAGCCCGGCCGGAATCAAACAGTTCCTTCAGCGCGCCGTCAGACAAAAACCGACACGATGCCGTTTTCAGACCGCGCGGAACCTCATCCGGTTCAGCCAGTCACTCACCGACTCCATTACAATCGCGCCATTGCGCTCGCTCGGCGGTGCAGGCATCGGGAAAAGGACAGACATCATGAAATGGGAAGGCAATCGCGAAAGCGACAACGTGGAAGACCGCCGCGGCGAGGATGGGGGCTACGGCGGCGGCGGTGGCGGCTTTTCCTTCGGCGGCCGCTCGATCGGACTGGGCACGGTGGCGGTGGCGCTGGTGGCGTCCTATTTCCTCGGCATCAATCCGATGACCATGCTCAGCCTGCTGTCAGGCGGCGGCGCGCCGGCGCCGGTCCAACAGCAGCACGCCCCCGCTCACAAACCGCCGCCGGACGACCAGATGGCGCGCTTCGTCTCCACCGTGCTGGCCGACACCGAAGACACCTGGGGTCCGATCTTCGCCGCGAACAACGCGCAATACGTGCGACCCAAGCTGGTGCTGTTCTCCGGCAGCACGCCGACCGCCTGCGGCACCGGCCAGACCGCGACCGGCCCGTTCTACTGCCCGGGCGACCAGAAGGTGTATATCGACCTGTCGTTCTATGAGCTGATGAAGCAGCGCTTCAAGGTCTCCGGCAACTTCGCCCAGGCCTACGTGATCGCGCACGAAGTCGGCCACCACGTGCAGCATCTGATGGGCATTTCGGACAAGGTCGATGCGGCCCGCCGCAACGCCAGCGAGAAACAGGCCAATGCCTTGTCGGTGCGGCTGGAGCTGCAAGCCGACTGCTTTGCCGGCGTCTGGGCCTATCATGCCGACGAGGCGCGCCACATCCTGGAAAAGGGCGACATCGAGGACGCCCTGAACGCCGCCTCGGCCATCGGCGACGACGCGCTGCAACGCCAGGCGCGCGGCGTGGTGGTACCGGACTCCTTCACCCACGGCACCTCGGCCCAGCGCGTGGCCTGGTTCAAGCGCGGCATCACCGAAGGCAAGGTCGGCGCCTGCAATACCTTCGCCGCCAAACAACTCTAAGGGGCTGAACCGTTCATGCTTATTTCCTACTGGTGTGTTCTGATCGCTGGCCTGATGCCGGCGCTGACCATCTTCATCGCCAAGCAAGGCCGCAAGGACTTCGACAATTCGGAACCACGCGCCTGGCTCGACCGGCAGACCGGACTGCGCCGCCGCGCCGACTATGCACACCGCAACCATTTCGAAGCCTTCCCCTTCTTCGCCGCCGCGGTCCTGGTGGCGCAGCAGGCCGGCGCACCGCAGGGACCGATCGATATCGCCTCGGTACTGTTCATCGCCGCGCGCATTCTCTACACGGTGCTCTACCTGACCGACAAACCCTCGGCGCGCTCGGCCAGCTGGATCCTCGGCTTCCTGTGCGTGCTGGCGCTGTTCGGCATCACCGCCCTGCACGCCTGATCCCGGAGAGACACCCATGTCCCATCCATTCGAACCGCAACTGGCCTCCATGCGGGACGCCCTGCGCAACCTGCAAAACGGCGTCGGCGACATCGCCGCCCTGTGCGCTGCCTGGCGCGCGCACGGCGAGGTGATGGCGGCGCTGCCACCGCGCTACCAGCAAGTCGCCGAAGATTTGCTGGGTCGCCTGGAAGCCGGCAGCCTGTTCACCGAAGAAAGCTGTTCGTTCAGTCAAAAAGACCTGACCGACAGCCTCGACACCTGGCTGGCCAAAGCCGGACAAACCCTGGCGCAGGCCTGACGCCGCGCCCCTGAAAGAGAAACAAGAATGCAAAAGATCACCTTCCCGCTGCAAGGCCATCCCCACGTGGAACTGAACCAGCTCCTGAAACTCTGCGGCCTGTGCGACAGCGGCGGCGCGGGCAAGCAACTGGTGGCAGAAGGCCTCGTCAAGGTGAACGGCAAGACCGAGTCGCGCAAGACCTGCAAGATCTTGGCCGGCCAGAAAGTGACGCTGGGCGACGTCGTCATCACCGTGACGGAAGAATGAGCATGCCAGCCGACGCCACATCCGACCCCACTCAGCAGATCGACGCCCTGCTCGACTTCTGGTTCGGCCAGGATTGGGAAAACGCGCCCGCCGCCGAGGTCGCGCAACGCCAGAAGAAGCTGTGGTGGAGCAAGAATCCCGAGATCGACGCCGAATGCCGCACGCGCTTCGAACCGATGCTGCAGGAAGCCGCCGCCAACCGGCTGGCCGACTGGGCCGACGCCGCGCGCTCCACGCTGGCGCTGATCCTGCTGCTGGACCAGATCCCGCGCAATATCTACCGCGGCACGCCGCAAGCCTTCGCCTTCGACGAACAGGCGCGCCAGCACACGCATCTGGCGCTGGCCATGGGCATCGACCAGGAATTGCCGCCGATCGCGCGCGTGTTCATCTACATGCCGCTGGAACATTCGGAAGACATCGACGACCAGCAATACGTGGTGCAACTGTTCCGCGCACTGGCCAAGCAAGCCGCGCCAGAGGAAAAAAAGGACTTCGACGGCTTCGCGGATTACGCAAGGAAGCACCATGCGGTGATCGAAGCTTTCGGACGCTTCCCGCACCGCAACAAGATACTCGGCCGGCCCTCCACGGCGGAGGAAACGGCGTTCATGACGCAGCCGGGATCCTCGTTCTGAAGCGACTGCAACTGGCATCGCGGAGCACCACGGCGCCGCGCCTCACCATGAAGTAATTCGAAGCAAGACCCTTGAAAGCGCCTTCGCCGTGAAGGCGCTTTTTGTTTTTCCTACACTCGCCGGATTTCCTTTCTTCCGCCTGGCGTCATGAGTTCTTCCAGTTCCGGTTTCACGATGTTGGAAGTGCTGGTGGCCATGCTGGTCATCGGCACCGGCGCGCTGGCCATGATCATGCTGCAATTGCACGCCCTGCGCAGCAGCCGCGAAAACAGCCTGCAAGCCACGGCCACGATGATGGCGCAGGAGCTGGCCGAGCTGCGCGCCGCCTATCGGCCCACCGCCGACGCGGCGGATCCCTACCTGTTCGTGTTCGATGCTTCCCGTCCCATCCCCGTCGCCGCCGATTGCGCCTCCGCACCCTGCGACGCCGACGCTTTTGCCGCGGCCGCCATCGGCGACTGGAACACCCGGCTGGCGCGCGACTTTCCCGCAGCCCGCGCCGTGGTCTGCCGCGATGGCCGTGCCGATGCTCATGCCGACTGGCGCTGCGACGGTGATCCTGCAGCGCCGGCGGTGCTCAAGCTGAGCTGGCGAAGGGCGCTCTCCGGCGGCGCACCAGAGGCCACGGCCACGCCGTTGATGGCCATCGTTCTCGGTCGCTGATTCTTCATGCGAACAACATTCCGTTCCCGGCAACAAGGTCTGACGCTGGTCGAGATGATGATGGCCCTGGCCGTCGGCCTGCTGGTGGTGCTGGTGGCGGGCACGCTGCTGCAGAACGCGCGCGGTGCTTACCAGGACATCGACGACGCCAGCCGGGTGCAGGAGACCGGCCGGCTGGCGCTGGAACACCTGCAGGATGTCATCCGCCAGGCTGATCACTTTCCCTGGGAAAGCATGGCCCGGCCACCCCGGCTGTCGCCCGGCGTGCGCGGGCTCGACGACAGCCGGCAGGTCGCCGCCCTCGACCCGGCGTCCGGCAGTTTCGGCGCAATGTCCGGCGACGGCGTCAACAAGAGCGACATCCTGATGCTGGGCTTCTTTGGCGCGCCTCGCGGCAGCCCCACCCACATCGGCAACTGCAGCGGCGCGGCCGCGCCCCTTGCTCCGCTGGAAGAAAGTGCGCGCAGCTGGGTGATCTACTACATCGCCGCCGGCACCGGCAACGAACCGGAGCTGCGCTGCCGCTACCTCGGCAAGAACGGCGCCTGGACCTCGGATGCGGTGGCGCGCGGCGTGGAAGCCATGCAGCTGCGCTATGCCGTCGCCAGCGGCCCCGACGGGCGCCCCGGCCGCTGGCTGGACGCCTCAGCCCTCAACGAAGCCGGCTGGCGCCGCGTGGTGATGGTGCGCGTGGCGCTGCTGGTCAGAGGCACGCAGCGCCGCCCGGGCCCCACTGGAGCGGCGCCGCGTGACTACGACCTGTTCCTCCCCTCCGGTCGCGCCGATCCGGCGTGGCGCGTCACTGAAAAGCAGGGCGAAGAGCGCTTGCGCTCGGTATTCCAGACCACCGTGCTGCTGCGCAATGCGGCCTTCGCGGGAGAGCTGCCGTGATCGCCATGCCCGCCCGCCAGCGCGGCGCCACGCTGATGATCGCACTGATCATGCTGACCGCGATCCTGCTGCTGGGCACCGCATCGGCGTCCTTGCTGATACTGGATGAGCATACGGCGCGCAATCACCGGGTGCATGTCCAGGCCACGCTGGCGGCGCAGGCCGCGCTGGACGACGCATGCGAAGAGATCCGCCGGGCCGACCGCATCGATGCGGCTGCCTTCCCTTCCACGCCGCAATGCCGCAGCGATGTGGAAGGACGCGGCCTGTGCCTGGGCAGCCCGGAGCGCGCGGGATGGAAGCCGGAACAACTGAGCGGCGCGGAGCCCGGATCGGCTGCCTATGGCGAATTCACGGGCCGCCGCTTCCCCTCGGACGGCGACCTCGCTGCGCCGCGCTACCTGATCGAATGGCTGGCGTCCGATAAACCCGGCCGCCCGGAACCTGCCGCCCTCTATCGCATCAGCGCGATCGGCTTCGGGCGGGGCGGCGCCAGGGCCGGCCTGCAAGCCATCGCGCAGGGCCGCAGCGACGAGGCCGGCCGCACGCAGTGCATCATCCGCGCCTGGCGCCCGCTTTTCCTCTCTACCTCGGAATGACGATGAACAAAACACTCCCGCGCGCCCCGTCCCACGGCTTCACGCTGCTTGAACTGACGGCCGCGCTGGCCGTGGTCGGCCTGCTCGCCGCCATCGGCTGGAACAGCTACAGCCAATACATGCTCAAGGCGCGTCGTGCAGAAGGCCGCGCCGCCCTGTTGCAGGTCCTGATTCAGCAGGAGCGGCAATTTTCCTACCAGCACCGCTACCAGGCCTTTCAACCGGGCGCCGGCGAAACCGGCTTCAAATGGTACTCGGGAGAAACCCCATCCACGATTGCCTACGCGATCGCCGCCCAGGCTTGCGATGGCGAAGATCTGAGCACCTGCGTACGCATCATCGCCACGCCGGGCGGCCCTGCGGTCAACACTGCCTATCGCGACGAGCAATGCGGCATTCTCTACGCCGACAGCCGTGGCCGCCGCGGCGCCGCCGGCGGCGCCGCTTGCTGGTGACGACATGCGCAACCGCGGCTTCACGCTGATCGAACTGATGGTGGTCTTGCTGATCGCCGGCATTGTGCTGGCCGCCGGCGTACCGGTGCTGCACAACATCATCGCCGACCAGCAGTTGATCGCCGCCGGCAATGCCTTCTTCCACAGCACCAGCCTGACGCGCTCCGAGGCCTTGCGCCACGGCCGCCGCGCCGACATGACGCCCGCCGACGGCCGCGATTGGCAAAACGGCTGGGTCATCAAGGTCGGCGAGCGCACGGTGATGACCCAACCGCCGCTGCCCGATGGCATCACGGTGGCCTATACCCAAGGCGGCGAGCTCGTCGCCTACCAGCCCGGCGGTCGACCGGTGACGCGCGGCAGCTGGTATTTCCGCAGCGGCGGTGCGGGCAACGCATCACGGGTGGTGATCATCAACTTCCTGGGCCGGGTGCGGGTGTGCAATCCGCTGGCCGACAACAGCTGCGCCAGGGCGGTCGAGGATTGATCCGGCCCCGCCGCCGGGGCGCCAAAGGCGTGTATATTGACGGGCATCCGGCCGCACCGTCAGGCGCCGGCCTCATCCTCATACCGCTCGCCCATGAACTCCACAGAAGACGCGATTCCCGAATTCGAGGTCGAAAACGACCAGCAGGCCATGGCAATGGCGCTGATCCAGGCCGGTTTCGGCATGCTCAACACCACGCCCAACCCACGCGTAGGCTGCGTGATCGTCAAGGATCGTCTCATCATCGGCGCCGGCTTCACCCAGCCGCCGGGCGGCAACCACGCCGAAATCCAGGCGCTGGCCGACGCCGCCGCGCGTGGACACGACGTGCGCGGCGCCACCGTGTACGTGACGCTGGAGCCCTGTAGCCACTTCGGCCGTACGCCACCATGCGCCGATGCGCTGATACACGCCGGCGTGGGCCGCGTGGTGGCCGCCATTGCCGACCCCAATCCGCAGGTAGCGGGCCAGGGCCTGGCCCGGCTGCAAGCCGCCGGCATCGAGGTCGCCTGCGGCCTGCTGGAAGACGACGCGGAAGAAATCAACATCGGCTTCCTGCACCGCATGCGCACCGGCAAGCCCTGGGTACGCATGAAAAGCGCCGCCAGCCTGGACGGCAAGACGGCCCTGCACAACGGCGTGAGCCAGTGGATCACCAGCCAGGCCGCGCGCGACGACGGCCACATCTGGCGCGCGCGCGCCTGCGCCATCATGGCCGGCATCGGCACCATCCAGAAAGACGACGCCCAGCTCACCGTGCGCGCCATCGACACCCCGCGCCAGCCGCGCCGCATCGTAGTGGACAGCAAACTCATCGTGTCGCCCGAGGCGCGCGTGATCCGGGGCGGCAACACCTGGGTCTTCACCGCCACCGAAGACAAGCAAAAAACCGCCGCGCTGGAAGACCAGGGCGCCGAAGTCATCGTGCTGGCCAACGCCGAAGGCAAGGTCGATCTGCCGGCGCTGATACGCGAACTGGGCCAGCGCCAGATCAACGAATTGCATGTGGAAGCCGGCGCCAAGCTCAACGGCTCGCTGATCCGCGAAGGCTGCGTCAACGAGCTGCTGGTCTACCTGGCGCCGGGCCTCTTGGGCGACGGCCGCGGCATGTTCGACCTGGCGCCGCCGGAAGACCTGTCCGACCGCGTCGGCCTGCGCTTCCACGAGGTCAAGCAGGTCGGCCCGGATTTGCGTATCCTTGCACGGTTCAATTGACAGACAGTTTCAGGACAGGATTATGTTTACAGGTATCGTCGCCGCCGTCGGCAACATCACTTCCGTACAACCGCTGGCAGCCGGCCCCGACGCCGGCGTGCGTCTGACCGTGGATGCCGGGGCGCTGCCCATGGCCGACGTCGGCCTGGGCGATTCGATCGCCCTCAACGGCGCCTGCATGACCGTGGTCGAGAAGACCGCGCAAGGCTTCACCGTGGACGTCTCGCGCGAAAGCCTCAACCTCACCGTGGGCCTGGACGCCCCCGGCGAAGTCAACCTGGAAAAGGCCCTGACCCTGGCCGAGCGCCTCGGCGGCCACCTGGTCTCCGGTCACGTGGACGGCCTGGGCAAAGTGCACTCCTTCGAACCGGTGGGCGAGTCGCGCGAACTGATCGTCGATGCGCCGAAATCGCTGGGCAAGTACCTGGCCTACAAAGGCTCCATCGTGGTCAACGGCGTCTCGCTGACGGTCAACCGCGTGGAAGACCTGGCCGATGCCTGCCGCTTCTCCATCAATCTGATCCCGCACACCGTGGAAGTCACCACGCTCAAGCATCTGAAGGCGGGCAGCAAGGTCAACCTGGAAATCGACCTGATTGCGCGGTATGTGGAGCGCATGCTCAGCGCCGGCAAATAAGCCGGTCCGGATCGCATTGCCAGCAACGGCCGGAACATCCCGGCCGTTTTGCTTTCCGGCCATTGCATATGGTTATGCGAAATCATTCCTTCGCCCTCGCCGCCATGCGCGCTAGCGTCTGCATTCAGCACTTCCCCACAGACAACAAGCGAGACACATCATGGCAGACACCCCGCAATGGAAATTCGAAACCCTGTCCGTCCACGCCGGCTATGCGCCCGATCCGACCACCCGGGCGGTGGCGGTACCGATCTACCAGACAGTGGCCTTCGCCTTTGACGATACCCAGCACGGCGCCGATCTGTTCGACCTGAAGGTGCAGGGCAATATCTATTCGCGCATCATGAATCCCACCCAGGATGTGCTGGAAAAGCGCCTGGCCGCGCTGGAAGGCGGCATCGCGGCGCTGGCCCTGGCGTCGGGACAGGCGGCGGTGACCTATGCCATCCAGACCATCGCCGAGGCCGGCGACAACATCGTCTCGGCCTCCACGCTGTACGGCGGCACCTATAACCTGTTCGCCCACACGCTGCCGCAGTTCGGCATCCAGACCCGCTTTGCCGATCCGCGCCAGCCGGCCTCCTTCGAACCGCTGATCGATGCGCGCACCAAGGCGATCTATATCGAATCCATCGGCAACCCGCTGGGCAACATCACCGACATCGCCGCCGTGGCCGACATCGCGCACCGCCACGGCGTGCCGCTGATCGTGGACAACACGGTCGCCACGCCTTACCTGCTGCGTCCCTTCGAACACGGCGCCGACATCGTCGTGCATTCCCTGACCAAGTACCTGGGCGGCCACGGCACCACGCTGGGGGGCGCCATCGTCGATTCCGGCAAGTTCCCCTGGGCCAAGCACAAGGAACGCTTCAAGCGCCTCAATGAACCGGATGTCAGCTATCACGGCGTGGTCTATACCGAGGCCCTGGGCGAGGCCGCCTACATCGGCCGCGCGCGCGTGGTGCCGCTGCGCAATACCGGCGCCGCGCTGTCGCCGTTCAACAGCTTCCAGATCCTGCAAGGTATCGAGACCCTGGCCTTGCGGCTGGACCGCATCACCGCCAATACGCTGGCAGTGGCGCAATACCTGAAGCGCCATCCCAAGGTGCGCTGGGTCAACTACGCCGGACTGGAAGACCATCCGGACTACGCGCTGGCGCGCAAATACTTCAATGGCAGGGCGTCCGGCGTGCTGACCTTCGGCGTGGCCAACGGCCGGGAAGGCGGCGCGCGCTTCCAGGATGCACTGCAACTGTTCACACGCCTGGTCAACATCGGCGACGCCAAATCGCTGGCCACGCATCCGGCCTCCACCACGCATCGCCAGCTCTCGCCCGCCGAACTGGAAAAGGCCGGCGTCACGGAAGACACGGTGCGCCTGTCGGTGGGCATCGAGCACATCGATGACCTGCTCGCGGATCTGGAACAGGCGCTGACCTCGGCCTGAACGCCCCATCGGGCCTCTGTGCCGCAAGAAAATGGCGGACCACGGTCCGCCATCAAGCATCAGGCAAGGCAATCCGGCCGTCTGGAATCAGGCGGCCTTTTTGCTGGCCAGCCGCTGCGCCACCAGTTCGCGCGTGCGCGGAATCAGTTCGCGCCCGTAGTCGATCGCGTCTTCCAGCGGATCGAAGCCACGGATAAGGAAGGTGGTCACGCCCAGGTCGTAGTAATCCAGCAAGGCGTCGGCCACCTGCTCGGGCGTGCCGACCAGCGCGGTGGAGTTGTAGCGGGCGCCGGTTTCCTTGGCGATGGCCGTCCACAGCCGCTTGTCCACCCGCGCCCCCTGCTCGGCCGCGGCCAGCAGGCGACGCGCGCCTTCGCTCTGCTGCGGGCCGGTGTAGGCCGGATGCAGCTTGGCATTACCGGCGCGCAGGCGGCGCGTTTCCTGCAGGATGCTGTCGGCGCGCGCCCAGGCCTTTTCCTCGGTGTCGGCCAGGATGGGACGGAAGGACACCGAGAAATTGATTTCACGCCCGTGGCGCGCGGCTTCCGCCCGCACGCGTCCGGTCAGGTCGCGCACCTGATCCAGCGATTCGCCCCATAGCGCATAGATATCGGCATGGCGGCCGGCCACCGGAATCGCCGCTTCCGACGCGCCACCGAAGAAGATGGGAATATGCGGCTTCTGCACCGGTTTGACCTCCGAGAAGGCCTGTTCGACACGATAGTGCGCGCCCTCATGGTCGAAGGGCCGCTCCTCGGTCCAGACGCGGCGCAGCACCTGCAAGTATTCATCGGTGCGCGCGTAGCGCTGGTCGTGATCCAGGTAATCGCCGTCGCGCCGCTGTTCGGCATCCGATCCGCCGGAGATGATGTGCACGCCCAGCCGGCCGCCGCTGAAATGATCCAGCGTCGCCAGCTGGCGCGCCGCCAGCGTGGGTGAGACGAAACCGGGCCGGTGCGCCAGCATCAACTTGATACGGCTGGTGGCGGCCGCCGCTTGCGCGATGGTCAGGATGGCGTCGGGCCCGGTGGAGTGGTAAGGCACCAGCACGCGGTCGAAGCCGGCCTCTTCATGTGCCCGGGCGAAACGCAACAGGTAGTCGGTATCGATCGCGGGACCGGTCGATGGATGGATCTCGGAATTCTTGTGGCTGGTGATCATGCCGATGAAGTTGACGCTCATGGGTAGCTCTCCGTATCTGTTCAGACGTTGACGATGTAATCGGTCACCTTGACCTTTTGCGGCAGGATCTTGCGCTCCGACAGCCAGTCCGCCGCGCCCTGGAAGGTGGCGATGAATTTGGCGTCGGCCGCGCCGTGGAACTCCCAGCGCCGCTGCAGCCTGATCAGCGAATCGCGCACCGCGTCGGAATAGCCGGCGTCCCTTTGCACGAGGATCTCGGCCTCCCTGGTATTCCTGGTGATCCACTCGCCCTCGGTACGGTAGGCGGCATTGACGGCGCGCACGATGTCGCCGTTTTCCTGCGCAAACTTGCGATGGGTGACGTAGGAATTGAAATCGATCAGGAACTCCAGATCGCGGCCTTCGAAGAACACGTCGTGCGCCTTGTACTCCACCCGCGCGATATCCACGCCCGGGCTCCACATCGACCACGCATCCACCTTGTCCTGGGCGAAGGCCGGGCCGGCATCGGGCGGATTCAGATAGACGAACTTCACCTTGTCGCGCGCGATGCCGTGCTTCTCCAGCGCCGCCACCAGCAGGAACTCGCCCAGTCCCGAGCGGTTCACCGCCACCGTCTTGCCCACCAGATCGGTGACCTTGTCGATGCCCGAACCGTCCTTGGCGATGATGGCCGTGCTGCGCGGCTCGACCACCGCGAACTGGGTGAACACCAGCGGCGAACCGGCGATCATGGCCGCCAGCGCCGGCGTGGTGCTGCCGCCAAAGCCGAAGTCGGCGCTGCCGCCGGTGACCGCCTGCAGCGACGGCGCGTGATTGGGGAAGGGGCCGATCCACTGTACCTTGATGCCGTCCTTGGCCAGGGTCTTCTCGAACTCGCCGCGCGTGCGGGCGATGCCGGGCAGGCCGCCCTTGCCCCAGGCCAGGCGCACGGTATCGGTATTGCGCGATTTTCCTGCGGCAGCCAGGGCGGCGGCGGGCGCGCCAGCGGCCCCCAGTGCGGCGCCGGCGAAGGCGGCTTGAATCAGATGGCGTCGATGCAAATTGGCAGGCTTGTTGTGTTCGCTCATGGAGGGGCTGCGGAAGAGAAAAGAAACACCGCCGGCATGACCGGCGGCAGACGAGGGATCAACGAAGAATCAGGGTTCAGCCGCCACGCCCAATTCGGCCAGCAATTGCGCGCGCAAGGTCTCGGCGGCGGGATGCGCGCGGTTGTGCGCGGCTTCGGGCGCCACCGTGTAGTCGCTGGCGATGGCGCCGTCGCGCATGACCAGGATGCGGTCGGCCAGTACGATGGCTTCGTCCACGTCGTGCGTGACCAGCAGCACGCCCGGGCGGTGGCGTTCCAGCAATTGGCGCACCAGCGCGTGCATGCGGATGCGGGTCAGCGCATCGAGCGCGGCAAACGGTTCATCCAGCAGCAGCAGACGCGGCACGCGCACCAGGGCGCGCGCCAGCGCCACGCGCTGCGCCTGGCCGCCGGAGAGATTGCGCGGCCAATCGTCGATGCGGCTACCCAGGCCGACCTCTTCCAGCGCTGCCTTCGCCAGCGGCTTGCCGGTCTTGTCATCCAGGCCCAGCGCGACATTGCGCCACAACGGATCCCCCACGGGATCAGGCGATGCTCCTGGAACACCACGGCCGGCTGGGCCGGGCCATCGATGCGACCGGCGTCGATCGGATCCAGCCCGGCCAGCGCACGCAGCAGCGTGGTCTTGCCGCAGCCGCTCTCGCCCAGCAAGGCCACGAACTCGCCGCGCGCGATACGCAGGTTGAGGCCCTTGATGACGCTGCGATTGCCGTAGCGGCGCTGCAGGTGACTGACGCTGACCGCGACTTCGTCGAAGCCCGCCGGATGCATGGTATGGGTGGCCGGCGACATCAATGTCCCCTGCCGGCATAGTTGGGATGCCAGGCCAGCAGCCTGCGCTCCAGCGCACGGGCAATGGCGTCGGACACCACGCCGATGCCGGCGTAGATGACGATGGTCAGCACGATCACATCGGTCTGCAGGAATTCACGCGCATCCATCGCCAGCGAGCCGATGCCGACGTTGGCGGCAATGGTCTCGGCGATCACCAGCGCCAACCAGGCCACCGCCAGCGCATAACGCACGCCGGCCAGGATCGAGGGCAAGGCGCCGGGCAACACGATGCGGCGGATCAGCGTCCAGTTCGACAGGCCGGTCACGCGGCCCAGTTCCAGCAGCTTGGGATCGACCTGGCGGATGCCCAGCACGGTATTGATATAGATCGGGAACAGCACGCCCAGCGACACCAGGAATACCTTGCCGCCCTCGCCCACGCCGAACCACACGATCACCAGCGGCAGCGCCGCCAGGAAGGGCACGGCGCGCACCATCTGCACGCTGCGGTCGAACAAGGCCTCGGCCAGCCGGGAAAAGCCGACCAACGTGCCCAGCGCGAAGCCCAGGCTGCCGCCGATGGCAAAGCCCGCCGCCGCGCGCAACAGGCTGGCGCCGAGATCGGACAGCAGGCGGCCCTGGCCGATGAGATTCCACGCAGTGACCAGCACCTTGCTCGGCGCCGGCAATACCTGGGGCGACAGCGCGCCGGCGCGGGCAAAGGCTTCCCACGCCAGCAGCAGGATCAGCGGGGCGATCCAGGAAATCAGGAACAGGCTGCGCGCGCCGAGAACGAGCGGCGTGCGCGCAGCAGGAACTAGCGGCGAGCGCGCCGCGGGCCGGTCGGCTTCGCGCGCGGACGGATGAACCGGGGCTGCCGGCGGCAGGGAAAGGCGGTTGGCCGCTTCGGGCATTGGGTTTTCCTTTACATGGAATAGCGGGCGACGGGCGCCTTGATGTGAAGGAAATCCTAATCAGCTTTGCGTCCTGCGCTAACGAATCATTTTGCGCTTGGATATCCGGTAAACGGATTTGCGCGACGCCTGCCCGGCTCGACAGCGGCGCCCTGCCAGGTACGGGACGCGACGCCCGAGACGACGGCGCACTTTGGCATTGGCGTGCCGCGTATGGGCATCGTTGACTTTTTCGGAACACTCTGTCGCGCCGCCACGCCTTTATCCCGGCGGCGGACGGTTCTAGACTGAGCACCCGATCTGCGTTTGCGTCCTCGCCATGCCGCCTGCTTCCGTCATCCTCCAACAACCCGCCCATCCGCAACGCCTGGTACTGCTGATGCACGGCGTCGGCTCGACGCCGCAATCGATGACGGGCGTGGGTGCCTGGTTCGCGCAGCGCGATGCGCAGGCGATGGTGGTCAGCGTGGCCTCGCCTTATCCGTCCGACGTCTCGGCGGCCGGCCTGCAATGGTTCTCGGTGCGCGGCGTGACCGAGGAGAACCGGCAAGAGCGTGTCGATGCCGCCATGGCGCTGTTCCTGGAAACGGTCGCACACTGGCAGAAGCAGGCTGGCGTGACGACCGCCGGCACCCTGATCGCGGGCTTTTCGCAAGGCGCCATCATGGCGCTGGAGGCCAGCAAGCTGCCGCAGTCGCCCGCCGCCACGGTGGTCGCCATCGCCGGACGCTATGCACAACTCCCGGATATTGCCACGTCGTCAAACATCCACCTGCTGCACGGCGGCGCTGATGGCGTGATGCCGGCCGCGCTGGCGCAAGCTGCCTGCGAGCGCCTGCAACGGCTGGGCGTGCGCGTCACGCTGGACGTGATCCCGGGCGTAGCCCATCAGCCGGATGCGCAGATGTTCTCCGCCCTGGAACGCCATCTGAGCGCCTGAACGCCGCCGTCCCCGGCGGGATTTGCGGTATCTTTACCGCCTATGCCGACCACCGCTCCCTTAACCCGAGAAGAACAGCACACCCTGCAGACATGCCTGCAAGATCCGATGCGCACCAAGCGTCGCGCCTGGTGCGCATGCGCGCTGCTGCTGGCTGCGGCCGGCGCCGGCATATTGGCACGCGCGCTGTCACTGACAGAAACCGACCTGGAAAAACTGGAACCCGGCGAACGCGTGACGATAGAGCAGATGCTCGACGACAAGAACCGACCCGGCTCGATTATCCGGATCGAGCGGGCGCCCGCTGCCGCGCCGGCCGCGGCCTGACTCAGTCGGTCTCGGCCGCCGGCACGCCGGGCACGCCCCTCCTGATCGCCTTTGCGTAATCATCCTGCGGACCGGCTGCCTGCGCGCGTTGCGTGATGCGGCCGGCCTGCTTCAATTGGGCGAAGGAATAGCCCGGCACCAGACCGCCGTGGTCATAGGTGTATTCGCCGAAATATCCCGACAGCAGCAAGCGGTAATTCAGCGGCAGCGACGGCGAGAGCCGGCGCGCCAGTTCGAAGACGATGGTGGTGCAATTGCTGGTGAGCGTGTTGTAGAAGCGGGGCTGCTCATGCAGCTGCGCGGCGCGCTCCAGATAGCCGAGGAAGACCTTGCGCAATTGTTCCGGACGCAGCCGCAGGCGGTACAGGTACACGTCCTCGCCGCGTGCATTGGTGCGGGTGCGGATGATATCGCTCTCGTCGGCGGCCACGATGACGGTGTCGAACCTGCGGAAGAAGCCGCCCAGCGCCGAAAAGCTCTCGCCCTTCTCCTTGCGGATCTCCAGCGAAAACACCAGGCGCCGGCCGTCGTCGAAACCGAAGGACACCAGCGTATGCGCGATGGCCGGCCCCATCCAGTAGGACAGCAGCAGGTCGGCCGAGACCAGGTGCGACAGGTCGTAATGGCGGGTCTCCCACTGGACGTCGTAGTCGGTCTCGCTGCGCCAGGTGAAATTGCGCACATTGTTCAGCGTGACCTGATCGCCCCGCACCTGCGACTCCAGCATGCGCGCCACGTCATCGGCCCAGACGCGGTCATGCGAAGGACGGATCGTGTGCCACCAGGCGAACAGCGCCACCAGGCACAGCAGGAACACCATCGGCCCCCAGCGCCACAGTCCGCCCCAACCCGCCAGCGCCGCCAGCGAGGCAAAGGCCGGCACGCACCACAAGACGATCGTCGCAACACGCGCCCATGCCGGCGCGGGCAGTTGGAACCACAGCGCAAACGCGCCCCACAGGGCCAGCCCGCCGGTCGCGAGGGCCAGCGGCAACAAAATCAGGAAGGAAAGGAAACCCATCGGCATGGCGGGCGGCGACATCGCGATAAAAACGGCGGCTCCCCCGGGAGCCATCCCGCATTGTAGCGGCCGGGCCGCGCATATGGTTATGCGGATATATTCGTGGCCCGCGCCCCGGACGCGGCACAGAATCGGCGGATTGTCATCCTGAGGAAACCTGCGCCATGAGTCGCGACCTGCTGCTGTTGCTCGAACACGGATTCACCGATCCCGCCCATCCGGGCGAACGCTTCATCTGCCCGGACGGCGCGCCCATCGAAGGCTTGCTGGCCGGCGACCCGGAACGCGCGGCGCGGCTGGAGATCCGGCGCCTGCCCTTCCCCCGCCCGCGCGCCGAGGTGGTGGCGCAGCTGGGCGAACAGCATCAGGGCTTGCCGGTACTGATCCTGGACGACCATCAAGCCGCACCGGAGGACGCGCAAAGCGCCAACGGCAAGCGCTTCGTCACCGACCCGCGCCGCATCCTCGACCTGCTGGCGCAGCGCCACGGCTTCCCGCGCGTGCACTGAGACCTGGGATTCACCATGAGCCAGACCGACGCCCCGCGCCAGCTTCACCTGAACGTCAACATCCTGCATTCCGGCTTCATCCCGTCGGCATGGCGGCTGCCCGAAGCCGATCCGCTGGCCTTCACCGATGTCGGCCACTACGTCAAGGTGGCGCGCATCGCCGAGGCGGCCAAGCTGGATGCGGTGTTCCTGGCCGACAATGCCTCCATCATCGAGCAGATCGACTTCCGCCCCATCACCGCGCTGGAGCCGACCGTGCTGCTGGCCGCCATAGCCGCAGCCACCACGCATATCGGCTTGATCGGCACCGCCTCCACCAGCTATAACGAGCCCTACAACATCGCGCGCCGTTTCGCCTCGCTGGACCACATCAGCGGCGGACGCGCCGGCTGGAACATCGTCACCACCGCCGATCCCGGCTCGGCCCGCAACTTCGGGCTGGATGCCGTGCCCGACCACGGCGGACGTTATGCGCGCGCCGACGAATTCACGAACGTCGTCAAGGCGCTGTGGAACAGTTGGGAAGACGACGCCGTCATCGGCGACAAGCAAGGCGGCCGCTTCATCGACGAGGCCAAGGTGCGCCCGATCGCCCATCGCGGCGAGCACTTCCGCGTGCAAGGCCCGCTCAATCTGCCGCGCACGCCGCAAGGCCAGCCGGTGCTGGTGCAGGCCGGCGGCTCCGGCGACGGCCGCGAGCTGGCGGCGCGCCATGCGGAAGCCGTGTTCTCGGCGGCGCACACCATCGAGGAAGTGCGGGCCTACCACCGCGCCATCAACGAACGCGCCGCCGCCCTGGGACGCGGGCCGCATGCGGTGAAGATCCTGCCCGGCCTGGCCACCATCATCGGCGCCACCGAGGCGCAGGCGCTGCGCCGGCGCGACGAGCTGGTGGACATGATCCCCTGGAGCTACAGCCTGAAACGCCTGGCCGGCACGCTGGGGATACCGGTCGAACGGCTGCATCTCGACCGCCCCTTGCCGGCCGACCTCGCGCTGCCGGGCGGCGGCAATGGCAACCACACTTTCTTCCACGCCACGCTATCGCTGGTGCGAGGTCGCGCTCATACGGTGCGCGACGTCATCCGCGCGCTGTGCGGCGGCGGCGGACATCGCGTGCTGGTGGGGACGCCGGAGCAGATTGCCGACGAGATCGAACGCTGGTTCAAAGCCGGCGCCGCGGACGGCTTCAATCTGATGCCGGATGCCCTGCCCGGCGGCTTGCAGGACTTCGTGGACGGCGTGGTGCCGATTCTTCAGCAGCGTGGTTTGTTCCGGCGCGAGTATGAGGGGCGCACCTTGCGTGAACACTTCGGACTGGCGCGGCCGGTCAGCGGCGGGAGCCAGCAAGCGCGCGTGGCCTGATGCCATGCCTGCTTGTTGGTCGGCGCCCAGGTAATTTCTGGTGACGCTGCCTCTCCCCCGCCGTCATCCTGACGAAAGTCAGGATCCCGAGACTATCGCCGCCGGAACCACAGATTAACGTCGCTGGGTCCCGGCCTTCGCCGGGACGACGGGTTGCATGGTTCCCATATGTCTCCGGAAAACGGAACACCGCTTGAATGAGCGTCAATTGCTTTTGCCTACCGTAATGCCCTTACCCACGGCAAAATAGTCCGGCAAGGTAAATCCATCATAGAAACGATCCCCGCGGATCGCCTTCTGGAAATTCTCCGACCGGTAAGCCTCCACGATGTCGCGCGCATAGGTGTCCGCCTGCCGCGTCTTCTTCACCGCGACCACATTGATGTAAGGCGGCTTCATGTCTTCCAGGATGAAGGCTTCGGAGAGCTTGAGCTTGGCGAAGATGGCGAAGTTGCCCTGGATTGCCGCGAAGTCGGCGTCATCCAGCGCGCGCGGACCTTGCGCGTTTTCCAGCAGCACCAGCTTCAGGCCGACCTTGTTTTCCACCACGTCCAGCTCGGTGACATCGACCGGCTTGTTCTCGCGGATCCGGATCCAGCCCAGGCGCTGCAAGATCCACAGCGCGCGCTGCAGGTTGACCGGGTCGTTGGGGACGGCGACGGTGAAGCCTTTCTTCAGGTTTTTCAGATCCTTGTGCTTTTTGGAATACAAACCCATGGGCGGCGTCGGCACCTGGACGATGCCGACCAGGTCGGTCTTGTTGCGCTCGTTATAGGAATCGAGGAAGACCGTGTGCTGCATCACGTTGGCGTCGATGTCGCCCTTGAAGACGGCGCTGTTGGCTTCCAGCCCTGTGGAGAACTCATACAGGCGCAGCTTGTAGCCCTTCTTCTCCAACTCGGGCTGCACGCCCAGCTTGAATTCATCGATGTAGGGGCCGGGCACGAAGCCGATTTTCAGCTCGCGCTCGGGCGGCGCCGCGTGGGCGCCAGGCATGGCCACGGCGGCGGACATCAGCAGTGCAGACAGGATACGTTTCAACATGGGCAGGTCGCTTTCCTCGGTCGTTGTAGTGAACCCAGAAAGTGTATTGACCTGCCCTCTTCAGGAAAACGAAGGATTCCGCATGTCGATATCCGCTGGCCGATCAGACGTAGCCGTTGCCGAAGCGCTCGTTGTGCGGTTCGCCGTTGAGATGGAAATTGCCGATCGCGGCTTCGCGCTGGATCGCCGGATTGTGCGAGGCCAGCGTGCGGGCGTTGCGCCAATGGCGATCCAGCAGGCGCGTCTGGCTGGTGGCGGAAGCGCCGCCGACTTCGAACAGCAACGTGGTGGCTTCCAGCACCTGGCCGATGACGATCTGCTGTGCTTCGAAGGTCTGGATGTCGAGCGCGTTGTAGTCCTCGGTAGTGGCCGTGCCGTCGCGGCGCGCAGCGTTGAGCGCATCCTGCTGGCGCGCCACCGACAGCGTGAGCTGCTCGGCCGACCACGCCAGGCTGGCCAGGCGGCCCACCACGCGATGCACCAGCGGGTTTTTGCGCGGGCTGGAATTGCCCGGCACGCCGAAGGTGCGGGTACGCGGCCGCGTGAATTCCACCGCATCGTGCAACACCGCGCGGGCGATGCCGGACAGCGCGGCCAGGTGGAAGGTCTGGTAGAACGAGGTGATGATGGTGTTGCGGCGCGGCTGCGAGACGTGATAGCGATCCAGCACCTGGTCGGGCTGCACCAGCACGTTGTGGAAGCGCGTGGTGCCGCTGCCGGTCAGGCGCTGGCCGAAGCCGTCCCAGTCATCGACGCGCTCCACGCCGGCGGCGTCGGCGGGCACGATGACATTGAGGTCTGATTCATGATCGTGGGCGCGCGCCAGGATCCAGTCGGCGTAGAGCGTGCCGGTGGAATAATATTTCTCGCCGTTGAGCCGCAACTGGCCGGCGCCGTCCTTTTCCAGCACCACCGAATTGCCGGTGGCGCCCGTGCGTTCCGAGGCGGCCGCGCCGAAAGTCTGGCCGCCGCCGATGACCTTCAGCCAACGCCGCGTGTCGGCATCGTCCTTGCGCTCGTGCAGCAGCTCGGTGAAGCCGGCGTTCACGCGCAGGATCTGCGGCAGGTTGGATTCGGCCTCGCCCAGCCGGATCAGCAGATAGAAGTATTCCTCCAGGCTGACGCCGGCGCCGCCGTGCTCGACCGGCACGCGCAAGGCGGTGAAGCCGCTTTCCTTCAATTGCCGGACCTCCTCGAAGGGCAGGCGGCGCTCGGTTTCACGCGCAATGGCGCCATCGGCGATGCGGGCGAACAGGTCGGAGAAACGTTGATGCAGCGCCCGGGCAGACGCGTGGAAAGAGATGCTCATGATGTCCTTTGCTGGGTGAGGCTAGCAAAGGATTATCTGGCAGCGACCGCTCCGGGCTGAAGGAAGGAAAACGGATATCGATATGCAAGGAGGCGTAGCACCTCAGCCCACCGCCTGCGCGGGCACCGCCAAGGGCGCGCTCTTGCGGATGGCGGCCACCATGTTGCGCACGGCCGGCGAGCGCTCGAAACGGCGGAATACCGCCGCCACTTCCGAGACGATGGGCGCGCCGGCCAGCGGCCGGTAGGCCACGTTGGGCAAGTCCACCACCCCGGTCAGCACGCCTGGCACCACCGCCACGCCGGCGCCAACCGAGACTTCCGCCAGCACCGCCAGCAGGCTGCCGGGACGGCTCTCGCTGCGCGGCGTAAAGCCGCCGCGGCGCCAGATCTCGCGCGTGCCCAGTTCCTGCTCCGGCAGGATGAAGGCTTCGCCGGCCAGCGCGCGCGCCCGTACCGCGCCGCTGCCGGACGCCAGCGGATGATCGGCCGGCAAAGCCAGGCAGAAGCGGTCGCGCAGCAGCACATGGCTTTGCAGCGACGGCGCAAGCGCCAGCGGCATGCGCACGAAGGCGATATCGACCTTGCCTTCTTCCAGCGCGGCCGAGAGGCGATCCATCGGCCACTCGCGGGCCTGCACCTCGGCCTGCGGCCATTGCCGGCGAAAGGTGCTGATCTGCTGCTGCAGGATGCCGCCGAACACGGCCGAGCCGACATAGCCGATCTCCACCTTGCCCAGCTCGCCGCGCCCGGCCCGGCGGCCGACGTCGAGCGCCTGGTCGAACTGCGCCAGCACCGCCCGCGCCTGCTCGGCGAACGCGGCGCCGGCCGAGGTCAGCGCCACCGAACGCTTGGTGCGCACGAACAACTGGACTTGCAGCTTGCGCTCGATCTCCTGGATCTGCACGCTCAAGGTGGGCGGGGCGATCCCGAGGATTTCCGCCGCGCGGGCGAAATGCAGCTGTTCGGCGACGGTCAGGAAATAGCGCAGATGGCGCAGCTCCATGGCGGAATCCTTTCCATTAATTAGTTATGGACTAATTAAATTCAACATCATTGGTATTGAAACGAATTATAAGCACTGATTGAATGAGCGCTCCTTCCAACCTGCTTTTTCAAGGAGCTCGATATGTTCAAGAACACCCTTTCCCTGGCGCTGGGCGCCGCCGCGCTGGCCGCCTCGCAACTGGCCGCCGCCGCCCTACCGACCCAGCCGGTGCTGACGCTGGCTGCGGCGCAACAGGTGATCCAGGCTGCGCAAGCCAAGGCCCAGGCCGAGAACTGGCCTTGCGTGATTTCGGTGGTGGATGCGGCCGGCCTGCCGCTGGCGCTGGTGCGCATGGACAACGCGGCGGTGCCGGCCGGCGTCGAGATCGCCCCGGGCAAGGCGCGCACCGCAGCATTGTTCCGCCGTCCCAGCGGCGCGCTGGAAGACGCCATCAACGGCAGCCGTCCGGCCGCCGCCACGGCGCGCGGTTTCGTGCTGATGCGCGGCGGCCTGCCGCTGGTGGCCGAAGGCCAGATCGTGGGCGCCATCGGCGTCTCGGCCGATACGCCCCAGCATGACGAAGAGATCGCCAAGGCCGGCGCCGCCGCACTGAAGTAATCCCAACCGGCCGCCGATGCCGGCGGTCCGACCATCAGGAGCGAGGAGGAGACGCCATGCGCACCCTGTTTTCAACCCCCACCGGACGGGTCTTGCTAACCGGCTCGCTGGGCTGCGCCATGACGGTGCTGGACACCAACGTGGTCGGTATCGTGCTGCCCACCATCGCGCGCGATCTGGGCGCGTCCTTTGCCGACATCGAATGGGTGGTGAGCGCCTATGTGCTGTGCTTTGCCGCCCTGCTGCTGCCGGCCGGCTCGATTGCCGACCGCTATGGCCGCAAGCGCGTGTTCCTGTGCGGCATCACGCTATTCGCGCTGACCTCGCTGGCCTGCGCCTGGGCGTCCTCGGCGCAGGCGCTGTACGCCGCGCGCGCCGCCCAGGGCGTGGGTGCCGCCTTCCTGCTGGCGCCGGCGCTGGCGGTGATCGGCCACGCCTTCCACGACGAAGCCGAGCGCGCCCGGGCTTGGGCCGTGTGGGGCGGCATCATGGGCCTGACCATGGTGCTGGCGCCGCTGATCGGCGGCGCAATCAATGCCCTGCTGGGATGGCGCTGGGCCTTCGCCATCAATCTGCCGATCTGCCTGTTGCTGGGCGCAGCGGTGCTGCGCAATATTCCCGAATCCCGCAATCCGGCGCCGCGTCCGCTGGACGTGCCGGGCATCCTGTCTTTCTCCAGCGCTGTCTTCATGCTGACCTGGGCCCTGATCACCGGGCCCGAGCGAGGCTGGAGCAGCGTTGTTTGCGTCGCTCGCGGGATGGGCGGCGCGCTTTTATTCGCGCTGTTCATCGCCGTCGAACGCCGGCGCGCGCATCCCATGCTGGATCTGTCGCTGTTCCATTCACCCGGTTTCGTGGCGGCGGTGGCGGCGATGTTCGCCTATGCCGCCTCGGCGCAGGTGATGGCTTCGCTGCTGCCGCTGTTCCTGCAGAATGCGCGCGGCCTGGATGCCGCGAGCGCCGGCCTGGCCATGCTGCCCTTCGCGCTGGCCATGCTGCTGTTGCCGCAACTGGGGCGCAAGCTGGGGCAGCGCCTGCCGTGCGCGCAGATCCTGGCGCTGGGCCTGTGCACCACGGCGTTGGGCAACCTGCTGATGATGCTGGCCGCGCGCAGCGCTTCGGCGCCGTTGACCGTGCTGGGCATGGCGGTGCTGGGCAGCGGCGGCGGCCTGCTCAATGGCGAGACGCAGAAAGCCTTCATGGGCAACGTGCCGCGCGACCGCGCCTGCATGGCGTCGGGGATCAGCACTACCTCGCGCTTCACCGGCGTGCTGGCCGGCTTCGCGGGACTGGGCGCGGTATTGGCAGAGGGCGCGCGCGACGCGATGGCCAGGGCGTTGGCGACGGTCGAAGGCGGCAGCGCGCACGCGACGGAATTCATCGCGCGCGCCATGGCCGGCGATTTCGACGACGCCGCCCATCTCTATCCGCAGCAACAGCAAGCCGTCATCGCCGCGGCGCGCCGGGCCTATGGCGCAGGCTTCTCCCATGTCTTCACGGCGGCGGCGCTGCTGGCGCTGTGCGCGGCCGGCGTGGTGATCTGGTCGATCAGGCGCTCTTCCCGCCCAGCACCAGCGACGCCACGCGCGGCAGAACCGATTCGGCGGACGCCGCGATCTTGAATGTCAACAGGGGATCGGCACGGGTCACGCCGCGATTGATCGCCGCCACCGGCTTGCCGGCCTCGGCCACCATGCGCGCAAAGCGGAAGCCCGACAACACCATCAGCGAGGAGCCCACCACCAGCATGGCGTCGCAGGCCTGCGCCGCCTGCCCGGCTTCGGCACTGCGCGCGGGCGGCACACCGTCGCCGAAGAACACGACGTCGGGCTGCAGCATGCCGCTGCAGCGGCTACAGGATGGCACGTGGAAATGGGCGTCGGCTTCCGGCTCCAGTTGGGCATCGCCATCGGGCAGGATCTCGACCTCGGCGCGGGCCAGCACCGGATTGAATTGCTCCAGCTCGTTCTGGATCTGGGCGCGGTCATAACAGGTGCCGCAGGACAGGCAGCGCACCGCATGGATGCTGCCATGCAGCTCGATGACGCCACGCGTCCCGGCCTCCTGATGCAAGCCGTCAACGTTCTGCGTGAGCACGGCCGAGACATGGCCGGCGGATTGCAGCTGCGCGATGGCGCGATGCGCCGCGTTGGGCCGGGCGCCTGCCAGGCGCGGCCAGCCCAGCATGCTGCGCGCCCAATAGCGCTGGCGCGCGGCTTCGGATGCGCGGAATTCGGTGCCCTGGATGGGCAGGCGGCCGCGGCGTACGCCGTCGTCGTCGCGGTAATCGGGAATGCCGGAGGCGGTGCTGATGCCGGCGCCGGTCAGCACCAGCACTTTCTTGTGGGTCTGCAGCAGATGGACCAAGGCGTCCAACTGCGCGGGAGACACATCCGCTGGCGCAGACGCTTGCTGGATGTCGTTCATGGAAACTGCATCGTATGAGGAAACGTGCAGCGTAAGCGATTTTGGCGAAGACTGCCGGGCGGCGTCAAAATACGGGGCCCGGCATCGCCGCGGTTCCGACTGTGGCCGGATCAAGCGCTGCGCATTTCCTGGTTCGGCAGCACGATCACGTCCTGCTCGGCCAAGCTGGCCAGCGTGGCCGGACGGCCGAACAGGAAGCCCTGCCCTTCATGGCAACCCTCCTGCTCCAGGATGGCGCGCTGGGCTTCGGTTTCCACGCCCTCGGCCAACACCGACACGTTCAGGCTATGGCCCAGCGCCAGGATGGCGCGCACGAAGGCCTTGGCCTGTTTGCTGGTTTCCAGTTCGCTGATGAAGCTGCGATCCAGCTTGATCTTGTCGAAGGGGAAGGAGCGCAGCGTTTCCAGTGAGGAATAGCCGCTGCCGAAATCGTCCATGGCGATCGTCACGCCCATGGCCTTGAGCTGCTGCAACAGATGCAGCGCACGCTCGCGGTCGGCGATGATGGCGGTCTCGGTGACTTCCAGTTCCAGGCGCGAAGCCGGCAGGCCGGTGGCGGCCAGCACCGAGCGCACCTTGTCCACCAGCGCCGCGTTGGACAGTTGCACCGCCGACAGGTTGACGGCGATGCGCGGTTGCAGATCCCATTGCGCCGCTTCGCGGCAGGCGTGTTCCAGCACCCAGTCGCCGATGGCGCCGATGGCGCCGCATTCTTCGGCGATGGGGATGAAAACGGCCGGCGACACCAGGCCATGCACCGGATGCTTCCAGCGCAGCAGCACCTCGTAGCCGGTGACCTCGTCGTTGCTTACCGCGCGCTGGATCTGATAGTTCAGGAAGAACTGGCCCTGCTCCAGCGCAGCCCAGATGTCGCGCGCCATCGCGCGGCGCGCGCGCGAGGCTTCGTCCATGTTGGCTTCGTAGAAGCAGATCTTTTCGCCCATGCTCTTCTTGGCGCGATACATCGCCAGGTCGGCGTTGTTGAGCAGGTGGGCGCGGTCTTCCGCATCGCCCGGATACATCGCCACGCCCATGCTGGCGCCCGGCATGATATCGGTATCGGCCAGGTGCAGGATGCTGGTCAGGGCACGATACAGGCGGGTGATGAAATCGGCCAGCGCGCGTTCCTGGCGGAATACCTTGAAAGCCACGAATTCGTCGCCGCCGAAGCGCGCTACCATCTCGCCCTCGCCCACCATGGATTTCATGCGGCGCGCCAGCTCGCACAGCAGCTGGTCGCCGATGGCATGGCCGAAGGCGTCGTTGATTTCCTTGAAGCCGTCGAGGTCGATGCTGATGACGGCGATTTCCTGCTCGCCCTGGCGCAACGTGCTCATAGCCTCGTCCAGCCGCTCCAGGAATTGCAAGCGGTTGGGCAGGCTGGTCATGGCGTCGTGGCGCGCCAGGTAAATGATTTTCTCTTTGCTTTCAATCTGTTCGGTGCGGTCGCGCGTGATCTTGGCAAAACCCAAGAGTTCGCCGTTGCTGCGATAGATGGGATCGATCACCACATGCGCCCAGAAGCGCGATCCATCCTTGCGGAAACGCCAGCCCTCGTCTTCGAACTTGCCTTCGCGCAGCGCGATGTCGAGGTTCTTGCGCGGCAGCCCGGCGGCGCGATCGTCCGCGCCGTAGAACAGGGAGAAGTGCTTGCCGACGACTTCCTCTTCCCGGTAGCCCTTGGCGCGCTCGGCGCCGGCATTCCAGTTGGCCACGCTGCCATCCGGATTGAGCATGTAGATGGCGTAGTCGGTGATGCCTTCCACCAGCAGGCGGAAGCGGTTCTCGGTCTCGCGGCGCGCCTCTTCGATGCGCCGCTGCTCGGTACAGTCGCGCGTGATCTTGGCATAGCCGATCAGCATGCCATCGTCCTGATAGATGGGATCGATGATCACGTGCGCCCAGAACAGGCTGCCGTCCTTGCGCACGCGTTAGCCCTGGGCTTCGAACCGCCCTTCGCGCAGGGCGGTGTCCAGGCCGCGCTGCGGCAGGCCGGCGATGCGGTCGCGCTCGGTATAGAACATCGAGAAATGGCGGCCCACCACTTCGCCTTCGATATAGCCCTTGGCGCGCTGGGCGCCGGCATTCCAGTTGGCCACGCTGCCGTCCGGGTTGAGCATGTAGATCGCGTAATCGGTCACGCCTTCCACCAGCAAGCGGAAGCGGCGCTCGGTTTCCTGCTGTTCCATCTGCAGGCGGCGCTGCTCGGTACAGTCGCGCGTGATCTTGGCGTAGCCCAGCAGTTCGCCGTTTTCCTGATAGATGGGATCGATCACCACGTGCGCCCAGAAGCGGCTGCCGTTCTTGCGGATGCGCCAGCCCTCGCCTTCGAAACGGCCTTCGCGCAGGGCGGTATCGAGGCCGCGCTGCGGCAAGCCCTCCGCGCGGTCGCCGGCAGCGTAGAAGGTAGAGAAATGCTTGCCGACGATTTCGACGGCGGAATATCCCTTGAAGCGCTGGGCGCCGGCATTCCAGTTGGCCACCACGCCGTCCGGGCGCAGCAGATAGATGGCGTAGTCCGTGACACCCTGCACCAGCAGCCGGTAGGCGTTTTCGGATGAAAAATCGGTTAAATCGTCTTGCTGCGCCATTGCGCAATTCCCCCGGTCGCGGCTGATCCGTCTCGTTGACAACCTGAACGTGAAATGCCAGTCCTTGCGGGCGGGCCGCCCTGTGGACATCTTGTAGCTTGTTAGACCACATTTTAACCGGCGGCCGTCATCGCCTCACTCAGGAATAACATTAGTTCCTTGGTAAATATCAATTAAACAACAGCCTTTTTGCGGCGCTTGTCGATCGGAAACCCAGGCGCCTTGCCTGTCCGCAAGGAATATTCCCATCCTGCGAAAACACGGCGGGAAGAGACCCTGGTGCTGCGGAAACAATTTCCGCCCGCCGGTTCGGTCGCCGCCTCGCCTTGCGCTCCGGTCGAAATCCGTCCGCCGCCAACGCTGTTGCCTGTTTCTAAATATAATTTCGCTGCAACTTTTAATAACAATCCTTCCGCCAAAAGTTCGAGGAGCAAAAAATGCGGCTACTACTCCTATTGCCGTTCATAGGTCTGCTTTGGGTTCCGTTCTACAACGACGA
>WNDX01000049.1 GCA_009914615.1 Herbaspirillum frisingense
GGCTGCACTCGTTTCGGCGCCTGAAGATTCGTTACGAACGCTATGCTCATATCCACGAAGCCTTCCTGTCATTGGCTTGCGCCTTGATTTGCTGGACCCGGTTAAAACAACTTTTAAAATAATTTCGCAACAGCCTCTAAGTGCCGGTGCCTTCGAGGTACCCGTCGGAGCGCGGTAAAAAATGGGAAGGGCGTCCGCCTCGCCTGCGGTATCGGGCGGGGCGCGCCTGCGACCTCGCTGAGCATTTCTTCTTTGCTTTCCGGTTGCCGTTTCGCATCCTTTCCTCCATCGCTTCTCCCCATTTTGATACACGTCAATACCCCCACGAGGCCCGCCCCGTAAGCTCGCATTGGATAGTACTCAACACAGTGGGGAGAGTTTCGTGAACAAAGAAAATAGCTACAACTACAAGGTGGTTCGCCAGTTTTCCGTGGCGACCATCCTGTGGGGCGTAGTCGGCATGCTGGTCGGCGTGTTCATCGCCGCCCAGTTGGCTTGGCCTGAATTGAACATGGGGATTCCCTGGCTGAGCTTCGGCCGGTTGCGGCCCTTGCATACCAACGCGGTGATTTTCGCCTTCGGTGGCAGCGCACTGATGGCGACCTCGTATTACGTGGTGCAGCGTACCTGCCAGGTGCGCTTGTTCTCCGACTTCCTCGCAGCCTTTACCTTCTGGGGCTGGCAGCTGGTGATCGTGGGCGCGGCGATTTCGCTGCCGCTGGGCCTGACGCGTGGCAAGGAGTACGCCGAGCTGGAGTGGCCGCTGACCATCCTGATCGCCATCGTGTGGGTAGCCTACGCGGTGGTGTTCTTCGGCACCATCGTCAAGCGCAAGGTGCAGCACATCTACGTGGCCAACTGGTTCTACGGCGCCTTCATCCTGGCCGTGGCCATCCTGCACATCGTCAACGGCATGACCATGCCGGCCACGCTGACCAAGTCGTATTCGATGTACAGCGGCGCGCAGGATGCGATGATCCAGTGGTGGTACGGCCACAATGCGGTGGGCTTCTTCCTGACCGCGGGCTTCCTGGGGATAATGTATTACTTCATCCCCAAGCAGGTCAACAAGCCGGTGTATTCCTACCGCCTGTCGATCGTACACTTCTGGGCGCTGATCTTCACCTACATGTGGGCCGGCCCGCACCATCTGCACTACACCGCGCTGCCTGACTGGACCCAGTCGCTGGGCATGGTGTTCTCACTGATCCTGCTGGCGCCGTCCTGGGGCGGCATGATCAACGGCATGATGACGCTGTCGGGTGCCTGGCATCTGCTGCGCACCGATCCCATCCTGAAGTTCCTGGTGGTGTCGCTGTCGTTCTACGGCATGGCCACCTTCGAAGGCCCGATGATGGCCATCAAGACCGTCAACGCGCTGTCCCACTACACCGACTGGACCATCGGCCACGTGCACTCCGGCGCGCTGGGCTGGGTCGGCTTCATCACCATGGGCTCGATGTACTACCTGATCCCGCGCCTGTCGGGCAAGACCCAGATGTGGAGCAAGGATCTGATCGAGATCCACTTCTGGGTGGCCACCATCGGCATCGTGCTGTACATCGCCGCAATGTGGATCGCCGGCGTGATGCAGGGTCTGATGTGGCGCGCGGTCAACAGCGATGGCACGCTGACCTACACCTTCGTGGAAAGCGTCAAGGCCACTTATCCGTACTACATCATCCGTCTGATGGGCGGCCTGATGTACCTGTCCGGCATGCTCGTCATGGCCTACAACACCTGGCGCACGATGCGCGGCACCACGCTGGCCGTGGCGCCGATTCCTGCCGTGGCCAATGCTGCGCACTGATTGGGGGAAAGAATGAAGTTTTCGCATGAATGGATCGAGAAGAACCCCTGGCTGCTGATCACCCTGGTGGTGCTGGTGGTGAGCATCGGCGGCCTGGCCGAGATCGTGCCGCTGTTTTTCCAGAAATCGACGACGGAGCCCATCGCGGGCCTGAAGCCTTATTCGGCACTGCGCCTGGCCGGTCGCGACGTGTACATCCGCGAGGGCTGCTACAACTGCCACTCGCAGATGATCCGTCCGCTGCGCGCCGAGACCGAGCGCTATGGCCACTATTCGGTGGCCGGCGAGTCGGTGTATGACCACCCGTTCCAGTGGGGCTCCAAGCGCACCGGTCCCGACCTGGCGCGCGTGGGCACCCGCTACAGCGACGAGTGGCATCGCGCCCACCTGCACAACCCGCGCGACGTGGTGCCGGAATCGAACATGCCGGCCTATCCGTGGCTGGAGCAGGCCAAGCTGGACAACTATGACATCGTGGCGCGCATGCGCGCCCTCAAGCGCATCGGCGATCCCTACACCGAGGAAGAAATCAAGAACGCGCCGGCCGAGCTGGCCGGCAAGACCGAGCAGGATGCGCTGATCGCCTACCTGCAGGGCCTGGGTGTGCTGATCAAGGCGGAGAGATAAGAACATGATTGAATTTTTTACCGATGCGCGCAGCCTGATCACGCTCGCCAGCTTCGTCACCTTCGCCGGCATCCTCTGGTGGACCTACGTCAGCCATCAGCCAGCCGATTTCAAGCAGGCCGAGATGCTGCCTTTCGCCGACGGCGACATCGGCCAGCCGGCCGCCGCAGCCACCGATGCGGAGGTGCACCATGGCTGATTTCACCAACGGTTTCTGGAACATCTGGATCATCGTCCTGACGGTGCTGGGCATTCTCGGCTGCGGCCTGCTGCTGTGGCAGCAGTCCACCTGGAAGGTCAAGAAAGGCGACCAGCCGGTGGCGGGTTCCACCACCGGTCACGTCTGGGACGAAGACCTGACCGAACTGAACAACCCGCTGCCGCGCTGGTGGATGTGGCTGTTCTACCTGACCATCTTCTTCTCGGTGGGCTATCTGGTGGTGTACCCCGGCCTGGGCAACTTCGCCGGCACCTTCGGCTGGCAATCGACCAGCGAGCACGATGAAGACGTGAAGAACGCCAACGCCAAGTACGGTCCGCTGTTCGATGGTTTCATGCAGCAGGATCTGAAGACGGTAGCCGCCGATCCGCAGGCCCATGCCATCGGCGAGCGCCTGTTCCTGACCTACTGCGCGCAATGCCACGGCTCGGACGCGCGCGGCAACAAGGGCTTCCCCAACCTGACCGACGACGACTGGCTGCACGGCGGCGCGCCCGAGACCATCAAGGAAACCATCATGAAGGGCCGTCACGGCGTGATGCCGCAGATGGCCGCCGCGGTGGGCACGGATAAGGATGTGGACAATGTCGCCAACTACGTGCTGAGCCCGTCGGAATCGACGCATGACCCGATCAAGGCCGAGCTGGGCAAGTCGAAGTTCGGCGCCTGCATGGCCTGCCACGGCGCGGGCGGCAAGGGTAACCAGGCGATCGGCGCACCCAACCTGTCGGACAAGATCTGGCTGTATGGCGGCAGCATCGACACCATCAAGGAAACCATCAACAAGGGGCGCGACAACACCATGCCGGCGTTCGGCGAGTTCCTTGGCGAACCCAAGGTGCATGTGCTGGCGGCGTATGTGTGGAGCCTGTCCAACAGGCCGAGCAACGCAACGGCGAAGTAATACTTTCCCGTCGTTCCTGCGCAAGCAGGAACCCCGTGTCGTTGCACCGCTCACGAGGCACGACAAACGACATTGGGTTCCGGCGCGCGCCCGGACGACGGGTTCTTTGAAGGCATCAGATGAATTCCAAGCAAGCCACGGGGGCAGAGCCTCCTCCCAGCCAGGACAGGGAAGAGTACGCCGTCATCCGTATGTACGAATCGCGCGAGCAGATCTATCCGCGCGAAATCAAGGGACGCTTCGCCAGCCTGCGCTGGCTTTGCGTGTTTCTGACGCAGCTGGTCTTCTATGGTCTGCCGTGGATCGACTGGAACGGCCGCCAGGCGGTGTTGTTCGACCTGGCGGCGCGCAAGTTCTATCTGTTCGGCCTGGTGCTGTGGCCGCAGGATTTCATCTGGCTGGCGGCGCTGCTGATCATCTGCGCCTTCGGCCTGTTCCTGTTTACGGCGGTGGCGGGGCGCGTGTGGTGCGGTTATTCCTGTCCGCAGACGGTCTATACCGAGATCTTCATGTGGATCGAACGTCGCATCGAAGGCACGCGCAGCGCCCGCATGCGTCTGGACCGCCAGCCCTGGTCGCTCGACAAGCTCTGGCGCAAGTCGGCCAAGCACCTGGCCTGGGGCGCGGTGGCGCTATGGACCGGTATCAGCTTCGTCGGTTATTTCTCGCCGATGCGCGAGCTGTTGCCGGAACTGGCCGCATTCGCCTTCGGCCCGTGGGAAATCTTCTGGATCCTGTTCTACGGTTTCGCCACCTATGGCAACGCCGGCTGGATGCGCGAACAGGTGTGCAAGTACATGTGCCCCTATGCACGCTTCCAGAGCGCCATGTTCGACCGCGATTCGCTGATCATCACCTATGACGCCGGCCGTGGCGAGCCGCGCATGCCGCAGGCCAAGGCGGCCAGGGCTGTCAATGGGGCGAAGGCCGGCGATTGCATCGATTGCACGATGTGCGTGCAGGTCTGTCCGACCGGCATCGACATCCGCCAGGGCCTGCAATACATGTGCATTGGCTGCGCCGCGTGCGTGGATGCCTGCGACAGCGTGATGGACAAGATCAGACGTCCGCGCGGGCTGATCCGTTATTCCACCGAGAACGCGGTGGAGCAAGGCTTGCCGGTCGCCGCGATCCGCCGCCGCCTGCTGCGTCCGCGCATCCTGATCTACACCGCCATCCTGGGCGCCGTGGTGGCGCTGTTTGCGGGCTCGCTGTGGATGCGCACGCCGGTCAAGCTGGACGTGATCCGCGATCGCGGTTCGATGGGACGCGAGGTGGAGGATGGCATCATCGAGAATGTCTATCGCCTGCAGATCATCAACGCCAGCGAACGCGGCCACCGCTACCGCATCAGCGCCAGCGGTATCGATGGGTTGAGCGTGGCGCCGGCACACGCCATCGACGTCGCCGCCACCCAGACCCTGTCGGTGCCGGTGCGTGTGCGCGCGCCGCACGGCGCCGGCGAAAGCGGCTCCAACAAGATCCGTTTCGTATTGCAGGCCGAAGATGATCCGTCGCTCAGCGTCAGCGAGAAGGCGGTCTTCCTTGTCCCGCGCCGTTGATCAGAGAGGTAATCATGCAAACAGCATCTCCCGTCATGTCCGCCAGGACGCCCTGGTACCGCCATCGTTGGCCCTGGTTGCTGATGTCCGGCCCGGCGGTGGTGGTGGTGGCCGGCGTGTTCACCGCCTGGTTGGCCATCACCCGCAGCGACGCGCTGGTGGCCGACGATTATTACAAGCAAGGCAAGGCCATCAACAAGGATCTGCGCCGCGACCGCGAAGCGCAGCGCCTGGGCGCTGTCATCAGCATGGCTTATGATCCGGCCGCGGGTGTGTTGCGCGGCCGCCTGCAGATGAAGGAAGCGCCGGCAGCAGGCGAGGAAGGGCGCACGCTGTTCCTGAGCCTGGTGCATCCGACGCAACCCTCCAAGGACCAGGCTCTGATCGTAAGGCCGGCCGCCGACGGCAGCTTTTCGGTGCCGGTGGAACATCTGGAGCAGGCACGCTGGCGCCTGGTGGCGGAAGACGCCAGCCATGCCTGGCGCTTGCACGGCGGCTGGTCCTGGCCGCAGCAGCGCAGCATGGAAATGAATGCAGAGGCCTACGCACCGGCCGAATAATGCGTTAAGCTCAAGCTTGCCAAGCCGGCCTCAAGACCGGCGGGCGTCCTGTCCACGGATGCATCACCTGAAGGAGACGGCAATGCGCAAACGGGTACGCAACTACGCCATCATCGCCTGGATGGCATTCCTCATGGCCATCGTAGCCGAAGGCCTGTTCTTTTCTCTCTTCAATCCCGATGAGCTCGCCCTGGCAACGGGCCGCGACTGGGACGCCTTGAGCGCCTACAGCATCGGTTTCTTCTGTTTCTGGGGAAGTTTCGCGGTGTGCGGCCTGCTGGCCGTGCGGCTGACGCAAGCCGTCCCGGGAGGACGGCCGCGCCGCTTTGCCTGACAAGCGAAGATGAGGCTTAGCTGGCTGCGCGCGCAGGCGCCGGGGTGCAGGCATCGACGCCTGCGGCCAGGCGCTTGAGCGCGGCCAGATCGATCACTTCGACGTCGCGCTGTTCCACCGCCAGCAAGCCTTGCTTGCGGAACTTGGAGATCAGGCGGCTGATGCTCTCGATGGTCAGGCCCAGGTAGTTGCCCACGTCCTGGCGCGTCATGCGCAGCTGGAAGCGGGTGGACGAATAGCCGCGGGCCGCGTAACGCGAGGACAGGTTGACCAGGAAGGCGGCGAAGCGCTGCTCCGCACGCATGTTCCCCAGCAGCATGATGACGTTCTGTTCGCTGGTGATCTCATGGCTCATGATGCGGTGGAAATGGCGCAGCAGGTGCGGGATCTGGCCGAACAACTGCTCCAGGCGCGCGAACGGGATCTCGCACACTTCGCTGTCTTGCAGCGCCACGGCATCGCACTGGTGCTGTTCGGTGCTGATGGCGTCCATGCCCAGCAGCTCGCCGGGCATCTGGAAACCGGTGATCTGGCGATCTCCGTCGAGGTTTTCCTGATAGGTCTTGAAGTGGCCCACGCGCACCGCGTAGAGCGCCGTGAAGCGGTCGCCGATGCGGTACAGGAAGTCGTCGCGTGCGACCTTGCGGCGGCCGATGATCTTGTCCAGGCGTTTCATGTCGGATTCATCCAGACCCATGGGCAGGCACAGTTGGTGCATGCCACAGGCGGTGCAGCTGCGCAGCGCGGAGCTGCTGGCCGCTTCGCGCGCCGCGGTCAGCGGAGAGACCTGGGTCAGTGTGGAAACTGCAGGAGCGGAGGACGCCTCAAGCGAGGTGGAGTGGCAAGACTGATTCATACGATGTTCCCGGCGGACATGTTGCGATCTGATGTCCTCAATTTTAAGTCTGCGGGACAGAGTAGGAGGAGCACTATTCCTGAATCAGACGGCATTTCTTGTCCCAGATCAAACATGCCTCAAGTAATCATCGGCCGGGTCTTGGATGCAGTCGGTGACGGGGAAGGAGCCGGTGAGAAAGTGTCAGAAAGGCATCGGAAGCAAGGGGGAGGGGCGGTCTTGATGGGGGAAATGGGCGGCGTCGCGGGGTTACCGGGGACCCACGATTGCCCTTCCATGCGGCCGTCTTGTTATTGAAACGTCGAAAACTTCAGTACTTCATGAACCCGGTGTGCGGGAGCCGGATCAGGCTTCCGTTGCGCCGGCGGAGATTTCCGGCATCGGCAGCGGCTTGCTGGTGGGACGTCCGCGGAAATCGGTCCAGCACAGGCGCTTGAAGTCGTACAGCTTGCAGCGGCGCGCGGTGTCGAAGTACCAGCGCCAGGAGAAGCGCTGGATCACGATGCGGCCGGGCAGCATGGTTTCCAGTTTCTTCTGCGCCTTCTTCAGGCGATACAGCGGCACGCTCATGTCCACGTGGTGCGCGGTGTGTTCCATGATGTGATGCAGCAGGGCGCCCCACCAGCGGCCGAAGGTCAGGTGCACGGTAGTCGACACGAAGGGCTGGGCGGCGGCCCAGGTGGTCTTGTCTTCGTACCAGGCGACCGAGGTATGGGTGTGGTGCACGTACACCACGAAGCCCATCATAGCCTTCCAGAACATCAGCGGGATCACGAACGCGGTCGCAAACAGGCCCCAGAACGATTGCTGTGTGGCTTGCGCGGCCCAGGCCAGGCCGGCGATCCAGATCGCCGCCACGGCGGTCACCAGCACGCCATCCCACATGAATTCAGCACGGCGGGTCGGCATCTGCTTCCTGGACGGGAAGTACATGCGCTTCCACCACATGTCGATCATGTAGTACAGGCCGGGGCCGAGGCCGCTGCGATAGACGCGTTCCAACTGGCGGCGCCAGCACGGTAGCGCGCGGAATTCCTCCAGCGAGCGCGGCTGCCAGACGAAATCGAAACCCTTGAGGTTGGTGTAGCCGTGGTGCACCACATTGTGCCCCACCGCCCACAGGCTGTAGGGCGTCAATGAAGGCATGAACAGCAGGCGGCCCAGCCAGGTGTTGAGCTTGCGGTTGGGCGTGAAGGCCTGGTGGCAGGCATCGTGGCCGAGGATGAACAGGCGGCCGATGATGAAACCGTTGACCACGCCCAGCGCGATCTTGGCCAGGATCCATGGGGTCCAGATGATGGCTGCCAGGCTCAGGCCGAACAGGCAGAAATCGATCGCCGAGAGCAGCAGGGCGATGGCGGTGCTGCGTTGGCTGATCGGAATCACCCAGGAACGGATGATCTTGCGATGTGGCATCGGTGCGCCGGGAGCGACCGGCGTGGTGTGCGAAGTCGTAGACATCGTATTTACCTCTTCGTGCTGTGAAACGGTGGACAGAGCAGCGTGCCGCTTGCGCACGCCCCTACTACCGCTGCTATTGCCGCTGCGGATAGCGTGTATCCCAAAAAAGAACGCGACCGGTCATCATCGATGACGGATCGCGCCGTTTGGGTGCGGCAAGAATACCTTAGAAACGATAGCCGACGCCAACGCCGAACAGCCAGGGATCGATCTTCACGGTGCTGATCCTGGTGCCGCCGACCTTCACGTCGCTCTGGATCTGCACTTTCTTGATATCGAAGTTGATCAGCCAGTGCTTGTCGATCTTGACGTCCACGCCGGCCTGCAGCGCGCCGCCCACGCTGTTGCTGTCCAGTTGCGCCGCGCCGTTGAGCACGTCCACGCTGGAGATGCGCGTGTAGTTGATACCGGCGCCGACGTACGGACTGATGCGCGATTCGGGTGTGAAGTGGTATTGCAGCAGCAGGGTCGGCGGCAGGTGCTTGAAGCTGCCGATGTTCTGGCCGTCCAGGCGCACGTCATGCTTTTGCGGATAGGTCAGGATCAATTCCGCGGCGATGTTCGGCGTGAAGAAATAGCTGATGTCAACTTCCGGGATGGTCTTGGAGCTGACGGTCAGGCGATCCGATGCACCGACGCCGCCGACCGGATCGGACTTGTTGTCGGGACTGATGTTGACGGCGCGCACGCGCACCAGCCAAGGGCTTTGTGCTTCCTGCGCGAAGGCGGGAGCAGCAGCGAACGAGGAAGCGAATGCCGCAGCGGCGGCAGCGAGGGTCACGAGTTTTTTCACGGCGATTTACCTGACGAGTGATGACGAACGAAAGGTACGCGGGAAGCGGCGGCGGGGCTTTGATGCTGATCAAGCGCGGTGGAAACGAAGTTGTTCGGGAAAGCGGGGCAATCATCAAAGATGCCGTTGTTTTGGAGGGTGAATCAGCTACGTTGCACGGGTTTGTGTATTCCCGAAAAACCAAAGTGGCACACTCGGTGGCCTCTTAATCCATGTCCGATTCCTCACTTTCACTTGTCAGCAACGATGGTTCGCAACGCCTTTTCAAGACGCGCTGGTTTGCCGCGCAGGCGCACACGCTGGGCATTGCCGATTGCGAGCTGGCCGCTGCCGCGCAACTGCTGAGAGCGGGTTCCGCGGGCAGCCTGGGCGGCGGCGTATGGCGCAAGCGCCTCGGTCGCGGCGACGGAAGGGAAATCATCCTGCTCAAACGCAATCGGCATTTCTTTTGCGTCTATGCGCGCGCGGGACGTGCCATCACGGATCTCCGTCATGACGAGCTGCGCGCGTTTCAGGAGGTGGCGGGCGAGTATGCCAATTTCGGTGAGCGCGAACTTGATGCCCTGGTGGCCTCGGGCGTGCTGATGGAAATCAGGGCGCCTGAGGAGCGGCGGCGGAAAAAATGAAGAATCAAGGAAACGGGAAAGGCGCCGTCGCGAAGAAAACCCCGGGCGTCGCCCAAAAGGCAAATCGTAACGCCGCTGCGCCAGGCGGCCGGTCCGCGCGCCACAGGCGCGGCGAGGCGCCACAGCTCGGGCAGGGCGAGACGTCATACACATCCGCAAACGCGGGGCGGAACAATGCAAGTACTGCCCTGGAGGCGGTGCGCAGCGCGGTGCGCGATCTGTATGAGGCTGGCGCCATTGGCGTGATGACGATGCGCCATTTCGACAAGGTCTGTCTTTCCGAGATCCTCGATCCGGGCCGACGACGTGCGCGCCATCCGCCACCATAACCGGCTTAGCCAGCGGGTGTTCGCGCGCTATCCCGGCACCAGTGAATCCACGGTCAAGCGACGGGAGTCCGGCGCCAGGCCATCCAGCGGCATGACGCGCACCTTGCTCAATGCAATGCGCAAGCACCGCAGAGGCGTACTCTCCCGAGAGACGCTGTCCATGAAAAAAGCCCGGCGCGCAACGGGCGCGTCGGGCTCTGTTTTTGCCGGTCTTGCGTCGGCCGCGTTGGTCGTTCCGGCTTACTCCTTGAAGCGGGCTTCGCGCGCCAGCTTGGTCAGGTTTTCCGGATCCTCGAATGCCTTGTAGTAGGCATTCAGCGCCGGCGCGCCGCCCAGGTGGGCATACAGCACGCGTTGTCCCTTGAAGTGCCCCTTCTTCGCCATGTCGATCAGGCCATCGATCGATTTGCCTTCGTACACGGGGTCGGTCAGCATCGCTTCCATCTCGGCCGCGGTGCGGATGGCGGCGATGGTCTGCTCGCTCGGCAAGCCATAGGCCGGGCCGCTGTAGTCGGGGATGATCTCGATGTCGGCATCCTTCAGTACCACGCGCTTGCCACCCTTGGAGGCGATCAGCTCGCAGGTGTCATTGGCGATCTTGGTCACGGCGCGGCGGGTCATGGCTTCGTCATCGGCAGTGTCGATGCCGATCACGCGACGGCGCTTGTCCTGCGCGGCGAAGCCCACCACCATGCCGGCCTGGGTGGAACCGGTACAGGTCGCCACCACCACGTTGTCGAAGAAGATGCCAAGCTGTTGCTCCTGCATCGCCACTTCGTCGGCGAAGTTGGCATAGCCCAGGCCGCCCAGCGGGTGGTCCGAGGCGCCGGCGGGAATCGGATAAGGCTTGCCGCCTTTCTGGCGCACTTCTTCCAGCGCCTTGGCCCAGGTGTCCTTTTCGGTGGTCGAGTAGCCATAGCCGGCCATGATGGGATTGCCGCCCATGATGCGGGTCAGCAGGATGTTGCCGACCTTGTCATACACCGGATCGTCCCATTCCAGCCAGGTTTCCTGCACGGTGTACGACTTCATGCCGACCGCGGCGGCCGCGGCGCACACCTGGCGCGTGTGGTTGGATTGGATGTTGCCGATCGAAACCAGGGTGTCGCAGCCCTTGGCCAGCGCGTCGGCCACCAGCCATTCCAGCTTGCGGATCTTGTTGCCGCCGAAGGCCAGGCCGGAAGAAACGTCGTCGCGCTTGGCCCAGATCTCCACGCCCAGCATGTCGGACAGCCGTTCCAGCTTGTGGATGGGGGAAGGGAAGAAGCCCAGCGTCTTGCGTGGGAAGAGTTTGTCGAGTGCCAGCATGGGGTTGCTCCGGTTCAGGTTCAGTTCAGGAAATGGTCCGATCCGCATCGAATCGCCGGGATCAACTTTACGCTTGGCGATTTAAATGGTACTTCCGATTTGATGGGTTTATTGAGTAAGATAAATCGATGAATTTTTATTTTGGTAAATAAAAATCCATAAATATCCATTTAAGAGGAATAATCATCATGACGCTCGATCGCATGGACAAGCGCATCCTCAAGGCGCTGCAGAAGGACGGCCGCATCGGCAATGCCGAGTTGGCCAAGAAGCTGGGCATGAGCGCCACGGCCTGCTGGAACCACACCAAGCGCCTGATGGACGACGGCTATGTGAAGGAGGTGCGCGCGATCCTCGATCCCGAGAAACTGGGCTTGCCGGTGCTGGTGACGGTGGGCGTGGTGCTGGACCGCTCGACGCCGGAAAGCTTCGCCGAGTTCGAAAAGGCGGTGCGCGAGATCGCGGCGGTGCAGGAGTGCCTGCTGCTGGCGGGGGAGTTCGATTACTGGATCAAGCTGCGCGTGAAGGATCTGCAAGCCTTCAACCGGCTCCACGCCAATACGCTGCTGCGCTTGCCGGGCGTGCGCCAGCTGCGTTCCTTCTTCGTGCTCAACGAGGTGAAGAACAATCCAGAACTTGTGGTCGAGTGAACGATCTTTCACAAGGTCCTATACTGATGGCTCGTACTCAACCAAGAGGATCCGTCGATGACTTCTGCCGCATCTCAGCTTGCCACGTCCGCCCCCCAACTGCGCAGCTTCTATCCGCCCATCGAACCCTATGACAAGGGCTTGCTGGACGTGGGCGACGGCCATCGCGTGTATTGGGAGGTGTGCGGCAATCCGCGCGGCAAGCCGGTGGTGTTCCTGCACGGCGGGCCCGGCGGCGGCAGCGGCCCGTCGCATCGCCGTCTGTTCAATCCGGAGAAATACCGCATCGTGCTGTTCGATCAGCGCGGCTGCGGCCGCTCGCTGCCACACGCCAACCTGGACGCCAACACCACCTGGGATCTGGTGGCCGACATCGAGCGCCTGCGCGAGATGCTCAATATCGACAAGTGGCAAGTGTTTGGCGGTTCCTGGGGCAGCACGCTGGCGCTCGCCTACGCCGAGACCCATCCCGGGCGCGTGACCGAGCTGGTCTTGCGCGGCATCTTCCTCCTGCGCCAGGCCGAACTGCATTGGTACTACCAGGAAGGCGCATCATGGATGGCGCCGGATCGCTGGGAGGAATTCCTGGCGCCGATTCCCGAGGCCGAGCGCGGCGACCTGGTCACCGCTTACCGCAAGCGCCTGACCGGCAACGACGAGGCTGCCAAGCTGCAGGCCGCGCGCGCCTGGAGCCGCTGGGAAGCCAGCACCATCACGCTGGTGCCGGACGAGCGGCTGATCGATTCCTTCAACGATGCCCTGTTCGCGCTGGCGTTTGCGCGCATCGAGAACCATTACTTCTTCAACAAGGGCTTCATGGAAGAGGGCCAGTTGCTGGCCAATGCCGCGCGCCTGAAGGGGATTCCCGGCGTGATCGTGCAAGGGCGCTACGACCTGGCGACGCCGCCGAAATCGGCCTGGGATCTGCATCAGGCGTGGCCGGAGTCGGAGTTGCACATGATCGATAGCGCCGGGCATGCGTACAACGAAGCGGGGATTCTGGATCAACTGATTGCGGCGACGGATCGCTTTGCCGATCGTTGATGGCGGCTGTTTTTCCTGATCGGGATTCCCGGTGAGCGCCGGGGCTCACCGATGTGTTGGGCGACGATGTCTCTTCAGTCGCGGGATCTTGGGTGACGATGGTCTAAGGACCCGGGTTCCGGTCTTCGCCGGGACGACGGCACATTGATGCGGGAGATAGGTGTCAGGCGGAGTGGCATCGCGCTTGCCAACCGACCTCACCCACTTCACCGTCGTCCTGACGAAAGCCGGGACCCAGTGTCGTTCGTCGCGCCTGGCCAGGCCATCCAACAATACCGCCTACGCCATCCACGCATTCCCCACGCCAATCTGGCACTACGGCATCACTTGCGCCCGTGCTTCCCCGCGCCAGTCTCATCCCCGGCCGCTTGCGCCGCCCCGGAATACTCCACCTCCATCTCCGCCAGCCGGCTGTTGAGCTTGCCCAACAGTTGAGCCAACTGGTGTGTCTCGTCCTGGTCCAGCGCTTCGAACAGCCGCTGTCCGAAGCGGTTGCGCACCGGTTCCGATGAGCACAGCACTTCCTTGCCCAATCCGGTCAAAGAAATGTGCTTGACCCGGCGATCGGCCGGATCGGCGGTTCTTTCCACCAGGCCATCGCGTTCCAGGCCGTCCACCGCTTCGGTGATGGTGCGCGGCGCGAAGCCGAAGGCTTCGGCCAGGTCGGTGGAGCGCACCGGGCCGTTGCGGCCGATGTGGACCAGCATCTTGGTGCGCGCCAGCGAGGCGCCCTGGGCCGAGAGGAGCTTGTCCAGCGCGCGGTGCGAGCGCAGGTAGAAGTCGCGCAGCGCGTCTGCGGCTTTGGTGTAGTCGTTTGTAAAGCTGGTGGACATGATTTTTCCAGATACCATATCATATGGTACCTCATTAATTCTTTCGCTAGCTGATTTACCCGTCGCTCCGGCCATGCCGGGCAACCCCGATATTAGGACAAAAAAGATGACAGACGCCACAACAAGCAATTCCGGAGCAGGGCAGGACAGCCCGGGCGCCGGGCAGGACAAGGGCGGCAACGCCAACAACGGCAACAACGGCAATGGCAACGACGGCAAGCAGAAGAAGCGCTTGAGTCCGCGCGCCCGATTCATCCTGCGCTCGCTGATGGTGCTGGTGCTGATCGTGGTGGCGGCCTGGATTCTCTACTACCAGTTCCGCGGCAAGTACCTGGAAAGCACCAATGACGCCTTTGTCTATGCCGACAGCGTGACGGTGTCGCCCAAGGTCTCCGGTTACGTCGAGCAAGTGCTGGTGGCCGACAACCAGGACGTGAAGGCCGGCCAGCCGCTGGTGCGCATCGATCCGCGCGATTACTCGGCCCAGACCGCGCAGTCCAAGGCGCAGATCGACGCCGCGGCGGCCAGCGAAGAAGCCGCCAAGGCCCAATTGGCCGAGCAGAAGGCCGCCATCGACCAGGCCAAGGCGCAACTGGCGTCGGCCGAGGAAGATGCCCGCTTCGCCACCGCCGAAGTCGAGCGCTACACGCCGCTGGCCGCTTCCGGCGCCGAGACGCGCGAACGCCTGACCACGCTGCGCAACCAGATGGCCCAGGCCCGTTCCACCGTCGCCGCGCGCCGCGCCGCGCTGGATGCGGCGCAGCTGCGCGTGCATTCGATCCAGGCCCAGGTGCGCCAGGCGCAGGCCCAGGGCGAGACCGCCAAGGCCCAGTACGACGCCGCCAGCGTCAACCTCGGTTCGACCGAAGTGCGCGCCAGCGTCGATGGCCGCATCGGCGACAAGCAGGTGCGCATCGGCCAGTTCGTCTCGGCCGGCACGCGCATGATGACCGTGGTGCCGACCAACTTCTACGTCACCGCCAACTACAAGGAAACCCAGATCGGCATGATGCGCATCGGCCAGCCCGCCGTGATCAAGGTCGATGCCTTGCCTGGCCTGGCCTGGCCTGGAATTCCAGGGGCACGTGGAAAGCATCTCGCCCGGCACTGGCGCGCAGTTCTCGCTGCTGCCGCCGCAGAACGCCACCGGCAACTTCACCAAGATCGTCCAGCGCGTGCCGGTGCGCATCGCCGTCGATGCCTCGCCGCAGGATCGCAAGGTGTTCGTGGCCGGCCTCTCGGTGACGGTGGAAGTCAACACCATCGCCGCCAAGGATGAATTGCGCGCGCAGCGCGAGCGCAACAGCGAAGCCAATGCCACGGTGGATGCCAAGCCGACCAAGGAGCAGAAGTGAGCAGCGCCGCATCCGCCAGGCCCGCGGGGGCCAATGGCGAGAAGGCCGATGCCGCCGCTTGGCTGGCGGTGGCGGCCGGCACGCTGGGCGCGTTGATGGCGACGCTGGACATCTCCATCGTCAACTCCTCGCTGCCCACCATCCAGGGCGAGATCGGCGCCTCCGGCACCGAAGGCACCTGGATCGCCACCGCCTACCTGGTGGCCGAGATCGTCATCATTCCGATGTCGGCCTGGCTGGAACGCTTGTTGGGACTGCGCGTGCTGTTGCTGACGGCGGCCAGCCTGTTCACCATGTTCTCGGTGCTGTGCGGCCTGTCCACCACGCTGACCATGATGATCATCGGCCGCGTCGGCCAAGGTTTCACCGGTGGCGCGCTGATCCCGACTGCCATGACCATCATCGCCACCCGGCTGCCGCGCGCGCAGCAGCCGGTCGGCAATGCCATGTTCGGCGCCACCGCCATCCTCGGCCCGGTGCTGGGGCCGGTGATGGGCGGCTGGCTGACCGAGAACGTCAGCTGGCACTATTCCTTCTTCATCAATCTGCCGGTGGGCGCGGCGCTGATCACGCTGCTGCTGGTGGCGATTCCCTACGAGCGCCCCAAGCTGGAGCAACTGGCCGAGGCCGACTGGTTCGGCATCGCCGGCCTGGCGCTGGGCCTGGGCGGGCTGACCGTGGTGCTGGAAGAGGGCGAGCGCGAGCAATGGTTCTCCTCGCCCGACATCCGCTGGATCGCGGCGGCCTCGGTGCTGGGCTTCATCCTGCTGGCGATCGGCCAGATCCGCGCCCGCCATCCGGTGATCCAGCTTCGCCTGCTGCGCGACCGTCAGTTCGGTTCGGTGGTGATGATGGCCATGATCGTCGGTGTGGCGCTGTACGGCACGGCCTATGTGATCCCGCAGTTCCTGTCCGGCATCGCCGGCTACAACTCGCTGCAATCGGGCTGGGTGGTGCTGCTGTCGGGCGTGCCGATGATCCTGATGATGCCGTTCACGCCAATGCTCATGCGCCTGGTCGATATCCGCATCGCGGTCGGCACCGGCTTCTTGCTGCTGGCGCTGTCGGCCTTCATCGAAACCGATCTGAGCCCGCTGTCCTATGGCGGTTCCTTCGTGGCCTCGCAGCTCATGCGCGGCGTCGGCACGGTGCTGGCGATGCTGTTCCTGAACCAGGCGGCGATCCGCTCAGTGCCGCCGTCGCAGGCCGGAGATGCCTCCGGACTGTATAGCGCGGCGCGCAACCTGGGTGGTTCGTTGGCGCTGGCCAGCATCGCCGTGATCCAGGATCAGCGCCTGTGGCTGCACAGCCGCCGACTGGAAGAGAGTCTGTCGGCCAATTCCGAGCTGGTGCAATCGACCATTGCCGCCCAGGGCCATCTGCTGGGCGGCCAGGATACCGCGATCCGCCTGCTCGGCAGCACGATCCAAGCGCAGGCGCTGACCATGACCTACGCCGACCTGTTCTGGATGCTGGGCGTGGCCATCCTCTGCGTTACCCCGCTGGTGCTGTTCCTGCGCCCCTTGCCGACCCACGCCGCGCCGGTGGCCTCACACTGATCATGACTATGCCTACACAACTCACGACCTTTCCCGCGGCGCGCCTGATCGCGCTGGCTGCCGCGGCCCTGCTGGCCGGCTGCGCGCTCGGCCCGGAATACGCCGGTCCGCCGGACGCCGCGCCGCGCGCGGCCCAGAGCGGCCGCTTCGTGCGCGCCGACGCCTCGGCCACCGCGGCCATGCCCTCCAACCGCTGGTGGGAAGGCCTTGACGATCCCTTGCTCAACAGCCTGGTGCAGCGCGCACTGGAAGCCAATCCCAACCTGAGCGTGGCGCGCGCCCGGCTGCAGCAGTCGCGCGCCGCGCTCAATCTGGAGCAGGCCAACGCCGCGCCCACGGTCGGCGCTTCCGCACTGGCGGCCCATGCGCGTCTGCCGCCCGTCAATCTGGCTGGGCTGAACGGCGGATCCGGTTCTTCTTCGTCGGGTTCCTCCACCAGCGCCAACCTGTATAGCCTGGGTTTTGACGCCACCTGGGAAGTGGATCTGTTCGGCGCTCACCGGCGCGCCGTGCAATCGGCCGGCGCCAGCGCCGAAGCGGCCGAAGCCTCGCTGGCCGACGTCCAGGTGAGCCTGGCGGCCGAGGTAGCCAACGCCTACATCAACCTGCGCGATCGCCAGCAGCGCCTGGCGCTGGGCGAGCAATCGGTGCGCGCACAGGAAGACATGCTCAGGCTGACCGGCCAGCGCGTCGAGCGCGGCACCGCCTCGGCGCTGGATCAGATCCGCATCCAGAACCAGCTCGACGGCACGCGCGCCGATCTGGTGCCGCTGCAGGCCGACCGTGACGCTTACCTGAACCAGTTGGCGACGCTGTTGGGGCGGGAACCGGGTGCGCTGGACGGCGAACTGGCGGCCGTGGCGCCGGTGCCGCTACCGCCGGCGCAAGTGGCGGTGGGCGATCCGACCTCGCTGCTGCGTCGCCGCCCCGACGTGCGCGCTGCCGAGCGCACGTTGGCCGCCGACACCGCCAAGATCGGCCAGGCCGAAGCGGCGCGCTATCCCAGCCTGAAGCTGTTCGGCGTCATCGGCCTGGGCGGCACGCATGCTTCCGACCTGACGCGGCTGGACGACTTTGCCGCCATCGGCGCGCCGATGCTGAGCTGGAATTTCCTCGACTTCGGCCGCGCCAAGGCGCGCGTCACGCAAGCCGAGCGCGTGCGCGACGAGGCCGAGGCCAAGTACCGGCAAGCGGTGCTGGAGGCCCTGCGCGACGCCGAGGATTCGCTCTCGCGCTTCCGCTATGGTCGCGTGACGGTGGCCACGGTGGCGCGCACCAAGGCCTCGGCCGATCGCGCGCTGGAACTGGCGAGCCAGCGTTACAAGGCCGGCACCGGCACCCTGATCGAGGTGCTCGACACCACGCGCCAGCAACTCTCGGCCCAGCAGAATCTGCTGCAAGCCGAAGCCAACCTGACGCGCAGCTTCGTCGGCATCCAGAAGGCGCTGGGTCTGGGCTGGTCGCCGGAGGGCTGATCCAGGCGCCGGCGCTTGTCTGAATGGCAGCGGCCGGCAAACCATCTCATGGGCCGGGAAACCTCGGCCGTGGACGGCGGTCGTAAGCAAGTCTCTTTTTGCGTGAGTGCGCGATGACTGCTTCGGCCGCCGTTTCTTCTTCCTGTTCTCCTCTCTTCGTCATCCCGCTGCGCCGCAGGCTGCTGCTGACGCTTTGCGTATTGCCGCTGGCGCTGGCACTTGGCGCCTGTTCGGGACGCGGGCCAAGCACCGACGACGCCAGCGTATCCTCGGCCATCGTGCCGGTGACGCCGGAGATCGCAGGGCAGGTGAGGGAGGTGCTGGTGAAGGAGGGTGACGAGGTGAAGAAAGGGCAGTTGCTGGTGCGCCTGACGCCGGATCCGCAAGAGATGGCCAAGCTCAAGCAGTCCGTCAACGAACTCCTGGGGAATAGCCGCCAGCAGGCGTACGACAATGGCCAGATGCCGGCGCTGCAGGGCATGGGCGTCGTGATCGACGCGCGCTACAACGATGAAGCCAACGAAGCCCGCTTGTCGCAACTGGTCGCCCCGGCCGACGGTCGCGTCAGCGACCTGACGGTGCGCGCCGGCGATGCACTCGCGGAAGACCAGGTGGTGCTGCGCCTGAGCCCGGTCGAGGTCATCGTCACCGCCCGTTTCAAGGACAAGGAAACCGGCAAGCTGCACGTCGGCCAGGAAGCCACCGTGCGCTTGCAGGATGAGCCGGGTCAGGCGTTCACGGGGCGCATCAAGGCCATCGGCGGCGCAACCGGGGCGGCGGGCGAGGGCCAGGCCGGCAGTTTCGTCAATGTCGTCGAGCGCAAGCCGGTGCAGATTGCGGTGGACGTACCGCCCGAGGCGCGCGCCTTGTTCCTGCCGCAGCGCGGCGCCATCGTCGAGATGCGCAAGGACTGAGCCGGACGCGGCTCACAGATCCTTGCTCAGGTCCGCCACCAGATATTCCAGGAAAATCTCCACGCTGCGCGGCAGCGTGCGGCCGGCCAGGGTCTGCACTTCCACGAAACGTCCGTCGTCCGGACAGTCGCGGATCGGCCGCATGGTCAGCTCGCCGCTGGCGATGCGGTAGCGCACCGTGACCTCGCCGGTGATGGAGAGGGCATCGTTGTCCAGCACGTAGTTGTGCAGCGATTGGATGTAGTTGCTGGTCATCACCGGCTCGATCACCACCTGTTGCCGGCTGCACGCGATGTCGAACAGTTGGCGCAGCGTGGTGGTGGGATCGGGCAGGGCCATGGGATAGGGCCGGATCTGCGACAGCGATATCTGACGGAAGCGCGCCAGCGGGTGTTCGTTGCGCATCACCAGCGCGATCGGCCCGGGCTGGCGATGGACTACCTTGATTTCCGGTTCCGGCAGGCGCGAAAAGGTCAGGCCGATATCGGCATTGCCCTCGCGCACCTGGCGCGACACCGCCGCGGGCGCGCCGACGAAGAGCTGGAACACGAAGCCCGGATATTTCTTCTGGAAGGCATTGATCAGGCGCGGCAGGAAGTCGATCGAGAATCCCTCCGACGCCGACAACCGAACCCGTCCGCTGCGCAGGCCTTTGAGCGCCTGCAGGTCGGCCACCACGCGATCGGCCTCCAGCGCCATCTTGCGCGCATGCGCGGCCAGCATCTCGCCCCCGGCCGATAGCACCATGCCGCGCGGCCGCCGTTCGAACAAGACCGTATCGAGCATTTCCTCCAGGCTGCTGATCTGGCGGCTGATGGCCGAACTGGCCACGTTGAGCCGTTGCGAGGCTTCGCTGATCGAGCCGCAGCGTACCACTTCCAGGAAGTAGCGCAGGGCGGTGTCTTGCAGGTGCTGCGATTTCATGGCGAACCTCGCTTGGAACGGTGTCGCCACCCCGTTCCGGGGGCGGCGCGAAAAATATATGGATGGTTTATTTGGTGCGCGCTTCACGCCTTTGGTGCAGCCGGCCCGGTCACGTCCGCCTGCAAAATGCTGCACCTGCGCGCGCGCCAGCAACCCAGCTGCAATGCGGGTTTTACCTTCGCCCATACATTGTGGTGCACAAACCGGGCCATCTCTTTTCGGCAACGCAGTCTTATAAATTTGCTTATTGCGGCATCGATAAAACGTGACCTAGTATGCCCTCGACGTCGCTGTTTTTTCAAATTTCTCTTACATGGAAGAAGGGGTTGGAATGAACGCACTACAGAAATCTCTGCTGGGCTGGTCGCGATGTGCAGTGCTGGTTGCGGGGGCAACCGCATCGCTTTCCGCGCTGGCCAACAAGGCCAACGACACCTTGATCTACGCCTCCGACAGCGAAGTCGAAAACATCAGCCAGTATCACAACAACCTGCGCGAAGGGGTGATCCTGGCGCACCTGATCTGGGATACCCTGATCTACCGCGATCCCAAGACCAACGAATACAAGCCGCAACTGGCCACCGCCTGGAAGTGGGAGTCGCCTACCGCGCTGGTGCTGGATCTGCGCCAGGGCGTGCAATTCCAGAACGGCGACAAGTTTACTGCCGACGATGTGGCGTTCACGTTCAACTATGCGGTATCGCCGGAATCCAAGGCGGTCACGCGCCAGAACACCGACTGGATCAAGAGCGTCGATAAGCTGGGCGACTACAAGGTGCGCATCAACCTGAAGGCGCCGTTCCCGGCCGCGCTGGAATACCTGGCCGGCCCGATGCCGATCTATCCTGCCGCCTACTTCAAGAAGGTCGGCCTGGAAGGCTTCGCCAAGGCGCCCATCGGCACCGGCCCGTACAAGGTCACCGGCGTGACGCCGGGGCAGGGCGTGACCCTGGTCAAGAACGCCAACTATTTCAAGGACAGCCCGCAGGGCCAGCCCACCATCGGCAACATCAAGTTCGTGGTGATCCCCGATCCCGAGACCCGCGCCGCGCAGTTGATGACGGGCGCCATCGACTGGATCTGGCGTGTGCCGCCGGATCAGGCCGACTCGCTCAAGACCAATCCCAAGCTGTCGGTGCAAAGCGGGGAGACCATGCGCGTGGGCTTCATCACGCTGGACGCCACCGGCACCTCGGCGCCCAATTCGCCGTTCAAGGACGTGCGCGTGCGCCAGGCGGTGAATCATGCGATCAACCGCAAGGGCTACGCCGACAACCTGATGCGCGGCGGCAGCCAGCCGGTCTATACGGCCTGTTTCCGCACCCAGTTCGGCTGCGATAGCAATGCCGCCATCAAATTCGACTACAACCCGGCCAAGGCCAAGCAGTTGCTGGCCGAAGCCGGCTATCCGAACGGCTTCGATACCGATATCTACGCCTACCGCGAACGCGAAGTGGCCGAGGCCATCATCGGCGACCTGCACAAGGTCGGCATCCGCGCGCGCCTGCACTACATGAAGTTCGCGGCGCTGCAAAACGAGTACCGCGCCGGCAAGACGCCGATGAGCTTCTACTCCTGGGGCTCGTTCTCGATGAACGACACCTCGGCCTTCGCCGGCGTGTATTTCAAGGGCAGCGCCGATGACGTGACCAAGGACCCGCAACTGCAGCAATACCTGCAGACCGCCGACTCCTCGATCGACCCGGCGGTGCGCAAGGCCAACTACACCAAGGCGCAGGAGCTGATCTCCAAGCAGGCTTATGTGGCGCCGATGTTCTCGTACTCGACCTTCTATGCCTACAACGCGCAGCTCAAGTTCCAGGGCTATCCGGACGAGCTGCCGCGCTTCTACGAGGCCAGCTGGAAGTAAGTCACTGCGGCGCGCCTCGGGCAGGCGCGCAACTTGCAAGCACTGTCCGGGGCGCGCGCCGATGCGCCACCCGCCAACCCAGATATGGAAGGGCCGCCATGTTGATCTACATCCTGCGCCGTCTGCTGATTGCCTTGTGCGTGGCGCTGACGGTTTCCGTGGTCAGCTTTTCGCTGCTGCACATGTCAGGCGACCTCGCCGTCTCGATTGCCGGCCCGGAGGCCACGGCCGCCCAGGTCGAGGCGGTGCGCACCCAGTTCGGTCTGGATCGCCCGGTGGCCACGCAATATTTCGAGTGGCTGGGCAAGGCGCTGCACCTCGATTTCGGCAATTCCTTCTACTTCCAGGGCTCGGTGATGGACATGATCGCCGAACGCCTACCGATCACCTTCAAGCTGGGCGGCAGCGCCTTGCTGCTGGCCATCCTGATCGCCATCCCGCTGGGCGTGCTGGCGGCCATTTACCGCGACACCTGGCTGGACCGCGCCGCGCTGCTGGTGGCGGTGGTCGGGCAGGCCATGCCCAGCTTCTGGTTCGGGCTGACGCTGATCCTGATCTTCGCCGTCACGCTGCACTGGCTGCCGGTGGCCGGCAACGAGAGCTGGCAACACTTCGTCCTGCCGGCGGTGGCGCTGGGTTACTACGCCATGCCGGCCATGATGCGCCTGACGCGCTCGGGCATGCTCGAAGTGCTGGGGTCGGACTACATCCGCACGGCGCGGGCCAAGGGGCTATCGACATCGCGGGTGGTGTTCAAGCATGCGCTGCGTAACGCGGTGATCCCGGTGGTGGCGCTGGCGGCGGTGGAACTGGGCTTCATGCTGGGCGGCTCGGTGGTCATCGAATCGGTGTATTCCATGCAGGGCCTGGGCCAGCTGGCCTGGGACGCCATCTCGCGCAACGACTATCCGGTGGTGCAGGCGGTGGTGCTGATCATCGCCATGTTCTACATCGGCCTGACCTTCCTGGCCGATGTCATCAATGCGCTGCTCGATCCGCGCATCCGTACCCGCTAATCCGACCAGGGAGCCGACATGACCGCCACCTCCACCACCATGCAGCCCGGCGCGCTGTTGCAGAGCGCGCTGAGACCGGCGCCGGCCTGGCGCCGCAGGCTGAACCGCCTGCTCGGCCATCGCGGGCTGACGCTGGGCGCCGCCGTGCTGGCGCTGATCGTACTGGCGGCGGTCTTTGCGCCGCTGCTGGCGCCGCATGATCCCTTCGACCAGGATGTGAGCGCGCGCCTGATCCCGCCGGTGTGGCAGGCTCAGGGCAGTTGGGAACACATCCTCGGCACCGACAAGCTGGGCCGTGACTACCTCTCGCGCCTGATCTACGGCGCCCGCGTCTCGCTCACCATCGGCATCGCCGCGGCGCTGATCTCGGGCCTGATCGGCACTACGCTGGGCGTGCTGGCCGGCTACTTTGGCGGCCGCACCGATGCCGTGATCAGCTACCTGATCACCACCCGTCTGGCCATGCCGGTGGTGCTGGTGGCGCTGGCCATGGCGTCGCTGGTGGGCGGTTCGCTGAAGGTGGTGATCATCCTGCTGGGGCTGCTGCTGTGGGATCGCTTTGCGGTGGTCACGCGTTCGGCCACCCAGCAGTTGCGCGATGCCGAGTTCATCGCCGCCGCCCGTGTCATCGGCGCTTCCACGCCCTACATCCTGGTGCGCGAAGTCCTGCCCAACATCATGGGCGCGCTGATCGTGGTGGCGACGCTGGAAATGGCGCACGCGATCCTGCTGGAGGCCACGCTGTCCTTCCTTGGCCTGGGCGTGCAGCCGCCCACGCCGTCCTGGGGCCTGATGGTCTCGGAGGGCAAGTCCTACATGTTCTTCAAGCCGTGGGTGATCGTCATTCCGGGCCTGGCGCTGGCGGTGCTGGTGCTGGCCATCAACCTGGTGGGCGACGGCATCCGCGACGTCAACGCGCCTGACGGACGCAACTGAACGGCGGCCAAGGAGAAAGCCATGAGCGTATTGCTGGACGTGAAAAACCTGAAGGTGGATCTGCCCACCGAGAACGGCATGCTGCACGCCGTGCGCGGCATCGATTTCCAGGTGCGGCGCGGCGAGATGCTGTGCCTGGTGGGCGAATCGGGTTGCGGCAAGTCGATGACCTCGCTGGCCCTGATGGGCCTGCTGCCACGCAAGGCGCAGTGCAGCGCCGACCATATCCTGTTCGACGGCGCCGATCTCGGCGGCATGAGCGAAAAGCAGCGCATGCAATTGCGCGGCAAGCGCATGGCGATGATCTTCCAGGAGCCGATGACCTCGCTCAACCCGGCCTATACGCTGGGCAACCAGCTGTGCGAAGCCCTGCTGCAGCAACCGCGCGTGACCCGCGCCGAGGCGCGCGAGCGGGCATTGTATCTCTTGCACCGCACCGGCATCGCCAACGCCGAAGACCGGCTGCGCCAGTATCCGCATCAGCTTTCCGGCGGCCTGCGCCAGCGCGTGATGATCGCCATGTCGCTCATGTGCAACCCCGACCTGATCATCGCCGACGAGCCCACCACCGCGCTGGACGTCACCATCCAGGCGCAGATCCTGCGCATGATCCGCGAGCTGCAGCAAGAGTTCGGCACCGCCGTGATCTTCATCACCCACGACCTGGGCGTGGTGTCGCGCATCGCCGACCGGGTGGCGGTGATGTACGCCGGGCAGGTGGTGGAAACCAGCGACGTCGGCCAATTGTTTGCCGAGCCGCGCCATCCCTATACGCGCGGGCTGCTCAACTGCATTCCGGTACGCGGCAAGACGCTGCCGGGCAGCCGCCTGCAAGCCATTCCGGGCGTGGTGCCCAGCCTGGTGGGCGAGGTCGGCGGCTGCGCCTTCCGCAACCGCTGCGCGCTGGCCGATGGCGGCTGCGAAGCCGATCCGCCCATGCCGGACAAGGGCCGCGCGGGTGCGCCGCACTATGCGCGTTGCCACAAGCTGGACGCGCTGCCGCACACCGAACGCATGGAGGCGCTGGCATGAACATGGACGACATGGAAAAACTGCAGCCGGCGCCACAGGATGACATTGCGCTGGAACTGTGCGCGCTGTCCAAGGTGTATCAATTGAAGCGCGGCATGTTCAAGCCGCCGGGCGAGATCCGTGCGGTCAACGATGTGTCGCTGCGCCTGTATCGCGGCGAGACGCTGGGGCTGGTGGGCGAATCCGGCTGTGGCAAGAGCACGCTGGCCAAGATGTTGCTGGGCCTGCTGGCGCCGAGCGCGGGCAACGTGCTGTTCAACGGGCGCGAAGTGGATCCCGCCCAGCGCAAGGCGCATGCGCGCCATATCCAGCCGATCTTCCAGGATCCGTATTCCTCGCTCAATCCGCGCAAGACCGTGGCCGAGATCGTCGGCCTGCCGCTGAAGCTGCATGGCGTGGGCAATGCCGCCGAGCGCGCCCGCCAGGTGCGCGAGATCCTGGATCTGGTGGGCATGCCGGAGCGCACCTATGGCCAGTATCCGAACCAGCTCTCGGGCGGCCAGCGCCAGCGCGTGGCGATCGCGCGGGCGCTGACCCTGCGCCCGGACATCCTGATCTGCGACGAGCCGACCTCGGCGCTGGACGTCTCGGTGCAGGCGCAGATCCTCAACCTGCTGCTGGATCTGAAGGCCGAGTTCGGCCTGACCTATCTGTTCATCAGCCATGACCTCGGCGTGGTCGAGCATCTGGTGGACCGGGTGGCGGTGATGAACAAGGGCAGCATCGTCGAACTGCAGACGCGCGAAAAGATCTTCAGCGACGCCCAGCATCCGTACACGCGCATGCTGCTGGCGTCGGCGCTGACGCCCGAGCCGGGCAAGGGGCTGCCGGAGCTCGCCGCGGCCATCTGAGCGACAAGCAGGATGCAGCAAGGAATCCATGGACGCCGAAACGGGCAGGGCGGTTTGTCGCCCGCCGCCAGGCAAACAAGCGAATTTGACGAGAGGAGAAGCAGCATGAGCAGAGCGCAAGCCATCGCCGGCGTAGAGGCTTATTTCGATGAAGGCCGTTTCATGGAGACGCTGAAGAAGCGCGTCGCCATCCGCACCGAAAGCCAGGAGCCGGCCAGCCGTCCCATCCTGTACGACTACCTGACGCAGGAAATCATCCCCTACCTGCAAGGCCTGGGTTTCGCCAACGAAGTGGTCGAGAACCCGCTGCCCGGCGGCAGTCCCTTCCTGATCGGCGAACGCATGGAAGAGGAGGCGGCCTTCACCTTGCTGACCTACGGCCACGGTGACGTGGTGCGCGGCTATGACAAGCAATGGCGCGCCGGTCTCTCGCCGTGGGAGATCGTGGTCGATGGCGACCGCTGGTACGGTCGCGGTACCGCCGATAACAAGGCCCAGCACACCATCAACTTCGCCGCGCTGGAAGAGGTGATGAAGGCGCGCGGCGGCAAGCTGGGCTACAACGTCAAGGTGATCCTGGAGATGGGCGAGGAAACCGGCTCGCCCGGCCTGAACGCGGTGTGCAAGCAATATGCCGCGCGCCTGAAGTCGGACGTCTTCATTGCCTCCGACGGCCCGCGCGTGAATGCGCCGACGCCGACCATGTTCCTCGGTTCGCGCGGCGGTTGCAATTTCGATCTCAAGGTCAATCTGCGCGACGGCGGCCACCATTCGGGCAACTGGGGCGGCCTGCTGCGCAATCCGGGCGTGCGCCTGGCCAATGCGATCGCCTGCCTGGTCGATGGCCGCGGCCGCATCCGCGTGCCCAGCCTCTTGCCGGATACCTTGCCGCAGAGCGTACGCAACGCGCTGGCCGGGGTGCAGGTGGGGGGCGGGTCCAACGATCCCGAAGTCGATACCGAGTGGGGCGAACCGGGCATGACGCCGGCCGAGCGCGTGTTCGGCTGGAACACGCTGGAAGTGCTGGCCTTCAAGACCGGCAATCCGGAAGCGCCGGTCAATGCGATTCCCGGCCATGCCAGCGCGCATTGCCAGATCCGCTTCGTGGTCGGCAGCGACGACAAGCATTTCCTGGACAATATCCGCGCCCATCTCAGCGCGCACGGCTACGACGATGTCGAGGTGACGCTGTCGGGCGTGCAGTTCTCCGCCACGCGGCTGGATCCGGACGACGAGTGGGTACGCTGGGGCCTGGCCTCGATGCAGGAGACCAGCGGCAAGCTGCCCACGCTGCTGCCCAATCTGGGCGGCTCGCTGCCCAACGACGTGTTTTCCGAGACGCTGGGCCTGCCCACGCTGTGGGTGCCGCACTCCTATCCGGCCTGCTCGCAGCATGCGCCCAACGAGCATATACTGGCCAGCGTTTCGCGCGAATCGCTGCAAGTGATGGCCGGCCTGTTCTGGGATCTGGCCGAGCAGGGCGCGCAGGTGATGGCGCGTCGTGCCGCCGCCTGATCGCCCGCGCTCCAAGCCGCGCCGCGCACCCAACGGAGAACAACAATGAGCCACGCCAATGATTTGTGCCAGGTCGCCGACCTGGATGACATCAAGGAAGAGATCACCGGCATCCGCCGCCACATCCACCAGCATCCCGAGCTGTCCTTCCAGGAGGCCGATACCGCAGCCCTGGTGGCGGCGCGGCTGGAGGAGTGGGGCTATGCCGTCACCCGTCACATCGGCGGCAACGGCCTGGTGGGCACACTGCGCGTGGGCGCCGGCGCGCGCAGCATCGGCCTGCGCGCCGACATGGATGCCCTGCCCATCCACGAGGAAACCGGCCTCGACTGGGCCAGCAGCAAGCAGGGCACCATGCACGCCTGCGGCCACGACGGCCATACCGCCATGCTGCTGGGCGCGGCCAAGCACCTGGCGCGCACGCGCAATTTCGACGGCACGCTGAACCTGATCTTCCAGCCGGCGGAAGAAGCCGGCTTCAACAGCGGTGCGCAGAAGATGCTGGAAGACCGCCTGTTCGAGCGTTTCCCCTGCGATGCCGTGTTCGGCATCCACAATCATCCCGGCGTGGCGACCGGCACCTTCATGTTCCGCAGCGGCCCCTTCATGGCTGCCTGCGACACGGTCAAGATCAAGATCACCGGCCGCGGCAGCCATGCGGCGCGCCCGCACTTGTCGGTCGATCCCATCGTCACCGCGGCCAGTTTGGTGATGGCCTTGCAGACCGTGGTCTCGCGCAATGTCGATCCGATGGAAACCGCGGTGGTCACGGTCGGCACGCTGCATGCCGGGCAGGCATCCAACGTGATTCCCGAATACGCGACGATGGAGCTGAGCGTGCGCTCCTTCAAGCCCGAGGTGCGCGAACTGCTGGAAAAGCGTATCCGCGCGCTGGTCGGCAGCCATGTCGAGAGCTACGGCGGCAAGGCCGAGATCGAGTATCTGCGCGGCTATCCGGTGCTGGTCAACAGCGATGCCGAGACCGAGTTCGCGCGTAGCGTGGCGGCGGAGCTGGTGGGCGAGGACAAGGTGATCGCGCCCTTCGGCCCGATCGCCGGCAGCGAGGACTTCGCCTATTTCCTGCAACAGCGTCCCGGCTGCTTCCTGCGGGTAGGCAACGGCCAGGGCAAGCCCATGCTGCACAACGCCGGCTATGACTTCAACGACGACAACATCCCGATCGGCGCCGCCTACTGGACCCGGCTGGTGGAACGCTGGATGCCGGTCAAGCCCGGCTGAACGCCTGCAAAGCCGCGCCGCTGTGGCTTATGCCCGTCACGCATAAGGGCATGACGATTGCTTCGTTTCGTCTCTTGCGCGGTTTCGCTATAGTCGAAGCGTCTCCTCAATACCTCCTGGACTTGGATGATTTGAGCTTGAACCCGCCCCGCGCAAGCCCGGCGGGTTTTCTTTGTGCGCCCAGCATGGGCGCACTCCTGCGGGTGCAAGTCCCGCCATGAGCTGGTCACAGTGAATGAAGTGAAGCGCAACTGCATGAGGGTGACCGAGTGTGGGAAGGAAGCGTGGAGCGTAAATCGCGAGCCGATGAACAAGAATCGCATAGAAGGCGC